>JAVVRO010000230.1:0-1512 GCA_036654695.1 Angelakisella sp. | reverse complement strand
ACAGCGCTGTACCCTGTCCTGCAACGCGTTGTAAAACTGCGGGTCCTGCGTCACCGCGCCCATGCCGTCCCGGTAATGGAAGCCGAAAAAGTTGGATCCACCATGACTTTCTTGGTCAGCTTCGTCAATGAGGTAAAAGCCGTACCGGTCACACAGCTCGGCAAACCAAGGCGCGTTGGGGTAGTGGCTGGTGCGGATGGCATTGATATTGTGCAGCTTCATGACCGTAAGGTCAAGCATGGCCTGCTCGGGCGTGATGGCATACCCGGTAACCGGGTTGGAATCGTGGCGGTTGACCCCTTTAAAGCGCACCGGGCTTCCGTTGACCAGTATCCTGCAATCCTTGGCTTCAACGGTGCGGATGCCGATTTTTTTGCTGACAGCCTCGTTTGCCGTTTCCAGCAGCAGGGTGTACAGATAGGGGTGCTCGGCGTTCCAGAGCGTCGGCGACGGCACCGAAAAGCACAGCGTACCATTCGACAGCGCAGCCTTTGCCACAATGCCGCCCTGTGCATCCAGCAATGTCCCGGTTACCTCAACACTGCCCGACAGCTCGGCTTGGACGGTAACCGTGGCGCTGTCGCCGGCAACGGCGGTTTTGACAAAAAAGTCCCGCAGATGGTTTTGCGGTCTGGACAGCAGATAAACATCCCGGAACACGCCCGACATGCGCAGCTTGTCCTGATCCTCCATGTAGCTGCCGTCACACCATTTGAGCACTACCAGCGCAATGCGGTTTTCGCCGTCACGGGTAACGTCGGTCACATCGTACTCCGCGGTGCTGTGGGACACCTGACTGTAGCCCACAAAGCTGCCGTTCAGGTAAACAAAGCAGCAGGAGTCGATGCCCTCGGTGACCAGATACTGCCGCTGTCCGGCAACCTTATTCAGGGAAAAGGCGCGGCGGTAAACGCCGCAGGGGTTTTGCACCGGCAGATAGGGCGGGTCAAAGGCAAAGGGATAGTTGACATTGGTGTACTGGTGGTGGTCGTAGCCGTAGTTCTGCCAGCAGGAGGGTACCGGCATGGCGACCTCGCCGGGCAGCGGCTTGTCGGCTAGAATATCCTCGCCCACCAGCGTTGGGGTTTCATAATAGGAAAAGCTCCAGCTGCCGCTTAACAGCTGCATCCGGCTGGAGGTTTCCCGCCCACCAACCAGTGCTTCGCCCGCATTGGCGCAGGGAATATAATAGCTGCGGTCGGGTAGCGTGTTGACCCGGAAAATTTCAGCGTCCTGATAATAGTTTGGAAGCAGCATTGTTTCCTCACAATCCTAAGAAGCACCGCGAGGCGTTCTTATGCTGCGCTTGCGGCGGCAGCAGCCGTAATGAGATATCATACACATTATACCACAAACGCAAGGCGTTTTGGTATAATTTGTCATCCCCGAGCTCCGCGAGTGGGGACATCACTGTATAATAGCCTTTGTGGCTATTATACCACAAACGCAAGGCGTTTTGGTATAATTGTCATCCCCGAGCTCCGCGAGTGGGGACATCACTGTATAATAGCC
>JAVVRO010000229.1:0-1599 GCA_036654695.1 Angelakisella sp. | reverse complement strand
TTGGCGGAGAGGGTGGGATTCGAACCCACGGCTCTTGCGAGTCACCGGTTTTCAAGACCGGCTCCTTAAACCACTCGGACACCTCTCCTCGCGCGGAACCGCAATCAAGTGCCTTATTATGATATCACAGTTGCTGCCCACCGTCAAGTAAAAAATGCGGTAAACAGCAACTGTTTTTGTGGAGATTACCGCTCCTCGCGAAAATAGGGGTTGCCCAGTGCCTTGGGCGATTGACTGTGTCCCTTGCTGGCACCGGTAATGACCAGAAGTACAATAATTGTCGCGGCGTAGGGAATCATATCCAAAAATTGTGACACAATGGTCAGCTTGTGGCCAAAGATGCTGATATCAGCATTTTGAATGACAAAGCTGAGCCCCCGTAGCGCACCGAAAAAGTAAGCGCCAAGGATGGCACGCAGTGGGTTCCATGTGGCAAAAATGACCAGCGCAACCGCAATCCAACCAATGCCGGCGGTAATTTGATCCTGCCAGCGCGGGACAAACACCAGCGACAGGTACGCCCCGCCCACCCCGCACAAAAACCCGCCCGCCATAATGTGCAGATATTTGCACAGCGTGACATTCACGCCGGAGGCGTCCGCCGCACCGGGGTTTTCCCCCACGGCGCGCATGTTAAGCCCCGCGGTCGTCTTGTTCATGTACACCCATAACAGAATGCCCACCACAATGGCCGCCGATACATAGCTGCTTTGTTCAAACAGCATTTTCCCCACAATGGGAATGTCGCAAAGTACCGGTACCTTGACCGGGGCAAAGGTTTTTCCAATGGCCTCCGGCAGCCCCAGCCCGGTCAGCGACTTGCCAATAAAGGACGAAACGCCAATGCCAAAGGTGGTCAGCGCAAGCCCCGTCACGGTGTGGTTGCCCTGCAAGCTGACGGTAACTACCGCATAAATCAGTGCGCCCAGTAGCCCGGCACAGCCTGCCGCCAGCACTGCCAGCAGTGGACTGCCGGTGCTGTAGCCCACCTGAAAGCCTGCGACTGCGCCCAGCAGCATCATGCCCTCCACCCCAAGGTTTAGGTGCCCGACCTTTTCGCACAGCATGGCACCCAGCGTCGCAAACAGAATCGGCGTGCCCATTTGAGCGGTAGTTTGTAGGTAAAGCTCTAGCATCTCCATTACTTTGCCTCCTTTTTAGTACCGTTCAGGTGCAAGCTGTAGTTGACAAAAAATTCGCTGCCCAGCACAAAGAACAGAATGACCCCCTGCAAAATCTCAGCGACCGAGGAGGGAATCTGCATGGCGGTTTGAATGTAGGAGCCGCCCTGCATGAGCACCGAAAACAAAAAGCAAACTACCACAATGACCGGCGGACTCAGCCGCGACAGCCATGCCGTAATAATGGCGGTAAAGCCCATGCCGCCGGACAGAACATCCGACAGCGACTTTTCAATGGCCGAGGCCTGCATCATGCCGGCCAGCCCGCACAGACCGCCGGACAGCATCACCGCAAAAATAATGGTCTTGTTGACGCTCATGCCGGCGTAGCGGGCGGTAGCGGTGCTTTCCCCCAGCACGGCAATCTCGTACCCCAGCTTAGTGTACTTAAACAGTACATAAACCAGCGCCGCGGCAA
>JAVVRO010000228.1:0-1599 GCA_036654695.1 Angelakisella sp. | reverse complement strand
AATACTGCACCCCCTGCGAGAGCTTTTGGACCGAGAGCCAGCTGGTGGACGGCAAATGCCCCGACTGCGGCCGCCCGGTTGCGGATGCTCAGGAGGAGGCGTACTTTTTCCGGCTCTCTAACTATGCCGACCGCATCCTTAAGCTTTACGACGACCACCCCGAGTTTTTAACTCCCCCAAGCCGCGTCAACGAGATGAAGGCCTTTATTCACCAAGGGCTGGAGGATCTGTGCGTTTCCAGAACCTCCTTTACCTGGGGGGTGCCGGTGGAGTTTGACCCCAAGCATGTTGTCTATGTATGGGTGGATGCGCTGACGAACTACATTACCGCACTGGGCTACGGCAACGAAAGGTACAACGATTACGACCGGTACTGGCCGGCGGATGTGCATTTTGTGGGCAAGGAGATTGTCCGGTTCCACGCAATTATCTGGCCTGCGCTGCTTATGGCGCTGGATTTGCCGCTGCCGCACCGGGTGTACGGCCACGGCTGGCTGCTGTTTGACGGCGGCAAAATGTCCAAGTCCAAGGGCAACGTAGTGGACCCTGTGCTGCTGTGCGAGCGGTACGGCGTGGATGCGCTACGCTACTTTTTGCTGCGGGAGTTCCCCTTTGGCAGTGACGGCAACTTTTCCAACGAGGCGCTCATTAACCGCATTAACGCCGACCTAGCCAACGACTTGGGTAATCTGGTATCGCGCACTACGGCCATGGTCGAAAAGTACTTTGGCGGCACGCTGCCGGTTGACCGCGTGACAGACCCCATGGACAGCGACCTGCTGGCCATGGCGAACGAGTTACGCACACGCTATGCCGCCCAGATGGAGCAGTTTGCCTTCCAAGGGGCGTTAATCGAAGTGTTCAAGCTGATTGCCCGCGCCAACAAATATATTGACGAGACTGCGCCGTGGGTACTGGCCAAGGACGCGGACAAGCTGCCGCGGCTGGCAACGGTGCTGTACAACCTACTGGAATGTGTACGCATTTCGGCGGTACTGCTTACCCCGTTTATTCCCGACAGCGCGGCCAAAATCCTAGCCATGTTGGGCGCGTCCGGCGAGGAAGCAAGCTGGGAGAGCGTGGGGAGCTTTGGCGGACTGCGCGCCACCCCCACCGTGGTCAAGGGTGACAACCTGTTTCCCCGCATTGACATGGCGAAGGAGCTGGCAGAGCTGGCATTGGCCGAAGCAAGCACCACCGAACAGGGAAGCACCGATTCCGCAACCGCTCCGGCGGACGTGGACGAGGCGGAGATTTCGCCACTGGCCGCTCCCATTACGCTGGACAGCTTTGACTTGACCGACCTGCGCGTTTGCAAGGTAGTGGACTGCACCATGGTGCCCAAGGCCAAAAAGCTGCTGCTGCTTCAGCTGGACGACGGCATGGGCGGCCGCCAGATTGTTTCCAGCATTGCCAAGTGGTACCAGCCCGCCGACCTCATCGGCAAAAAGATTATTGTCATTGCGAACCTGAAGCCCGCTACCTTCTGCGGGGTGGAGTCCCAGGGGATGCTACTGGCCGGGGATGTGGGCACCGACGGCGCGTGCAAGGTTATCTTTGTGGATGATGCGGTAGCTGCCGGAGTAAGGATACATTAAG
>JAVVRO010000227.1:0-1722 GCA_036654695.1 Angelakisella sp. | reverse complement strand
TGGTGACCAAGGGCTGCATGGATCCCTACCGGATGATGACCAGCCGCAGCGAATATCGACTGCTTTTGCGGCAGGACAACGCCGACCTGCGGTTGACGCCTACCGGCTACCGTTTGGGACTGATTTCCCAGCAGCGCTATGACCATTTTTTGGAGCAGCAGCGGCAAAAGGAGCAGGAGATTGCTCGGCTGGGAAAACTTTCCATTTTCCCTAGCCCGACGCTGAACGCCTACTTGGAACAGGCGGGAACCGCGCCGATGACACAGGCAATGCCCGCGCAGGAGCTATTGCGCCGCCCACAGGTAACCTACCTTGCCCTTGCGCCCTTTGACCCAGAACGGCCGTTGCTGGGTGCCCATGTGGTGGAACAGGTGGAGATTGAAATTAAGTATGAGGGCTACATTAAAAAGCAACTGGCACAGGTGGCGCAGATGAAGCGACTGGAAACAGTGTCCTTGGCGCAGAGCACCGACTACACCCAACTAAAGGGACTACGGCTGGAGGCTGCCGAAAAGCTCAATCGCATTCAACCCCTGAATTTGGGGCAGGCCAGCCGGATTTCCGGGGTGAGTCCTGCGGATATTTCGGTGCTGATGATTTTACTGGAAGGCGGGAAGCTACATCATGATAGCTGAAAAGGAATTTACTAAGTTAATGGAAAATATTGGAATAGAGCTGGATGAAAACGACTATCTACTCTTTGCACGGTACGCTGGATTGTTGCAGGAATGGAATGAAAAGGTCAACCTGACCGCCATTACCGACGACGAGGGCATTGCCATCAAGCATTTTGCAGACAGCCTACTGCCACTGACCAAGATAGAATTGAAAGAAAACTGCCGTCTGATTGACGTGGGAACCGGCGCGGGCTTTCCCTCGGTGCCCATGAAGCTGATTCGCCGGGACATTCACCTGACGCTGCTGGACAGTTTGGACAAGCGGCTGACCTTTTTGCGGCACCTGTGCGCACAGCTGGGGGTGGATGCCACCATGGTACACGCCCGAGCGGAGGATGCGGGGCAGGACGAGCTGCATCGCGAGCGGTACGATGTGGCGACCTCCCGGGCGGTGGCTTCGCTGGCCGAGCTGGCGGAGCTTTGCTTGCCGCTGCTGCGGCGGGGCGGGCTGATGGTTGCCCTCAAGGGCTCCTCCGGCAGGGCAGAGGCGGCTACTGCCCAGAATGCCATTACTCTGTGCGGCGGCACCTTGCAGGAAATGATTGACTATCACCTGCCCAACGGCGATGCGCGGACGCTGATTGTAATCAAAAAGAGTTCGCCTACCCCGCCCAAATATCCCCGTAATTCGGCGCAAATCTCGAAACGCTCCCTATAACAGCTGTCGCAGGGCTTGACCTTTGGTCGAATCCTGCGATTTCTTTTTGTGGTAAAGGGAATAGTTGCGTGCTATACTGCATACATTGACAGGTTAAAGGGGGCGCGCGCTATGTTTGAACGACGACCACGGGTAAAGGGTAGAATACTGATGCTTCCCGTTGCGGACATTGCGCCCAGTCCTTGGCAGCCGCGCCGTGTCTTTGATGATGCGGAGCTGGACAGCCTTGCGCGCAGCATTGCGCAAAACGGTTTATTGGTGCCCATTGCGGTGCGCAGCACACCGGAGGGGTATCTGCTCATTGCGGGAGAACGCCGGTTGATGGCCTGCAAACGGATTGGATTAAGCTAAATCGCGGCCATTTTGGAGGATGTTTACTAGCAGGCC
>JAVVRO010000226.1:0-1727 GCA_036654695.1 Angelakisella sp. | reverse complement strand
GCTTGTCCATGACAAAAGCGACCCGCGCCATGTAGCCGCTGTCCTCCAGCAGGGAAAGGAAGAAGAACAGCACCAGAATTGTTGGCAGAAAGGAAAGGACACTGCCCACGCCGGAAAAAGCACCGTCGATAATCAGCGAATGGAGGATAGGATGGAGTCCGTAGCTAGTCAACAAGCTATCCATTCCGGCGGTTGCCATGTCCACCAAGTTGCCCATCAGCCCGCTGAGGAGGCTGCCAAACACGCCAAAGGTGAGCCAAAACACCATGGCCATAATGGCGATGAACAACGGGATAGCCCAGATGCGGTGGGTCAGCAGGCTATCTATTTTGACGGAACGCTGCTGCTCCCGGGTTTCAGCCGGCTTTTTGACAACATCGGCGACAATCCGCTCAATGTAGCGGTAGCGCATATCGGCAAGAGCTGCCTCCCGATCCAGCCCCAGCGCCTGCTCCATTTCGCTGGTGATATGTACCACCGTTTCCCGCTCGTTACGGTTAAGCTGCAACAGCTCAAAGGTTGGCAAATCGTCCTCCACCAGCTTGGTAGCAGCAAAGCGCAGCGGCAGTCCGGCGGCGGCGGCGTGGTCTTCAATCAGGTGGGCGATGCCGTGGATGGCACGGTGCACCTCACCGGCACAAAAATCCAGTTTCGCGGGCAGGGTTTTATTTTTTGCCGTAGTGCGCACGGTGGAAATCAGTTCATCCACGCCTTGATTTTTAATGGCAGAGATAGGGACGACCGGAACGCCTAACTCTCGCGACAGAGCAACAACATCCACCGTGCCACCGGACGAGGTAATCTCGTCCATCATATTCAGCGCAATGACCATGGGCAAGGAGAGTTCCATTAATTGCAGTGACAGGTAGAGGTTCCGCTCAATGTTGGTGACATCCACGATGTTAATGATTGCGTCGGGGTGGGATTGCAGTAGCAGGTCGCGGGTGACTACCTCCTCGGCGGTATAGGGTGACAGCGAGTAAATGCCGGGAAGGTCAACGACAACATCCTCGGTTTTACGCACGCGCCCCTCTTTTTTTTCAACGGTTACGCCGGGGAAATTTCCCACATGCTGGTTGCTGCCGGTCAACTGATTAAACAGGGTGGTTTTCCCGGCATTTTGGTTGCCAATCAATGCAAAAATCACAACCAATTCCCCCTTTTGCGTTTTTTGGAACCGGTGCAAGCTCCGCAGGAGGAACATCCTGCGCAACCGCCGCAGCCCATACCGGCAGGGGTACCGGTAACACTAACGGATTCGCCGTTAGCGGTTGTAACGCTTTCGGGGTCAATCTCAATTTTTGCGGCTTCTTCCTTGCGCAGGGTCAGCGTGTAACTGCGCAGATGAAGCTCCAGCGGGTCGCCCATAGGCGCTACCTTACGCAGAAGCACAGAAGTTCTGGGAGTAAGCCCCATATCCAGCAGTCTGCGCCGCAGTGCTCCATTGCCGCCCACAGCGGTTATTACGCCACTTTGCCCCGGCGAAAGGTTATCCAAACTGATTCGTGTCATGATAGTACCCCTCTCTGATTAGTCAAGACTAACTACATGCGTTATTGTACAGTATCCAGGCAAAAAAGTCAACATGCTGCATAAGAAAATTTCAAAAACCATCAATCATGCAAGAATGCCCTTGCTTTTTGTGCTTTTCTATGGTATTATACAAAGCGTCAGTTTGACGAATATGGATGAGTATCGAAGTGGTCATAACGGCCCGCACTCGAAAT
>JAVVRO010000225.1:0-1734 GCA_036654695.1 Angelakisella sp. | reverse complement strand
GGTCATCTCCCGAAAGCGCAGAATAAAGGCGTAGCTGCCGGGGCCCACATAGTCGGCGGCATCCTTGACCGTTACCCCTTTTTCCAGTATCTGCGAAAAGTCCACCGGTTGGGTAAAGTCCGGGCATGGGTTCACCGCATTGGCTACGCTGGGTGGTTGCTGCTGCGGTTGCTGACGAACCTGCTGTTGCCGTGGCTGCTCTGCCTGTCCGGGGATTGTGTCATTGGCCAGCGCGTGCCCGCAGCTGTTGCAAAAAATACTGTTCGGCGGGTTTTCCACCCCGCAGTTGCCGCAGCGCACCGCAGGCTGCTCCCCTTGGTCGGGTGCCGTGACGGGGCGCTCCCATTGCTTATTCTGCTCGTGCAGCTGCTCGTTTGCGCAGTGCCCGGCTGCCTTGTAGCAGGCCCTGTGGTGCGGCGAACCGCAGATAGGACAAACCACAATATCATCCGTCGCCTCAAAGGGTTTGCCGCAGCAGGGGCATTCACAGCCTGTATAAAGTGACATAGCTTCACTCCGTTCTTAAAGTTCTTGCTCTAATACTTTATTATAGTATACAAATATTTTATTTGCAATGACTAGATTGTAAAGAATCCGTTGCATTCCACCCCGTCCTGCTGTTATACTATAGAGGAATGGGAAGTAAATTGCTAATTTAAGAAATGGAGTTTTGTAACCATATGCTGCAATACGAAGAACTTCGACTACGCCTTTTGGGGCTGGAGCCCTCCATCAAGGATTTGGCAAGTGCTCTGGGCATTGACCGGCTGGAAAAAGAATCCGACGAGCTGGAGAACCGCACCGCCGAGCCCGGCTTTTGGGATAACCCCGAGGTGTCCCGCACGGTGCTGCAACGACAGGGCGCGGTCAAAAACAAGTTGGCAGGCTATCGCAAAATTTGCGCCCTGCATGACGACACGCTGACGCTCATTGAGCTGGCCGAGGAAGCCGAGGACGCGTCGGTCTACGAGGAAGCGCTGGCCGACTGCGAGCAGATAGAGCAGCAGGTCACCAATATGCGCATGTCCACCCTGCTTACCGGCGAGTACGACAGTCACAACGCTATTTTAACCTTTCACGCCGGCGCTGGCGGCACCGAGGCACAGGACTGGGTGCAGATGCTCTACCGCATGTATACCCAGTGGGTTAGCCGCATGGATGGCTTTAGCTACAAGCTGCTGGACTATCTGGACGGCGAGGAAGCGGGCATTAAAAGCGCCTGCATTTTGGTGGAGGGGGTCAACGCCTACGGCCTGTTAAAGTCCGAAAGCGGCGTACACCGTCTGGTGCGTGTCTCTCCCTTTGACTCCTCCGGCCGTCGTCACACCTCCTTCGCCTCGCTGGAGGTCATGCCCGAAATTACCGAGGACAACAGCATTGAAATCCGCGATGAGGATGTGGAGATGGCGGTTTACCGTGCCAGCGGCGCGGGCGGGCAAAAGGTCAACAAAACCTCCTCCGCAGTGCGCCTAACCCACCTGCCCACCGGCATTGTGGTGTCCTGCCAGGTGGAACGCAGTCAGTACCAGAACCGGGAGGTTGCCATGAACATGCTGCGCTCCAAGCTCATCGAAATTAAAGAGCGGGAGCATCTGGATCGCATTGAGGACATCAAGGGCGACCAAAAGGAAATTGCCTGGGGCAGCCAGATTCGCTCCTATGTCTTTATGCCCTACACCATGGTCAAGGATCACCGTACCGGTTGTGAAACGGGCAACATCGGTGCAGTCATGG
>JAVVRO010000224.1:0-1764 GCA_036654695.1 Angelakisella sp. | reverse complement strand
TGCTGCAAATTGTGGTTGCCGTCATCCCCGGGGAACCCATTGAGGTGGTAGCCGGTGCCATGTACGGCATCTGGGGGGGACTGGCGGTCTGCCTGACCGGGGTGCTGGTAGGCAGCGCGGGCATCTTTTGGGCAGTGCGCCGCTTGGGGCGGGAACGCTTGCGCAAAACCAAGCTGTACCCCAAGCTGATGAACTATAAATTTTTAAGTAATGAGGAAAAGCTGGAGGCAATCGTGTTTTTGCTCTACCTTATCCCCGGTACGCCCAAGGACATGCTGGTGTATGTCTGTGCGCTGACCGAGCTGCCCATGCGCAGCTTTTTGCTCATCTCCACACTGGCGCGCATTCCGTCGGTCATTACTTCGACGATGGCCGGCGCGACCTTCATCAGCGGCAACTACCTGCTGACCATTGCAATTTTTGTAATGACCGGCCTCGCTGGTTTGATGGGAATTTGGTACCACAACAAGCGGTTTGGCAAACAGAAAACGGAGGAGTAAAACTATGGCGATGATTCAGTTGACCGGCGCGACCAAGGACTACCTGTGGGGTGGCCGACGGCTAATAGAAGAATTTGGAAAGACGGCAGACACTGCGGTGCTGGCCGAAAGCTGGGAGCTTTCCTGCCACCCAGACGGCGAAAGCACCGTTGCCACCGGCTCACAGGCGGGGGTACCCCTTACGCAGTGGCTTAAGCAGCAGCCCGGGGAACCGCTGGGAATAAACTGCCGACGCTTTGGCGGTCAGTTGCCTATCCTCATCAAGCTCATTGATGCAGCGTCACCGCTGTCCATTCAGGTGCATCCCAGCGACGAATACGCCCACCTACACGAGGGACAGAACGGGAAAACCGAAGTCTGGTACATCGTCGATTGCGGAGCGGAGGCGTTTTTGTATTACGGCGTGGCCGCGCCGCTGACCCGACAGGAATTTTCTACGGCGGTTTTTGGCGGCGATGTAACTCAGTTGTTGCGCCGAGTGCAGGTACACCCGGGCGAATGCTATTTTATTCCGTCCGGCACCATTCACGCCATTGGCGCAGATATTGTAATTGCCGAGATTCAGCAAAACTCCAATGTCACCTACCGCGTGTACGACTACGACCGGCGAGATGCGCAGGGAAAGCTGCGGCAGCTTCACCGGGAACAGGCTGTTGCGGTCAGCACCCTGACACCCAGCCCCGACAGCTGGGAATTTGACGGGCATCTGGCGCTGTGCGATTACTTTTGCGTTGACAAGCTGACACTGTGCGGCGACATGACCGATACTGTCGGCAGCGACAGCTTTGTCAGCCTGCTAGTGGTGTCGGGCAGTGTAAGCGTGTCCTGCGGCGACACAACCATTCTTTGCAGTAAGGGCGAAAGTGTGCTGCTCACTGCGGGCAGCGGAGTCTTTGCCCTGAATGGCAGCGGCGTATTGCTAAAAACTACCATTCCACCGGCAAAGTGAGGCGGCAATCCTACTCTTAAGGGCAGCCAAGACCACCGGCTTAGCCGGTGGTCTTGGCTGTACGCTTTAGCGTGGGGTCAGATTTCAAGCCGTGGGGTCAAACGCTCCAGCGGCACGATTGAGCTTGAAAAGCCTACCCGCGAGAATGCTTCGGAATTTACCACGCATAACCTATCCATTTACTGTTCACAACAGCCCAGTTGTCATTAATAATTCTAGTAACAAAATCCGTATTCTCGCTCCACCCCGCAGAACAAAACGCTATATATCTCCCCCCAGCATCTAGAATTGCTGTTTCCAGGCAAAAAGCAACCT
>JAVVRO010000223.1:0-1788 GCA_036654695.1 Angelakisella sp. | reverse complement strand
GGCTCGATGTCAATGGTGGCCTGTGCAAAGCCGACCATGCAGTTGATGTTCATGTTGAGAAAGCGCCCGCGCTTTTTGTCGCGCACCTTGATGACGCCCTTGAGCGCCTTTTCCTTGGTGCTGGTATAGTTGGGCTTTAGGCTGATGACTACGGTGTTGTCGTTATTGTCAATGGTCACGCCGGAAACCAGCTCCTTGCCGGTCTCCCAGCTTTGCCCTGCGATGGAATAGTAGGAGGTGGAAAGCTCATATTCCGGCTTTTCCTCCCAAACCGCGTCGGTGTCGTTTATCCTAATCTTTTGTCCGGGTGTAAAGTCCGCCGCAAAAGCGGTCGTTACAAAAACTGTCAAAATTAGCATTGCTGCAATTAATTTCTTCATGCTGTACCTCCGTTATATTGAGTTAGAGAACGCGATAATTTTTTCGGCAAATACGCAGACAAACAAGATGTAAAATTACCGTCCTCCATGGTTAGTATATTACAAAACGGGTACAATTCTAATTGAAACTATTTCCAGCAAGGGGTTTTCGGTGGTAATTCGGGAAGGTTTTTCCTGTTGTTCCAATCATTGCTGTACAAAATAGATTCTTTTGACAGTTTGTTAATTTTTGTGGTCGAGCTTTACTGGTAGTGTGCCCGGAACAACCCCTGCGAAATGTGGAAATTATCGGGAACACCACCTGAACGGCACAAAAAAATTGCCGCAAAAATGGCGGCGGTGTTGCAAGGTTGGACGGTGGAGCGTCTGACCTATCCGCTGGAAAATGGCAGCAGCAAGCGAGGGGCTCGGTCTGTTGACCGAGCCCCTCGCTTCTTGGTGATGCTACAATTCAGTTAAAACCAAAAGGGGTTCCTTTGCCATGCCGCCCACGCTATCGTCCTGCGCTGTAACGCGCAGCTCTCTGCTTTCCAGCAAAAAAAAGGTCAAAGCGTTTCCGCAAATTTTAGTACGATTACCCTATTTTGAACTGCCAACGGAAGGAAAACTCCGCTTCGTCAAAGCTATGGGGCGCAATGGGCAACGGCCCACAGCTACCGGAGGCCAGCCCCTGCTGGCGGTGGTCAATGCAAAGCACACAGTGGTCGGACGGCACCAGCTCAAAGTCATGTGCCTTTTGTTCCAGCTCCTCTTGGGTTAGGCGCAACGCCGAAAAGCAAAAGTCAGTTTCCCCCGTGACCCCAAAGTCAGGCAGTCCCCTGCCGGACAGCCGGAGGGTGGAGCAGCCAAAATGACTGCGCTCCTCCTGTGGGCGAATATGCTCGGTTTTGGCGTCAACCGCTTCCTGCCAGCGACCCAGCAGGGCGGCGGCGCGCTTGTCGGTGTAGCTTTCGTCCGGGCCGTAGCCAAAGTATGCGGCATCGGTGTAGCTGCCGGGCAAAAACGCCCGAATCCCAAAGCGTGGCAGTACTGGCATTCTCTCTCCCTTGACGCAGTGGCAGTCCAGCACCACCCCACCGTCGCAATCAATGGTATAGTTCACATCCATGGTCATCAGTCGCTTCTGGTCAATGGCAAGCAGGCTGGCCTGCACGGCAATGGTGACCATGCCGCTATCCTGTGTCACCTTGCAGTCATAGACCCGCGGGAATGCGCGGTTGTAGCCTGCGGCAATCCAGTCCGCCTTAATCTCCCGATCGTTGTCGGTGGGCGCGCGCCAAATATTCCACTGCATCGGCGCGCAGAGCAGCTCAGCGCCCTCGGCCAGCAGCGACACCGGCAGTCCGGTTTGTTTGTCCAGCGTAATGCGTCCGCCGGGCACAGCAACGGTGATTTGGTCGGCTGTTTC
>JAVVRO010000222.1:0-1788 GCA_036654695.1 Angelakisella sp. | reverse complement strand
GATCCGGCAGGGCATCCGCGAAGCGGAAAAGGGACTGCTGCTACAGGAATACCAGTCCCGCCAGCATGACATTGTAACCGCCACGGTGCTCAAAAGCGACCCCAAGCGGGGCAACATTACACTGGAAATTGGTTCCAGCGAGGTGGTGCTTCCCAAGAGCGAACAGGTGCCCACCGAGGAATTTCGCGATGGGCAGCGGGTTCGGGTCTACGTCGTGGATGTGCAAAACGGCGAAAAGGGCCCCCGACTGGTCATCTCCCGCACCCACCCGGGGCTGGTCAAGCGCCTGTTTGAAATGCAGGTGCCCGAAATTTATGACGGCGTGGTGGAAATTAAGGCAATTTCCCGGGAAGCGGGCAGCCGCAGCAAGCTGGCTGTTTACAGCAGGGATGAAAATGTCGACCCGGTGGGTGCCTGCATCGGCCCCAAGGGCGCACGGGTGTCCAGCATTGTTGACGAGCTGGGCGGCGAAAAAATTGACGTGGTCAAGTACAGCGACGACCCAGCCGAGTTTGTAGCTGCGGCACTGTCTCCAGCTACCGTGCTGGGGGTGGAGGTTGTGGATACTGCATTGCGCAGCTGCCGCGTAACTGTGCCGGATCATCAGCTGAGCCTGGCCATTGGCAACAAGGGGCAGAACGCACGGCTGGCAGCCAAGCTCACCGGCTGGAAGATTGACATCCGCCCCGAAAGCGGATTTTACGGTGAGGACGAAACCAAAAACGGACAGACCGCGGAATAACCCGGCCTGACCGCAAGGATAGAGTACGCGAAGCGGTAGAATGGAGCATTGATATGCTAACAAAGAAAATACCGGTAAGGATGTGCTCCGGCTGTGGCGAGCATCTTCCCAAAAAAGAGCTGGTGCGGGTCGTCCGCGCAGCGGATGGGATGATTTCAGTCGATTTGACCGGCAAAAAATCCGGTCGTGGAGCATATATCTGCAAAAATGTGGACTGCCTGCGCAAGGCGCGCAAGGCCAGAAGGCTGGAACGCAGCTTTCAGTGCCAAATACCCGATGAGGTATATACGCGGCTTGAGGAGGAAATGACAGCGGATGCAGCAGAGTAAATTATTCGGCATTGTTTCCCTTAGTCGCAAAGCAGGGCGCCTGCTGTACGGCTTTGATTCGGTCAAGGAAGCGGTGCAAGGCGGCGAGGCCAAGCTGGTGCTACTGGCGAATGACATTTCCGAACGCACCCAACGGGGCATGGAACGCGCGGCCGGGGAAGCAACCCCGCCCACACCGATAATGGCGACCGACCTGTCCATGGAGGACTACGCGAGGATATGCGGAAAACCCACAGGGGTACTGGCAATAACCGACAAAGGTTTTGCAGAGGCCGCAGCCAGGCTGATAGAAGCCGTGATTTTAGGAGGAAAAGAAACTATATGATAGAAAAGTACAGAGTAGGCGAGTTGGCAAAGGACTTAGGCGTTGCAGCCAAGGAAATAGCCGCTACCGTAGAAGAACGATTTCCGGGAGAGCCCCGCAAAAGCCAGACGGTTTTAACAGGGCAGGAGCTGGATTTTGTCTTTGAAAAATACACCCAAAAGAGCAGTCAGAATGAGCTGAAAGAATATTTTGCCCTGAAGGCTCCGGTCAAGGAAGCGGCAGCACCCGCTCCGGTTGCCGCACCAGTTGCCGCACCAGCGGCGAAGCCGGTTGCTCCGGTGATAAAACCGGTGGTTGCTCCCCAGCCTGTCGCACCGTCGACGGCGGTTGCCGCAGCGCCGGCCAGCCAGCCGACCCCCTCGGTCGCAGTGCCCACCGCCGCTGCTTCGGCA
>JAVVRO010000221.1:0-1802 GCA_036654695.1 Angelakisella sp. | reverse complement strand
GACTGTAAAAAGACGTATGTGCCTTTTTTTGTCGATATTTGTCGACTTTTGTCCCGGGCTGTGATACAATTGCCGTACTTAGTATTAAACTCATTTTGGATGCCGCTGACATTATGAAAGGAATAAAAAATGCTACATCGCTTGACTGCTTTGTTTCTGCTGTTTTCTCTACTGCTTTCCACTGTGGGCTGTGCCAAAAGTGCTCCTCGCCTTACTCCCAAAAACCCTGTTCGTATTGAACTTTGGCATTATTATAACGGGCCGCAGCAGGAGGCATTCAATGCCCTGCTGGACGAATTTAACCAAACCGAGGGGATGCGCTTGGGCGTTACCGTCGAGGGCTACAGTCAGGGCAGCATTGGCCAGCTAACCCAGTCGGTGCTGGATTCCGCCAACAAAAAGGCCGGTGCCAAGCCGGTGCCGCAGATATTTGCCGCCTACGCCGATACCGCCTTTGAGGTGGACGCGCTGGGGCTGGTGGCCGAGCTCGACCCCTACTTTACCCAGCAGGAGCTGGAGGCCTACCTTCCGGAATACTTAAGCGAGGGACGCTTTGACAAAAACGGCAAGCTCAAGATATTCCCCATTGCAAAGTCCTCCGAGCTGATGATGATAAACAAAACCTACTGGGATCGCTTTGCCGCCGCGACGGGTGCCACCACTGCGTCGCTGGCCACCATGGAATCGCTGGCTGCCACCGCCGAGGCCTACTACCGCTGGACCGACAGCCTGACCCCGGAGCCAAACGACGGCAAGTCGCTGTTTGGGCGGGACTCCATGGCAAACTACATGTTCATTGGCGCCCGCGAGCTGGGGGTGGAGCTGTTTCAGCCCACCGCCGACGGGGTTGTGCTGAACCTTGACCGCGCTGTGCTGCGCCGCCTGTGGGATAACTTCTATCTCCCTTATGTGAAAGGCTACTTTACCCATTTTGGAAAATTCCGCTCCGATGACATAAAAACCGGTGACATTCTGGCCATGGTGGGTTCCACCACCGGCATCATCTATCTGCCCAAGCAGGTCACCAATGCGGACAACTCCACCGAGCCCATTGAGCTGCTGACCCTGCCCGCACCCTGCTTTGAGGGCGGCGCGGCCTTTGCCGTACAGCAGGGCGCCGGCATGGTGGTCACAAAATCCGACCCGCTGACCGAGCTGGCCGCGGTAACCTTCCTGAAATGGTTTACCCAAAAGGAACAGAACATGCGCTTTGCGGTAGCCGCCGGCTACCTGCCGGTTACCAAGGCAGCCGCAACACCCGCCGCATTGGAGGATTTTTTGGCGAAGCACAGCGATATTAACTCGAACCTTGCCGCTGCGCTGCGGGTATCCTACCAAGTGACCGACTCCCACACCATGTACGCGCCCAAGGCGTTTGACAACTCCAACGCTGCGCGAAACTTGTTGGAGCACTCCTTAATTGAGCAGTGTACCGCCGACCGCAAGCTGGTACAAGCTGCGCTTGCCGCGGGCAGCAGTCTGGAGCAGGCCGTCGCACCCTACGTCACCGACGCGCGGTTTGACCAGTGGCTAAGTTCGCTGACCACCGCCTTGGAGCAGATTATAGCCCCGTAATTTCATCTTCAATTTGTGTAAAAGGAGGCGAACGGCTATTTTAAAGCCATTTAAGGGTTTGTGCAGCCATTCGCTGCTAATCCGGTTTCTAGTCCCCTCTATTATCATCATCTGCGCTCAGGCGCTGCTGTTCTACGGCACTACCTTCTGGGGCGGCGCCATCAGCCAGATTCACAGCAACGCATTTGCCCTGTTTGAGCAAAATACTCTGGGGCAGACAAACGACT
>JAVVRO010000220.1:0-1804 GCA_036654695.1 Angelakisella sp. | reverse complement strand
AGAATAGCACCCGCTACCAGGAAAAGCACCAAAATTCGTAACGTAACACCAGTTAGCCCCTTGGTGTTCAGCGCGCAAATGACATTTAAAATAGCCAGCACCAAAACGCCCACAGGGGCAAAAACGCCAGCTGCTGCAAAAAAGACTGCGAAAACGCTCTTAAGAGCTTCCTCGCAGCCTTTTTCTGGTTATGTCAGTTAGTGGGCTACGCGCAGGTAGCCCCACTTTGCGCCGTCGCTGACGGCAATCATATTTTCGGACAGATTTCCGAAGTCCTTGTACGCCTCGGACTTGACCTTTTCATCCGCCGATACCAGCGAAAAGTCGGTTGGCATTTCCTCGCCGCGGTCAGCGTCAAAGGTGTGTCCGTTGCAGATTTTAAACATACCCTCGCACAGCAGCGAGGTGGCCTCGTAGGTGGGTTTCACGAGCCAGTTGCCGGCAAGGTCTGCAATGCCGACCTTTACATCGGGAATCAGCTTGTTCTCCTTGGTGTAGGGCTCGCCGGTGGCGATTACCTGCGTTTTGTCGTCCTGCGACAGCATTTTCATGCCAGCGGGGACAACTGTGGGCAGTGGCTTGGACACGCTCGCAGCTAGTTGAGCAAAATACAGGGAATGATTCTTGTTCGGAACCAGCTCGGTCAGCACCTTACCGGTTTTGTCCATTGTGCCAAATTCACTGGAGCCGTCAGCCCCTGTTACCGTAAAGAAAAGCGTTTCAGCGTCCTTCAGGGCAATATCGCTGGCAGTGTAGCCCTGGGGTACCACCGAGGAGCCATCATGCAGCAGCAAGCGGCAGGGGGCGTCGGGGGTGTCCTTCACGGCAAATCCATAGTTCGGGAGGTAGGTCATAGCAGAATATTTTTGCTCCAACGCAACGCTGCCATCCAGCTTGAAGGCACCGTACAGTTTGCCATCCAAGGCATTGGGGTCGGCGCCCGGCTTAACGGTGGACACGATAAATCCATAGTCCGGGAGGTAGGACACACTAGAATATTTTGGTTCCAGCACAACGCTGCCATCCAGCTTGAGGACACCATACAGTGCGTTACCAAAGGCATTGGGGTCGGCGGTCGGCTGGACGGTGGACACAATGACGTACTCGGTGTCAGTAAGCCACTCAATCCAGTTACAGATGCCATAGGGAATAACCGTTTCTAGGTTGCTGTCATACAGCACAGCTTCATTTTTGGAAGACCCCATGCGGATAGCCCCGGACAAATATTTGGGGAAGACAGCCGGTTCTTCGGCGGTTAGCCACAGGTTGCGGGTGAACGCGCCATTATCGCCGCCGCCGCCGAAGCCGCGTTCATCAGCAAGCCAGTGCTCCAGTAGCACCTTGCCGGTTTTGTCGATATAGTTGTATTCCCTGTTATCCTGGAATTTACGGTAAACAACCGCCTTACCCTCGCAAAAGCTACCCGCAGAGGAATAAGAAGGATCCAGCTCCAGCACAACCTTGCCGGTGGCATCAATGTAGCAGCGATTTTGGCGATAATACGGGTAGTTTGCGTCGCCTAGATTTTCGCCCACATTGGTGCCCACCTGCGCCAGTCCGTCGGAAAAGGGCGTCACCCAGTCGTACTGCATGGGGATGGCAAGGGAAAACCCGGTGACCGGCTTGTCAGTATCTGTCGCAGACGGCGGGGTCACTTGGGAGGAAGCTTCCGGCGGGGCCGCTTGGGAGGAGGCCTCCGGCGCAGCAGAGCCCGAGGAGGGCGCTGCGGGAGCAGAGGATGCTCTACTGGGGGTACCGCAAGCGGTAACGGTTAGCAGGAGCGCCGCTGCCATAGCGACTAATT
>JAVVRO010000219.1:0-1818 GCA_036654695.1 Angelakisella sp. | reverse complement strand
AGAGAAACATTTTGTGTAAAAAACGACCTATTTCAGGCGATTTCGACAAAAAGGGGAAATTTTGCTATTGGAATTAACAAAAGCATGTGCTATACTGTCCTAAAAGATGCACCAAATGGTACAGCTAACAAAATATAGAAAAGAGAGGTTTTTTTAGTATGAAATTTTTTCAGCTGATGAGAAAAAACAGCAGAGGCTTCACACTGGTGGAAATCATCGTCGTGTTGGTCATCATTGCCATTATGGCCGTGACCCTCATCCCCAGCCTGACCGGGTACATTAGCGATGCGCAGGACAAAACCGCCATTTCCGAGGGAAGAACGGCTTATGTAGCAGGGCAGACTATCGCGTCGGAAATGACCGGCATGAAACACGGAGTAAACGACATTCGCTGGTACCTGACCCATGCCTATGTTGCAGCAGACTACCCGAATTATAAGACCACAATAAATACGCTGTCTGGTGCGACGGGAACAGATTTCTTTAAGCAGGTTAACATTGATGCTCACGGCACCATCACAGACTATGTGTTTGCGGCAACCGGCGGACGCTTTGTAGTGATGGAAAACGGCAGTGTCCGCGTTGAAAAAGAGGATGCAAAAGCTATCCTAACTGGCTACACTGCCCCGATCGACCCCACTCCGTGACCCTAGCCTAGTACCCTAACACACAGTACCCCCTGTTGACCCTGCGCAGGCGGGCCGCAGGGGGTACTTCCCAATTGGAGGTTGTCTGCTATGCCGTTGGCGCTCGGGCTGGCGCTTGCCTATTTTGCCATCTACGCCATTGTGTTTTTGTTCGGCAGCGCGGTTGCCAGCTTTGTCAACGTGCTGGTTTACCGGTTGCCGCTGGGCATCTCCCCCGCAGGCGGTCGCTCGTTTTGCCCCGCCTGCAAGCATTCCTTAAGCTGGCGTGACCTGCTGCCGGTGGCCGGCTGGCTGCTGCTCCACGGACATTGCCGCTACTGTCAGGCCAAAATCTCGCCCCGGTACCCGGTCGTCGAGGGGTTGGGCGGGGTGCTGGCGGTGCTGTTTTCGTTGGTCTACGGCCTGACCCCGCAGTTTTTGCTGACCTTTGGGGTTGCCGCCATTTTACTGGCTGTTGCCCTAATTGACTGGGACACCATGACCATCCCCAATGGGCTGCTACTGGCGCTGCTGCTGCCGGCGGCGCTTGCACTGCTTTTGTTCCCGCACCTTTCTGTCGTGGCACGGCTGGCGGGCATGGTGGCAGTTAGCGCCCCCATGTGGCTGCTGGCCAAGCTGCGCGATGGCGCGTTCGGCGGCGGCGACATCAAGCTAATGGCGGTTTGCGGCTTCCTTTTGGGGTGGCAGCAGACGCTGCTTGCCTGCTTTGTTGCGCTGCTGGGCGGCGGCGGGTATGCAGTCTGGCTACTCCTTTCCAAGCGCGCCCAAGGGGACACGCAGTTTGCGTTCGGGCCTTTTTTGGCGGCGGGGGTGCTGCTGGCGCTGCTGGCGGGACAGCCGCTGGTCAGCTGGTACCTGTCACTGCTGGGGTAAGTGCACCCGGGGAGCTTGTCCCATTGCCCTATTACAATTTCTTTTAAAAGGAGCGCTAAAAAATGCCGGTATATGACTACCAAGCCCTGCAACTGAATGGGAAAAAGACCTCCGGCACGCTTTACGCAGATGACCGAGACGAGCTTGCCAACCGGCTGCGGGAACAACAGCTGTTTTTAACCGACTGCACCGAGCACCGGGTGGAGGCAAGCCGGTTTCGGCTGAATGTCAAGGAGCTGGCCGACTACTGCCGCCAGCTGGGCACCATGCTTACCTCCGGTGTTTCGCTGGTGCGCTG
>JAVVRO010000218.1:0-1883 GCA_036654695.1 Angelakisella sp. | reverse complement strand
CACTGGAACGGCTTTACGCCATGGCGGAATTTGTTCCCATCGCCCCTGTTTTTCAGTACAGTAAGTAATTGTTGCCATTTAAAATATTTTAGTATTGTATGGAGGTTCGGATGACCGACTTTTTTACCGTAGACCCTCGGCTTGTCGCAATTGCGGAGCAGGCTGAACAGCAAGCACAGATCCCCCTTGCAGCAACCGACCGGATGGCCGAATACAACGGTCAAAAGGTGCTGGCGGCTTTTATTGACAACCGCATTAGTGAAGCACACCTAAAGGGCAGCACCGGTTACGGCTACGATGACCGTGGCCGCGACGATTTAGATAAGGTGTATGCTCAGATATTTCGGGCGGAGGACGCGCTGGTGCGCCACACCTTTGTTTCCGGCACCCACGCGCTGGCTACCGCGCTGTTTGGGGTGCTGCGACCCGGCGACCGCATGATATCGGTTACCGGTAGCCCCTACGACACCTTGGAGGAAACCATTGGCATCCGCGGGCAGGGTACCGGTTCCCTGCGGGAGTTTGGCGTAGAATATGGCCAGATTGAGCTGTTGCCGGACGGCACACCCGACCTTGCTGCCATTGCCGACAGTGCGCCGGGAGCCAAAATGATTTACATTCAGCGGTCGCGGGGGTACAGCCTGCGTCCTTCGCTGAGCATCGCCCAGATTGGGGAAATTTGCACGGCGGCAAAGAGCCGCAATCCAAAGGTCATTGTCATGGTGGACAACTGCTACGGCGAGCTGGTGGAGGCCAAGGAGCCGACCGAGGTGGGCGCCGACCTGCTGGCCGGTTCCCTGATTAAAAACCTAGGGGGCGGCATTGCCCCCACCGGGGGCTACATTGCCGGACGCAAGGACTTGGTAGCTCTGTGCGGCTACCGGCTGACCTGCCCCGGCATGGGCAAAGAGGTGGGCTGTACGCTGGATTTGCTGCGCCCGCTCTATCTGGGACTGTTTTTGGCCCCGGCGGTGGTCTGCTCCGCCGTCAAGACGGCTATTTTTGCGGCGGCCTTTTACGAAAAGCTTGGCTTTGGGGTACTGCCCCGCTACGACCAGCCACGCACCGACATTATCCAGTCGGTGCTGTGTGGCGGCAGCGCGCAGTTGGTTGCCTTTTGTCAGGGCATTCAGCAGGGCGCGCCCATTGATAGCTATGTTTCGCCGGAGCCGTGGGACATGCCCGGCTACGACAGCAAGGTCATTATGGCGGCGGGTGCCTTTACCCTTGGCGCATCCATTGAGCTTTCGGCGGACGCGCCCCTGCGGGAGCCCTATGCGGCATGGCTACAGGGCGGTCTTACCTACCCCACCGGCAAGGCCGGGGTTATTTTGTCAGCACAGCGACTGCTTACAGACGGGTTTCTCCAGTTGTAGCAAGAACCAAGGCGGGAAGTCAATTGACTTCCCGCCTTGGTTCTTTATAGAGCTGCTTTATTCCAGATTCAGCCGATGGGACAACACATACTGTGTGATGAAGTACAGCGCTCCGGCAAAGCAGGCTTGCAGCAAAATGCTTACCCAGAGTATGCCCAGCACCATGCCGGCGGCCTGTGGCGCAAGAATCGGCACACCGTCAAAACAGGCCTCGCCCAAGGCAATTCCCGAGCCGCCCAGCAAGGCGGTCACGGCCTGCATTACCATCATCAGGCCGATGTAGGCTGCAAAGGACCCCATCACGCGGTGAGTAGAAATGATGTGTCCAATGGCAATGGAGGCAAAGATAAGCAGCGTGGCGCTGACCGCACTCAGCAGCATAAACACAATTGCGCTTAGCACAATGCCTACAACGCGTAGCAGTCCGACCTCGCCCACCGCTGCTACCAGGATTTGACCAACCTCACCCAAGAACTGCGGAATCTGCCGCAGCACTTCGGGACGCAT
>JAVVRO010000217.1:0-1904 GCA_036654695.1 Angelakisella sp. | reverse complement strand
TACCATGGCACACGAGGGCTATCCGGGGCACATGTACCAGTTCAA
This sequence comes from Angelakisella sp., assembly GCA_036654695.1. Classification (GTDB taxonomy): domain Bacteria; phylum Bacillota; class Clostridia; order Oscillospirales; family Ruminococcaceae; genus Angelakisella. Next base: position 1,859 of record JAVVRO010000217.1, on the reverse strand, counting down.
TTACCTTGCAGGCATAAACCCCCACCCCGTACGCCGATTTTTAGGGTCGCTGGGCTACAGCGAGGGTTGGGCAAGCTATGTGGAGTTAATGGCTTACGAAATGATTGGGATTGACGACCCGAATATTGTCTGGATGCTTCAGTTTGACAATCAGGTGCCGCTGCTGCTGATCGCACGCGCTGACATTGGTGTCAATTATGCGGGTTGGGACAAGGCACAGCTGCAAGCATACCTCAACCAGTTTGGGATGGGCGCACCGGAAACGGTCGACAGCGTGTGGGCTTCTGCCATTGAAAAGCCCGGCAATGCAGCCACCTATTGCCTAGGTGTGCTGGAAATACAGGAGCTGCGTGCCCACGCCGAAAACGAGCTAACAGAGGACTTTGACGAAGTTGCGTTCCATAAAGCAGTCTTGGATATTGGCAACGTGCCCTTCCGCTTTGTTAGACAGGCGGTCGATGACTATATTAGTGCAGTAAAAGCCCAAAGCGCGCCGAAGGCTGCCGCTTAACCTAATTATTGTTACCGGAGGAGCTCCTCCCGCGAATATTTGCGGGGGGAGCTTCCCATTTGTGCCTTAAAAACACGGGAAAAATAAAGTGCGTCGTAAAAGCCTACCGAACAAGCAACGGCCTCCACCGAAAGGTCGGAACGGCGCAGCAGGGTACAGGCCTGACGAATGCGAAACTGTGTCAAGTAGCGTACCGGCGAAATGCCCAAGTTCTTCATAAAGGTGCGGTACAGCCCGCTGCGGCTGATGCCCGCGCTTTGGGCAATGTCCTCCACCGAAATATTGCGAGAGTAGTTGCCCGAAATAAAGTCCACCGCATAGTGCAGATACCCGGAGGCAGCTTCGCTGTCCCGCGTGCCACCAGACTGAGAATGCTCCATCAGATAAGCCAAAAACAGGTAAAGTCCACCGGCCATACGCATCTGCTCGTGAGGCTGGCTGCCGCGGCTTTGATAAATATCCAACAGTAGCTGGCGTACCTCGTCCCCAAAATCGGTGGAGATGACCGGATTTTGTGCTGAAAAGTCAGTTTGGCGCAACAGCAGCCGCGCGTCGCTGCCGTTAAAGCCGACCCAGTAGTATTCCCATGGGTCGGTGGGGTCAGGGTAGTAGGCAATGGTAGTATCCGGGTAGGCTAAAAAGGTATCTCCTGCTGCAATCGCATAGGTTTTGCCAAAGATAGAGTAGCTGCCGCGACCCGAAACTACATGATGAATTAAATAATGGTCGCGCAAGCCCGGCCCCCACGGCTCGTTACTGCCACATTGCTGGTAGCCCACATTAAAAACCGACAGCGAGGTTAGGGTGCGTTCGTGACTTTTATATGAATATTTGTAGCCGGTGCCTTCCATATCCTCAACTCCTTTGTATAACTATATAATACCTGATTGCCGCTTTTGTTGCAATAGCTATACTGCAACAAAAATCCATGTTATAGCATGATTTTTGGCTTGCAGTTCGCAGCGGGTAGCGGTACACTAGAACTAGAATAAAGCGGAACAGAAAGGATTGGTGCAAGGATGATTTACAAGGCGAAGGAACTGCTGGAAACTTTGAACCAAGGCGAATTGGATGCAAAGCTGGATTGGCTGTACTGCGGCGGCGGACGACAGCAGCGCGACCGCTACACACGGGCGGTACAGGTACAGCTGGATACCTTTGGCGAGGGTAGTGGAATCGCAATCTTTTCTGCGCCCGGGCGCAGCGAGATTGGCGGCAACCATACCGACCATCAGCACGGTTGTGTGCTGGCGGCGGCGGTTACCATGGACTTGCTGGCGGCAGTTTCACCCAACGGTACAGGTGAAATTCGCATTCTTTCTGAAGGCTACCCCATGGCGACGGTCAG
>JAVVRO010000216.1:0-1930 GCA_036654695.1 Angelakisella sp. | reverse complement strand
CTCCCCCTTGTGCTGGGGAGGAATGACCGCGTAAACGCCGCTTTCGCAGGTGATGTAGCTGCACGGCATCTCTTGGTAGCTGCCGCGCCAGTACCCGTGGTTTTTCACCAGCCCGGTCAGCAGGGGCGTCAGCTCAATCTGCTGGGTCAGGTCGTCGGGCAGTACCCCCACATACACCTTGCCGGGGTCGCTCCAGTCCTCCCGATCCTTTTTGGAACCGCACAGCACCGAGCCCACAAAGTAGTTGATGCCGCCCACTTCCAGAATATCGAACCGATGCAGAAAGGGCAAAAATAAGAAGTCCCGCATAATCCAGCCCTTGTCCGGGTCGCGCCTGCCCCAAACCAGCTTGGCACGTTGGGACTTAAAGCCGGGAAAAAAGTTTTGCACCGCCAGAATCTGTCCGTTTGTCTCGGGGATTTCCACAATTGACATGGTGCCGCCTACCGTTTCCCACAGCGTTTCCCGCTGGGAAAGGTCGTCGCCGGTGTAAGCATAGCAGGGACCCTCTGGCTCCTCGCTGGCCAGCAGGACATACAGCTGATTGTTAATGGTGGTATGGCTGGCGCAGTAGCAACGCGTCATGTCGCCCAGCCGTTTTTTTTCAAACTTCATAACTTACCTCGTCCTTTCTGCATAGTTGTTCCAAAACCTTTGCAACGCCGTCGTTGTCGTTGGTGTCGGTAATTAGCTGGGCAATGGCCTTTACGCGGTCGCAGCCGTTGCCCATGGCCACGCCCAGCCCGGCGACTTCAATCATCGACAGGTCGTTGTCGAAGTCCCCAATGGCACAGCAATTTTCCAGCGGAATCCCCATCTGCTCGGCCAGATGCACCAGACCGGTACCTTTGTTAATGCCTTTTGCCGAAATATCCAGCAGCCCCACATCGGACATGGTGTAGTCCAGCTCGGGCTGGTCGCACAAAAATTGGTCAATGACCAGTTGCTCGTCTCCGTCGTGCAGGCGGCTTACCAGTACCTTGTAGATAATTTTATCCGCAAGCAGCTCGCAGTCCTGTACGCCGTGCAAGAAGGTGATGGGGATGGGCTTGTAGCCGCTGCGGGCGGCAATGGAATTGTAGTTAGTAAACCGTTCCAGCCGGCCGCTGCTGTGAAAAAAGTAGCAGCCGTCCTCGCACAGCGCCATGCCGTCAAGGTTGTGGAGAGCACAAAATGCCATCAGGTCAATGGCCTGACGGTTTTTCATTGGTGCGCCCCACACGGTTTTACCGGACACAGTGTCAAAAATCTGCGCACCGTTGGAGGCAATAATCGGCCCGTGAATGCCCAACTGCTGCCAGTAGCATTCCAGCATGCTAAAAATTCTGCCGGAGCAGATGGTGACATAAATGTCGTTATCCCGTGCCAGCTGTATGGCGGCGAGCGAGCGTGGAGAAATCTCCTTTTGACTGTTGAGGAGAGTGCCGTCCATGTCGCAGACGACCAGTTTTACTTCCATTGCGCGTGTCCTTTCCCAAAAGCAGGGGTGACGTACTACCGCCACCCCCGCCTTTTTTCCTGTTATTTTTTCTGGTGCTTTTCCACCAGACCCGTCTCTTGCAGCTTTTGGGTCATTTCCTTGTCGGAAAGGACGTTTCGCAGCCCGATTACGGTAACGCCCTTGGCAACGGCGTCCTTATACATGTCAATAAAGTTGAGGGGGCAAAACACAATGTCAAACTGTGTAGCGGAGCTTTTGCCCTCGGCCAAGGAGCAGTGATGAATTTGGGACACACCCATGTTCAGCGCTGCGGTGACCTTTTCGGCGGTCATCTTCATCATTAGACTGGTTCCAGCGCCGTTAGCGCAGGCAACCAAAATTTTTACCATCTTCGGATCATCCTTTCTTCGGCAATGAGCCGTTTATACTGTTGCCTTTAGTGTAGCACAAACGGCTCAAAACTGCAATGCGGTTTTTTAGGTTTGCTTA
>JAVVRO010000215.1:0-1960 GCA_036654695.1 Angelakisella sp. | reverse complement strand
TGAGCAGGCGTTTCAGCGCTTTTTTGCGCTGGCCGACCGCAAAAAGACCGTAACGAACCGCGAGGTTGAAGCCATTATTAATGAGCTTGGCTATGCCCAGTCGGAGGCTTACCGCCTACATAGCTTTGTGGTCAACAGTGGCACCGTCATTTCGGCGACTGCCGTTGTCCGTCTCATCCGGCAGGATGGGGAGGAGATTGAGCATGTTGCCCGCGGCGATGGACCTATTGACGCGCTGTACAAGGCCATTGAGCGCATTGTCAAAGCCGGGTACCTACTGGAAAGCTACAGCATCCATGCTGTAACCGGCGGCGAGGACGCACTGGGCGAGGTGGTAGTCAAGCTGCATCGGGATGGACACAGTATTGTCGGGCGCGGACTTTCCACCGATATTTTGGAAGCCTCCATTAAAGCGTACCTAAACGCTGTCAATAAGGTGATTTGAATGAACAAAACAACTGCGGTAAACATCGAAATATTGGATACCACCCTGCGGGACGGTGCCCAAGGGGAGGGCGTCAGCTTTTCACTTTTGGACAAGCTGGCGGTTGTAAAAACGTTGGTCAAGCAGGGAATACCCCTAATTGAAGCCGGAAACCCCGCCTCCAACCCCAAGGATATGGAGTTTTTTACCGCTGTCCGCTCCTTGAATTTGGGCAACAGCCACCTTTGTGCCTTTGGCGCTACCCGCAAAAAGAATAGCTCGGTAACACAGGATGCCAACCTTCATTCGCTGCTGGAGGCAAACACGCACTGGGTGTCCATCTTCGGCAAATGCTGGGACTTGCATGTGCGGGATGTGCTGCAAACCACCAACGAGGAAAATTTGGCCATGATTGCCGATACGGTAGCCTATTTTAAAGCGCAAGGCAGACAGGTTATCTTTGACGCGGAGCATTTTTACGACGGTTGCAAACAAAACCCGGACTATGCCATGGCGGCGGTAACTGCTGCGTGGCAAGCGGGCGCCGACCGCATCTGCCTGTGTGACACCAACGGCGGATGCTTTCCTGACGAGGTTTTTGACCTGACCGCAAGGGTAGTCAAGGCTTGCCCGGTTATGGTAGGAGTACACACCCACAACGATACCGGCTGCGCGGTGGCTAACTCCATGGCGGCGGTAGCAGCAGGTGCAAGGCAGGTGCAGGGCACCTATATTGGGTTTGGGGAACGCTGTGGCAACGCGAATCTTTCCACTGTCATTGCAAACCTGCAACTAAAGCGAGGAATGCAGTGCGTCCCGCCGGAAAAGCTGGTGCGACTGACTAAAACCGCACGGCAAATTGCCGAAATTGCAAACCAGCTGTTACCGGAATGGATGCCCTATGTGGGCAAAAGCGCATTTTCCCACAAGGGCGGGATGCACGTGGATGGTATCTACAAAAACTCCTTGTCCTTTGAGCACATTTCCCCGGAGCTGGTAGGGAACCGCCGTAACATTCTCATTTCGGAATTTGCGGGGCGCAGTGCCGTGGTCAACCGCATTATGGCGCTGGACAGCACCGTAACCCGGGACAGTCAGGTTACCGAGGAAATTATTGAAAAACTGAAGCTGATGGAGTATGAGGGATATGCCTTTGAATCGGCCGAGGCCAGCTTCGAGATATTTGCCCTAAAACAGCTGAACAAATACCATCCGGCCTTTACGCTGGAATACTTTAAGACCATTGGCGAGCAGCCGGCGCTGTACGTTGACCGCTCCTGCTCGGTAATCATCAAGCTGCGGGTGGGTCAGACCATCGAGATGACCTCCGCTGAGGGCGACGGCCCGGTGCATGCGCTGGATATTGCGCTGCGCAAGGCACTGGAGGTGTTCTATCCGGTGGTGTCCGCTGTGCGTCTGGTGGACTACAAGGTACGGGTGATGGAAACCAAGGTGGGGACTGCCGCCAAGGTGCGGGTACTCATTGAATCCTCCGACGGGGAACATAACTGGACAACAGTTGGCCTTTCCAGCGAT
>JAVVRO010000214.1:0-1970 GCA_036654695.1 Angelakisella sp. | reverse complement strand
TTTTGGGACAATTGCGCATAAGACTGCCGCCGCTAGGCGGACAGTTGCGCATAGCCCCGTACAATGGCTATTTATAGACATTGTACCACAAACGCAGTGGTATTTGAAGATAAACCTGCGTTGTTTCTCTTGACAATCCACTTGTTTTGGAGCAAACTGGATACGGTTGGCATTCCAGCGAAAAAAAGAGAATGCTGCCTCCCAAAAAAATGATAGGAGCGTCATGATGAACAGGTTTTTTAGCGAAGGACAGACCGTACTTTTTCAAGGCGACAGCGTTACCGATTGCAGCCGCAGCAGGACAGATTTAAGTGACCTTTCCGCTGGATATCCCGGCAAAATTGCTACCAGCTACAACACTTTGTTTGCCGAAAATAACATTAAATTCATCAACCGCGGCGTTTCCGGCAATCGCACCATCGACTTGCTTACCCGCTACGAGGAGGACTTTAAGGCCATACGCCCGGACTTTGTTTCCATTCTAATTGGCATTAACGACACTTGGCGCCGGTATGACTCCAACGACGAAACCACTGCCGAGCAGTACGAAAAAAATTATGAAGAACTGCTGCTGCGTCTAAAAAAAGACCTACCCCATACCAAAATTATGATGATTGAACCCTTTGTGATGCAGGTGCAGCCGGGGCAGCGTGCTTGGCGCGAGGATTTGGATCCCAAAATCCACGCCGGCCGCCGTTTGGCTAACCGCTTTGCCGATTATTACCTACCCATGGACGGTATTTTTGCCGGGTTGCAGACCAAGGGCTTTGCGCCCAATCTGCTGGCCGCCGACGGGGTGCATCCTACCTCGATGGGACACGCCGTCATTGCCAACGCGTACTTAAAGGAGCTGGGCATCCTGTAGCTCCTACCCAAAACCAACAGCAGCGCCAGCCTGACGGCTGGCGCTGCTGTTGGTTTGCGCGGACAAGCGATTGCCGCCGCTGAAGGATTGTAGCAGAACACTTAGAAAAAGCTTGGGAAGAGGGAAGACAGCAACAACCCAACGACAATCGATGCTCCATTGGCAAGAATAGCATAAGTAGGCGCAACCCATTTTTTAATCGGCTTGCCGACCTCGGCTTTTTTAAAGTAGATGGAAAATGCGACCGCTTCAATTAGTATCACCAGCAGCTCCATCCAAACATAATGGAAAGCAACGGCAAACCCGCCGCTGAAATAATTTATCAGGTTGAGCAGGACGTTTAACAGAATTTGCGTTATGGTGTTGACCACAAGGATAAACAAGAGAATATTCTTTTTCCGCAATCCAAACAGCAACGCCACCAATAGCTCAACCGCTATGGTAAGCAGCACCCGCACCAGCAGCGAGGCACCCTCGGTCAAATAGTTATAATTTTTCTTCACGGTACAAGTGCCTTTATTGTTTTCGATTGACATCTTGTAGTAGCTATCAAAGGCATACCGCTCCTGCATTTCGCTGACAACAAAGCTGTTGTCGGACGGGAAATAAACCAGTACTTTAAAAATACTGGGCGGGTAGTAGCCCCAGATAAAAGTATTTTCCTCCGGGCAGCGCTCAAAAAAATTAACAAAATAGAACCCGTCTCCGTCGCTATACTCCCGAAACGCTTTCCACGCAGCGATATCCTCTTGCTTATGCTCTCCCACTAAATAGCTGCTCTCGTCAATGGGGTCGGTGCTAAAGGCGTGGGGTCCGTTTCTTTGCTCCTTGGAAAGCAGCGTGACATAATACACTTGGTTTTCCACGCCGGTCAACTCAATGGTAACAGACGGCTTAGGAGCCACATCTGCATAAGCGACCGTTGGTAACAGAAAAAGCACAAGGACGATACCGATAAAACCAGATAAAAATTTCTTGTTCATATCATTGCCTCCACTCATCACATTTGCAGCTTCCATTTTCACTATATCACAAAAGCAACCAATTGCAAAGGAATTGGCTAAAATATTTTAATTATTCCTGCAATATTTGGTTAGGATGGACA
>JAVVRO010000213.1:0-1998 GCA_036654695.1 Angelakisella sp. | reverse complement strand
TGCTGGTTTTAAAGCTTTCGGGAAGGGGGAGCCTGTCCGACCAGCTCTTGCCGCCGTCGGTGCTGCGCTTCATAACAATTGCCCCCTTGCCGTGGCCACAGGGGTAAAAGGTATACAGGAACCCGCTATTGGGAATGACGGTGTCGGGATGACCTAGGTAAACGCCCTCTACGCGGTCGGTCAGGGAATGTGCCGCTACTATCTGTGATATATCGACACAAGGAATTGTACTTTCAAATATATTTTTATTCATATTGCACCTCTCAGGTTGATGTATTGTCAGCAATATGTTAAAATTAATATAGCATATTGCATCGTCGAGAATGGGGGAACTTTGTCGTGAAAATGAAATTTATTAAGAATCTGAGCTACAAAAACAAGCTATTGTTCTTTGTCATCTTTTTTATTTTTATCCCGATGGTAGTATTCCAGTTCTTTTACTTTACCAGCACAACCAAGGTCATTCAGGATAACGCAATACAGGCAGCACAGGAAATTATGGGGATTTCAGAATACCGCATTGAAACCATTTTTAAGGATGTGGAAAAGCAGTCCAATGCCTTTCGCTACAACCTGACCATCAATTCCCTCATGAACATCTGTCGTGCCCAAAGCGAGCAGGATGCTTATCTGCGCAATATTGACTTCATTAAACAGCTAAAAACAGTCATTGAAACGTTTCGCAGCGTCTGTCTGTCCGCCAACGCCATCGAGTCCATCGGCTTGGTGACAACCACCTTGAATGTTCATGACTACAATTTTAATCCCGCCTCCTTTAACATAGCCAGTGACGTTAATATAGCGGCGATTACAGCCGCACTGAAAAAGAACCAAGAAAGACCCATTTGGTATTTTAACAAATCCACAGGGCACATGCTCCATGTCCGCAATGTCAGCGATCCGGTTACCTTTGAGACCACCGGGTACTTAATTTTGGCCGTCAACAACCATACTGTTCGCAGTAACCTGTTGGACCCAAACTTGAAGACGCTGAAAAGCATTGCGCTAATTACCCCAATGGGGAAGTGGATGTCAAACTCCACCGAGCAGCTGCCGGACAGCCTGTATGGAAGCGGCGGCGTTACACTGTCCGCAAAAAAAGGCTACCAGACCAACAAGCGAGAGGACATGTTTCTTTGCTACAGCGACCGGCACGATCCCGGCTGGCAGCTGGTTGCCTACCGCCCCTATCATGACATGCTTGGGGATAACTCCCGGGCACAGCGGACTGCGCTGGGCGCAATTTTATTCATTCTCATCCTGTCGATTATTGCCATCAGCCTGCTAAACCGGGACTTTATCAGCCCGATTAATGAACTAGTGGACAACATGGAAAGCTTTGAAAAAGACGGAGAGTACACTGCCATCGCGGTGGATAGAACCGATGAATTGGGGTACTTGGCAAAGGCCTATAACTCGATGGCAAGCAACATTAACTTCCTGCTCAAAAAAGTATATCAAGAGGAATTGACCCGCAAGGAGGCAGAGCTAAAAGCGCTGCAATCTCAAATCAATCCGCATTTTCTATTTAACACACTGCAAAGCATCAATATTTCGGCACAGATGTACCACGCCGAACCGGTGAGCGACTGCATTATTGCGCTATCCTCGCTGCTGGAGGCCAGCATGGGCAAAAAGGATCCCTTGACCCCCCTTAAAAACGAGCTGGACTACATTGGAAACTATGTTTTCATTATGCAGCAGCGCATTTCCGGTCAGCTCATCATCAAAAAAAGGATTGATGAACAGCTACTGCAAAAAACTATACCAGTTTTAATTCTCCAACCAATCATTGAAAACAGCATCTCCCACGCCAACCACGAACGGAACATCTGCATTTCGCTGCACATTTATCAGCAGGATGGACTGATGCACCTAGAGGTTTGCGATAACGGCGGCGGAATTGAACCGGAGCGGTTGGAACAGCTCCACGCAATGCTCGCGGAGGGCTCCAGCATAGCGTCACCCAGCAAGCGAAAAAGTATCGGGCTGGAAAAT
>JAVVRO010000212.1:0-2018 GCA_036654695.1 Angelakisella sp. | reverse complement strand
CCGAGCTTGTTTTGTGCGCCCCGCTTCGGGACAGCTTACTTATAATATCACAGCAGACCCTTGTTGTCAACACTTATTTTGCGAAACAACCGAAAGTTTTTTGCGCCCTGTATGCGGTATTGTTTTTCTCCAGTGGCTACTGTCTGTGGGGTTGCGCCGTAGAACCGCGCCCACGGCGGCCTCCGGTAATTCCAACCAGTACCACAAAATACCAAATTGCTGCACCCAACAGCAGTACCGTGGCCGTGTCCAGCGGCACTGCCCCGGGGGAATCCTCCTTGGCTGCCATGGCAATTGCTCCTGTGGGCTCCGGTTCGGCCACCACCGTCTGGGGGGCGCGCTGCGTCTGGGAGGGGCTGTCCTGCACGGGCGGTTGCTCCGACGGTGCGCTTGGCGGTTGCTCCGCCAAGGGCGGGGTGGTGGGCAGCGGAATGCCATCGGCCTGCGTGGGCATTACCCCAACGGTCAGCAGCAGCGCAAGCAGAAGTCCCACCGCAACAATAATATGAGGTATCGCAGCTTTTTTTCCCATGGTAGAATCTCTCCTCCTTATATAATGTAGCAGTCCATGCTTTCTGTCCTTATTTTTCCATGAATTCAAAATTTTATACATCCCGCGCATTTACTTTAAGGGGGTTTGGTGATATACTAAATCAGTATGTGTAAAGGGCGGCGTAGCCGTAAATGACGGAGGGTTTTTATTAATGAAGATTGGGTTCGATCACCAAAAATATATTGCAGAGCAATCAAAATATATTCGGGAGCGCGTAACCGGCTGGGACAAGCTGTATCTGGAGTTTGGCGGCAAGCTGATGTTTGACACTCATGCCAAGCGTTGCCTGCCGGGGTATCAGGAAAATGCCAAGCTGGAGTTGCTGGCAAGCTTGGCTGACAGCGCCGAAATCATCATTTGCGTACACGCGGGAGATATTGAACGAAACAAAGCCCGCGGGGACAGCGGCATTACCTATGGAATGGATGTGTTCCGGCTAATTGACGACCTGCGCAGCTATGGCCTAAAGGTTAACTCGGTGCTGGTGACCCGCTACGAGGAGCAGCCCGCCGCCGCCATGTTTATGCAAAAGCTGGAAAACCGTGGGGTAAAGACCTATTCTCACAAGCCGATTGTGGGGTATCCTACCGATGTGGATACTATTGTAAGCGACAAAGGCTATGGTGTCAACCCGTATATTGAAACGACCCGACCCATTGTAGTCGTCACCGGCCCCGGCCCGGGCAGCGGGAAGCTGGCCACCTGCCTAAACCAGTTGTACCACGAGCATCAGCGCGGCATGCGCGTGGGCTACGCCAAGTTTGAAACCTTCCCGGTGTGGAACATTCCGCTGAAGCACCCGCTGAATGTCGCCTACGAAGCAGCCACCGTTGACCTCAAGGATTTTAACATTTTGGACTCCTTCCATCTGGAGGCCTATGGCACAACCGCTGTCAACTACAACCGCGATATGGAAATGTTTCCGGTCGTTCGGCGCATCATTGAGCGGATTACCGGCGAGGAATCACTCTACAAATCGCCCACCGACATGGGCGTCAACCGCATCTCCTCCGGCATTATTGACGACGAGGTGGTGCGGGAGGCCTCCCGGCAGGAGATTATCCGCCGCTACTTCCGCACTGCCTGCGACTACAAAACCGGCGCTGCCGGGGAGGAAGCCTACCAGCGGATGCGCTTTATTTTGGATGGGCAGGGTCTGCGTCCGGAGGATCGCACCGTGGTGGTGCCCACCCGGAACTACCTAGAACAAACCAAGGTGCGGCTGGGCAAAACCGACGGGATTGCCGCCATGGGCATTGAGATGGCAGACGGCACCATCATTACCGGACGCAACAGCGAGCTGATGACAGCGGCGGCGGCGGCGGTTCTTAACGCCATCAAGCATCTGGGCAACATTCCTGACGAGATGCACCTACTGCCACCCATCATCATCGAACCTATTTTAAAGCTAAAGACCGAATGCCTGAAAAACCGCTATCACCTGCTAAGCTGCGAAGAAATTTTG
>JAVVRO010000211.1:0-2087 GCA_036654695.1 Angelakisella sp. | reverse complement strand
GCAGGCGCCGGTGGCAAAACGGTGGCGGTAGGGGCTCCACAAGCGGACATTACCACCGCCAGCAGCAGGGAAAGGGCGGCTAGGACCTTGGCGCGACTGCCGCGTCGGACAGAACAATGAAGGTTGCCCGTACAAATTCCTCCTCTATTTAATAAGCTCCTTGCCACCCATATACATCCGCAGGGGGGCAGGAATGTTCACCGTACCATCGGCGTTCAGGTTATTTTCCAAAAACGCAATGAGCATCCGCGGCGGCGCAACCACCGTGTTGTTCAGGGTGTGCGCAAAGTAGTTGCCCTCGGTGCCACGCACCCGAATCCCCAACCGGCGCGCCTGTGCGTCCCCAAGGTTGGAGCAGCTGCCTACCTCAAAGTACTTTTTCTGGCGGGGCGACCATGCCTCCACATCAATGCTCTTGACCTTAAGGTCGGCCAAGTCCCCGGAGCAGCACTCCAGTGTGCGCACGGGAATGTCCAACGAGCGGAAAAACGCTACCGTGTCCTCGTACAGCTTGACAAACCAAGTCGCGCTGTCCTCCGGCTTGCAGACAACAATCATCTCCTGCTTTTCAAACTGGTGGACGCGGTACACGCCCCGCTCCTCAATGCCATGGGCACCTACCTCCTTGCGGAAGCAGGGGGAGTAGCTGGTCAGCGCCTGAGGCAGACTGCCCTCGTCCAGCAGGTTGTCAATGAATTTACCAATCATCGAGTGCTCGCTGGTACCAATCAGGTACAAATCCTCGCCCTCAATTTTGTACATCATGTTTTCCATTTCGGTAAAGCTCATCACCCCGGTGACTACATCACTGCGAATCATGTAAGGCGGGATGCAGTAGGTAAAGCCTTGGTCAATCATAAAATCCCGGGCGTAGGACAGAATGGCCGAATGCAGCCGGGCAATGTCCCCGATGAGGTAATAAAAGCCGTTGCCGCTGGTCTTGCGGGCGCTGTCAAGGTCAATGCCATGGAGCTTTTCCATAATGTCGGTGTGGTAGGGTACCTCGAAGTCCGGCACAACCGGCTCGCCATACCGCTGCACCTCAACATTTTGGCTGTCGTCGCGTCCAATGGGCACGCTGGGGTCAATAATGTTGGGAATGACCATCATCCGCTTTTTAATCTGCTCGGCACACTCGGCAACCACGGCATCCAGCGTGGCCATCTCCTCCGCCATTTCCACTACGCTCTTTTTGGCGGCCTCGGCCTCGTCGCGCTGTCCCTTGGCCATCAAAGCGCCTATTTCCTTGCTAATGGCATTGCGGCGGCTACGCAGGTATTCGCAGCGTGTTTTAGCCTCGCGGTGCTGCTGATCCAGTGCCAAAACCTCGTCCACTAAGGGCAGCTTTTGCTCCTGAAACTTTTTGCGCATATTTTCCCGCACCAGCTCCGGCTCGGTTCGTAATAGTTTAATGTCCAGCATGGTTTTCATCATCCTTTAACTCGTAATATTTTTACTAGTATACACCGTTCCATGGGAATTTACAAGTCTTAGAGCGGCTTGTACACGCCCTGCACGCAAAAACAGGCAGCCCACCCGCGAAAAAGGGGTTGGTTGCCTGTCCTCTATTTGCAGCGGCCTAGGGGCGGCGCTTGCTTGCCGTGAGCAGACCCAACCCCGCGACCGAGGCCAAGGACGCCAGCCATGCCATCAGCCCGCCGGCATGGTGCCCGGTATTGGGGTTCATCATGGGCATGGGCACAGGCGCGTCATCGGCGGCAAGGTGCCTGCTGTTCACCGCTGCTGCCGGGTCATCTGCTGTGACCGGCAGATTGTCCCGCAAGGAAATACCACGGTCGGTAATCAGGTAGGTGCTTAACTGGGAGGGACGAAAGGACAGCTCGCCCGCGTCCCGGTCGTAGTCAAAGGACAAGGGGTACATCTTGCTGTAGGCGCAGCGGTACAGGTAAAAGTCGTGGTTGTAGGCGGCGGCAAACTGGGAGACATCTAGGACAAGGTTGCCGCGCAGGGCAAAGTCCGGTTCGCCGGGGAAGGACAAAAAGTGCAGCTGCCGGTCGGGAAACTGCTCTACCAGCGCCTCCACAGGGCGGTGGCTGTAGGTCAGGTTGCGCTTGCCCAAGCCCGCG
>JAVVRO010000210.1:0-2092 GCA_036654695.1 Angelakisella sp. | reverse complement strand
TGGCAAGCGTTTCGCCGTCGCAGTGCAGTGCTGACACATCCAACCACGCCTCGTCCAAGCCAAAGGGCTCCACATAGTCGGTGTAGGTCAGGTAAATCTCCCGCGCTTTTTTGGAAAACTCGCCGTACCGCTTATGGTCGGGCGGAACGGAAACCAAAGCAGGGCATTTTTTTCGTGCCAGCCAGAGCGCTTCGCCGGTTTTGACCCCGAACCCCTTGGCCAGCTCGTTTTTGGCAAGGACAATACCGTGTCGATCCTCCACGCTGCCCCCCACCGCCATGGGCACATTGCGCAGCTCCGGGTGGCGCAGGCACTCCACCGAAGCGTAAAAATTATTCAGGTCGCTGTGTAAAATTACTCTGTCCACCCAGTCACCCTCATTCCATAGAACGTATGTTTATAGTATACCACTTTATCTCCCGTTTGTAAACTGCAAAGTTGCTGGAAAAGTTGACAAAAACTGAAATAGTACTATACTTTATAGGGAATCATAACTGTAACTACGAAATAAGGAGTGTCTTGCCTTGGAACTATCGGAAACACAAAAGCAAACGCTAACCAGCGAGCTGCTGGATTTTAATAATCAGCAAGCCTGTGCCGAATACGAAGATTTTGTAAAGAACCACCGTGCAGGCAGCTTTATGCAGTCGCTACGCTGGTGCAAGGTAAAAAACACTTGGGGGCACGAGGCTCTCCTTGTCCGCCGTGCTGGAAAAGTCATTGGTACCATGCTAATTCTTGTCAAAAAGGTACCCCTGCTGCATACCTCGCTGCTGTACGCACCCCGCGGGCCGGTCTGTGACCTCCACGACCGGGAAGTGGTGGCAGCGCTGCTGGACGCGGCACGCGGGCTGTCCAAGAAGCACCATGCCTACCTGCTGCGCATTGACCCCTATGTGCTGGCCGAGGACGACGCATTCATCAAGATGGCGCAAGGACTCGGGCTGCGCTTTGTCCCCGACATGGGCGACTTTACCACCATACAAACTCGCAACAACTACATGCTGGACATTGAACACAAAACCGCCGACGAGGTGTTTGCAAACTTTCACAGCAAGTGGCGCTATAACATTCGCTTAGCGGCCAAAAACGGGGTGGAATGCCGCGTTTGCACCAAAGACAGCATCGATGATTTTTACCAGCTGATGGTGACCACCGGCAAGCGTGACGCGTTCATTGTGCGCCCCAAGGAATATTTTGTAAAAATGCTGGATGCCCTAGGCGAGCACTGCCGGCTTTTTCTCTGCTACCATGAGGGCAAGGCGGTTTCCGGCGCAGTGACAACGCAGTACGCCGGCAAAACCTGCTATGTCTATGGCGCATCCTCCAACGAGGCGCGCAATGTTATGCCCAACCACCTGATGCAGTGGACGATGATTCAGTGGGCCATTGAAAATGGTGATTTTTTATACGACTTTCAAGGTATTCCCTATTATCAGGACGAAACCAACCCCCATTACGGCGTGTACCGCTTTAAAAAAGGCTTTAACGGACAGGTAGTCTCCTTTGCGGGAGAATTTGATTTTGTGTTTTCGTCCACGATGGAACGGTTGGTCGGCCTTGGTGACCGAACCATCAAGGGCATTCGTACCGTGCAGCGCAGTCTGCGCAAGCGCGTTGTGGAATGAAATGATTTTCCTGCACCAGCTGCTCAATGGCATTACCGTGGTGCTCTATCTGCAATTGATGGTTGTCTGCGCATTCTGGCGCTTGCTGCCCTCTGCCTATCGGGTTTGTCACTGACCGAAAGCATTCTTTTAAGGCTGCCGGAGCCCGCTTTCCCGGCAGCTTAGTGCAGCTGGGAGTGCTCATCTTTATCTCAGTACCGCTGTATCTGGCCGCCCGACAGGCAACCTCCATGATGCGGTTGCGCTGTCCCCGAGTAACCGTATCAACCATGCGGGTGACGGCCAGAAAGTAAAAAACGCGGGAATAAACGAAAAAAAACGTTGACATCATTCCAATTCTCGGTTATAATATAATTCGCCTGCTAAAATAGCAGGGCGCAAAAAAATGGCGGTATAGCTCAGCTGGCTAGAGCATTCGGTTCATACCCGAAGTGTCGTAGGTTCAAATCCCACTACCGCTACCA
>JAVVRO010000209.1:0-2131 GCA_036654695.1 Angelakisella sp. | reverse complement strand
GCATAATGCGCATGGGGTCCATCATGTTGCCGGTGGCCTGCAATATTTTTTCAAAATTAATGGAGATGAACACCCCGAAGGAGCAGTACAGTACCACCTCGGCATACTGCACGGCAAGGTCGACCAGCTGTGCGTCGTCGCTGTAGGCGGCAAAAAACGGCTTGGTAAAAAAGAAAGCCAGCAGGGCGAACACTACACCATTCACAATCCCCAGCAGCAAGCCGTGAGTTGCTGCCAAATCCGCACTCTTTTGCTTTTGCTCCCCCAGTCGGCGGGATACCAAGCTGTTTAGCCCCACACCGGTGCCTACGGCTACGCCGATGACAAGGTTTTGTACCGGGAACACCAGCGACACCGCCGCCAGTGCCTGTTGGCTGAGCATCGACACAAAAATGCTGTCTACAATGTTGTAAAGTGCCTGTACCAGCATGGAAAACATCGACGGTATTGCCATTTTTACAATCAGCGGGAGCATTGGCGCATAGCCCATGGGGTTTTGCTCCGGTTGCAGGGAGGCGGCTCCTCCTTGGTTTGGAGATTTACTCAAAAAATAACTTCCTTTCCTGTTACAACAAAGCCCGGTGCCTAGCGGATTTTCCGGCACTCCAGATAATATCGTTTGTCCCGCGCTTCGCCCATAGAAAATGTTTTTCTGGGCAGCGCGCCGTCCTTGACGACTGCGGGGAACAATTCGGATTTGTCCATGGCCGGCAGCAAAATAGCCAAGCTGTTGGGAGAAACCAGCCCTCTGGCCTCGGCTTCGCCGTGAATGTAGTCCACCGTTCCACCATTTTCCTTGCAGTACCCGTCCAAAAACTGCTGGACGCTGCCCACCGTCAGGTTGCACTCCGGCGCGGCAATGGTAATGCTGTGGTCGCCGTGGGGGCTGACCAGCGTAAAGGTTTGGGGCGCGCAGCTGCCCTTGCGGGTAGCGCAGTACTCGTTCAGCGCCTTGACAAACCGGTGGGGGTCAATGCCAAATACCGCGCGGTGGATGGCCTCACAGACCAGCGAGCTGTCATGCAGGTTGCACAGCTCCACCATAGCGTAGCGGTTTTGCGGGGTGGGCGCTTGTTGGTAGCACGCCCGGGCAGTGGCCAGCGAGTGGTTGCCATCTCCCACCGCCAGTACCAGCGGGTGTGCCTCGCTGGGGTCGGGCAGCGCAGCAATGGCGGCAGTCAAGCGCGCCACCTGAGCATCGGTCAGCAGCCAGCCCTTGGATGTACCGCCGCCCAGCATTAGCGGGAACTGGTACAGCTGCCGCATCTGCTCCGTTTCCCCGGCAAGCTGCTCCATGACGGTGTTGCGTGGGTCGTCCACCAGCAGCATAACATGGGGCAGCTCCAGCGCCGCGCCGCTGCGCACCCGCACACGGGGTGGAATGCGGTCCAGCACCGTGCCCTCGGTAGCGCGCACGGGGGAGGTGGAGCCCACAGCGTAATCGTAGCCCTCCAAGTCCACCAGCCCGACTACACCGTGGCGCACCGCGCCGGAGCTCAGCGTGCGCTCCAGATAAATCATGCTGTTTTGGCAGCAGGTAAAAATGTCGTCCCCCAGATAGCGCTCCATGGTAGCGTTAATATCCGCCACCGTTTGGTCAAAATCAACCTTGCCCAAAAACGCCTCCGGGAAGATAACATGCAGCGCCGAGGGGTGTCCCTCTGCCTGCTGCCGCACCTGCTCCCAATAGTCGGGGTCAGAGGTAAACTGGTCGCAGGCAACCACGCTCCACGCAGTCAGGTCGGTTTTTGGAATCAAAATATCCCCGGGGCAGAACAGCGTTTCATATTGCTTCATAATGCACCTCGTAGTGGCACCGATGGGTGCCCTATTTACTAAAGTCGGACAACAGCAAGCCTTTGTTACGCTCCAGCGCCCAATCGATGCTCCATTTGTCGCAGAACAGCAGCAGCTGGCGACCCTTAAAGTCGTTGACCACCTTGGTACTGGAGCTGAGGTTCAGCTTTTTGACATCCACATCCGGGGTGTCAATCCAGCGGATGAACTGGTAGGGCAGCGTTTCCAGCAGGATATCCACATTGTATTCGTTGGTCAGGCGGTATTCCAGCACCTCGAATTGCAGTGTGCCCACCACCCCCACAATGACCTCCTCCATGCCGGAAAAAGGCTC
>JAVVRO010000208.1:0-2134 GCA_036654695.1 Angelakisella sp. | reverse complement strand
TTGTAACAACCTACTGGAGCGGCATTGTCAATGAAACAGACCTCTGCTTCCAAAACGGCAGACCCGGCCCGCTCAAGGAGCTAATGGGCATTTGGTCGGAGGAAATTGACGCCCTTTATGACGGTGAAACAAATTCCGTACAGGTGGACGCGTTCGGTGCTGTGGCAAAAAGCTCCTACACCGCCGAGGTGTTTTGTGATTTGGTTCATCTGGAGGGTGCTCAGGCACTGGCAACCTATACGGAGGACTTCTACACAGGCTACCCCGCGCTGACGGTCAACAAGTTTGGCAGCGGTCAGGCGTACTACATTGCGTTCCGCTCCTATGACGGGTTTTTGCAGGACTTTTACAAGGGCTTGGCAACCGAGCTGGCACTGGAAAAAGCACTGGACGCAGAGCTGCCCTCCGGCGTTACCGCACAAACGCGGTACGACGAGGAAAACCGTTTTGTGTTCCTGCAAAACTACAACGAAACAGACCAGATGGTCAACCTGAACCAACAGCAGTACCATGATGTATTAACTGGAGAGCTGGTCACGGGAGAGGTTACTCTGCGGCCCTTTAGCTACCGCATTATGGAGCCTATCACGGAATAATTCGACCCCGCGGGGTTAGAAAGCGGGTGGTTATCTTGAGTCAGACTTTGACCAGCGCGCTGGATAAAAAAATCCTGCACAAGCGCATCACAGTCATGATCTATCCCATTATTATCGAGAACATTCTGCAACTGTTTGCTAGCTTGGTATCCATGAGTATGCTGGGCAGAATTAGTACCATAGCGGTTTCGGCACAGGGCGTCAGCTCGCTGCTCACCGGTATTATCTGGAACTTTTTTAAGGGCATTACCATAGGCGCTACGGTGCTAATTGCCAACGCCTATGGTGCGCAGGACGACAAACGGATGCGCACCGTGGCACAGCAAACCCTAATGGTGCTGGTGTCGCTGTCCCTTGTCATTCAGTTCGTGGTGCGCTTTTTGGCGAAGCCTCTGCTCTCCATCTTTGACCCCACCGCCGAGATTATGGCCTGTGCCTCAGAATACCTGAGCATTGTTACCTTTGGTTTTCCCTTTTTGGCGGTCATGCTGTGTGTAACGGGCTTTTTGCAGGGCAAGGGCGATACCAAGACCCCAATGATTATTGCGACCATTATGAATCTGGTCAATATTGTGGTCAGCAGCACCCTCATCTTTGGTTTGTTCGGCGTTCCCTCCCTGGGGCTGACCGGCGCTGCCATTGGACTGGTGTCCGCGCAGATTGCTGGGGCTTGCTGTGGGCTATGGGTACTGCTGCGCAAGGGTGGACTGCTACATCGTGCCTTTACCCGGGAGAACCTTTGCCTGCGCTGGGACATTATCCGCGAGGTGTTCCGCATCGGAATCCCCTCCGGCCTTGAGACTATTTTCTGGCAGGCGGCCTCCATTATCCTCAGCCGCGTCATCCTATCCTTCGGCGACATTGCTTTCGCAGCAAACCAGCTGGGACTGCAAGCCGAGTCGATTTCCGAAATGCCCGCGCTGGGCTTTGGCGTTGCTGCAACGGCCTTTACCGGACAGGCACTAGGTGCCGGCAACAAGGCCTTGGGCAAGGAGTATATCCGTGAAATTCAAAAGGGCGCCATCCTGATTATCAGCGTCGGCACCTGCATTCTTCTGTTCTTACCTCATCAGGCCATGCGTATTTTGACCAACGACCCCGAGGTCATTGCACTGGGTGCGGTTTACCTGCGTTTGATGGGACTCATCCAAATTCCCCAGAACCTGCAACGGGTGTACACCGGCTCGCTAAAGGGCGCCGGCTATACCAAAATTCCCATGCTCATTGCGGGAATTGGTCTATGGGGGGTGCGCATTCCCTTGGCACTACTGCTCACCAATGTCTTTCATACCAGCATTGTCAGCATCTGGGTGGTGGTGTGCATTGACCAAACGGTGCGGTTCATCCTCAGCTATCTGTTTTACCGCAAACGAAAGATTTGGGATGAGACCTAGCAACTACACTCCAAAAACCGGCTTAACGTACTGTTAGGCCGGTTTTTTTTGGCAATATCTCCCCCTAGCGCAGCCAGCCTCCGGGAAGACACTTGCATTTTTTCGGATTTTGCTTATACTAATATTTAGTTGCAGTCTTAGGGT
>JAVVRO010000207.1:0-2177 GCA_036654695.1 Angelakisella sp. | reverse complement strand
TTAAGTGTACCTTGTGGCTTGGCAGTACGCGACGAAAGGATGGACATAATGACAGACGACTTGTTGGAACAGCTGGCCGTACTCATGCACTGCGGCTATTTATCCGACGTGCATAACCGCTCCCGCGATGACCTGCTTCGCGCAATCAGTAGCATTGATGCCGAGCAATACTCTTTAAGCGAGTGGAATCAGGCACTGTCTTATATTACCAAGCATAATTTTTGTGTTACCGACATTGCGCAGTTACACGACGCAGTGAAGGATGCTTACCCTACATAAAAAAGCGCAGCTGCGGAATTTCTCCGCAGCTGCGCTTTTTATATAGCAGACCTTGCTTTATTTTAATAGCAACTATTTTTTCAGCTTACTGCTTGGCTTGGCCGGCTCCTTGTCCGATTCTTCCTCCTCGACCTCCACCGGTTCCGGCTTAATGTCGGCACGCAGGATGGTATCTGGCAGGTAGAAAAAGCGCTCATTGACCAGCTGTTGCTCAAAGGTTTGCAGGTTGGACAGCGGGTTAATGGCCAGCAACTGTGCCAGCTGCGCGGTAGCTACTCCCAGCTCGCGGAAGTCGGTGCCAATGGCAAACAGCACCTCGCCGTCCTCCACCAGCTTAGCTGCGCCGTCGTCAATGACGGTCAGCGCAAACTGCTGCTTGGGACGACCACGTTTAAACTCTGTAGGGTCATAGAAAAACTCCAAGGCGCGCTGCACATCGGTGCTGTTGTCAAAAAAGACAATTTCGCTGTCGTCAATGACCGTTTGGTCAACCTCTTTAATTAGGTCATATTCCATCTGCTTGACCACCGAGTCCACCGCCATGGAAACCGAGACTCCCGCCGCCTCCATTGCTGTCTGGAACACTTCTTTGTTCCCGGATTTTTCAAAGCCGTCTCTGGTCAGTGCCGAATAGGTCAAGTCCCATTTGTCGTCCTCAAAGTTCATCCGTATGGGGTTATCCTTCCACAACCGGATGGTTTCTGTTGCCATTAGCTCTGGCATACTGCTTTTTTGGAACCCGACATAATAGACACTGGGGTAGTGGCTTAGCTGCGAAAGGGTGGGTTCGTCGCCAATGATGACCAGCGGCACCCCGGCCTTTCCGGCTGCGTCGACATAATAGTCCACATCTGCAAGGTTCATTAAATCCAACACAATGACGCTAAACTTTTGACCAATCATCTTGTTAAACATCGTCTTTTGCGACTCGGCGCTGCCGGCGGCATCCAGACTGTGCAGTTTAATTTCCTTGGGGATGCTCTTTTCAAAGCCATTTTTGAACCGGGCGCTGTTCAGGTCGTCCGCATGGGACAGCAGTAACCCAATCTGCTCCTCCACCGGCTTTACCGGTTCTTTTTTAGCCACTGCGCTCATCGGCGCGGCTGCCGTTACCGCTGCGCGAGCTACTGCCACACCGGCAGCTACCGGCGTGGCATAGGCCACCCGTTCCTTTGCCATTACGGTATTTTGGCCGATATATGAAAATAACAGGACGCTGGCAATCAGACAGATTAAAATGTGCTTCAAATCCTCAACCAATCCTTTCTGTACTTCATGAATAATTTACTGGTAAAGTATATCACAGCTTTTGCGCAAAAACAACCACTAAACTATGAACAACCGCTGCCCATGCACCCACATTGACTTTTGCGGCAACTGGGGCTACAATAATGCTACTGTCTATTCCACGCGAAAGGAATGTCTGAATCATGACAAAAAAGCAACAGGCACTGGAGGCCATTTCCCGATTGGAGCAGCTCTACCCCCAAGCGGAATGCACCTTGGAATACACCATCCCCCACCAACTGATGATTGCCACACGGCTGGCGGCACAGTGTACCGACGCGCGGGTAAACTTGGTAACGCCGGTGCTGTTCGCCCGCTTCCCCACCTTGCAGTCGCTGGCGCAGGCCGAGGTTGCCGAGGTAATGGAGATTGTCCATTCCTGCGGGTTTTACCGCACCAAGGCGCAGGACATTGTCGCCGCCTGCCAGATGCTGCTGTCTGACTTTGGCGGAGTGATGCCCGAAACCATGGAGGAGCTGCTGACGCTGCCCGGCGTAGGGCGTAAAACAGCCAACCTGCTGCTGGGGGATTTGTTTGGCAAGCCGGCCATTGTTTGCGACACCCACTGCATCCGCATTACCAACCTGCTGGGGCTGACCACCGGCACCGAC
>JAVVRO010000206.1:0-2192 GCA_036654695.1 Angelakisella sp. | reverse complement strand
ACAAAAAGCTTTCCACCGCCAACAGCGGTTCGTTTTGGGCGCGCAGATTTTCGGTTAGCAGCAGCGGCTTTTTGCAGGAAATCCCAAGCTCGTTGGCACGCTGAATCAGCCGATGGGCAATCTTTTTTTGGTCGCGAAACAAATCCAGCTCGCCACCCTCGGCCAAACGGTCGGCGGCCAGCGCCAGCGTTAGGCTGTCACTTTGCTCCAGCATGGTTTCCACCAGCGCGCGCTCCGGTGGGCTAAAAAAGCTAAAGCCATCCACAAAGATTGCGCAGCCGGCAAAATAATCGCTGCCGCGCACCAACCGTTCCCCTCGGGCAATATCGTCCAGTGGGTCTTGGTAGCTGCGTTCCACAATGCTTTGGTACACCTCGTAAATGGTGGTAATGTCGGTCAGCTTTGCCCTGAGCTGGCTTTTTTCCAGCCCGGCAAGGGTGTCCCGCAGCTGCGCGGGGTAGCTACCGCTGCTTTTCAGCTCCTCCACCGTTTGCAGCATTGTGGTCAAAAAGTCGGTGCGCTGGCACTGCCTGCCGTACAGCTCCAAGGAATCCCCCGCCTCCTGCACCGCCAGCTTCATGAGCACCAGTCGTGCCATGTCGGTCAGCCGCTTGCCAGCTAACCCGCCAAAGGTACGGAAGATATTTTCACACAGCCGGCTAAAGCTGAGTACCGAGACACTCAGCGAGCTTTTGCCGGACAGCTCCGCCAGCATTTTACGTTCGGTTGCAAAGGAAAACTGCTCCGGAACAATGACCAGCACCTGCTTGCCGGCACGGGCGGCGGCGGCGGCCTGCGACAATAGTGTGGTGGTTTTGCCGGTTCCGGTGCGCCCCAAAATAAGTTGCAGCATGTCGTTCGCCCTCTTTCTTGCAATGGTTGCCTTTATTATTGATTCTACCACAAAAAATGGTGCTTCGCAAAATAAATGTTGTAAGCCGCTGGAGTAATCAGTATAATGGAAGACAGCAATTGAATGTTCCTCCGTGGCGACAGCTATTCGCCATGGGTAGTCGCATTATAATAGAACGATTCATCAGGGGGTTGTGTTCATGAAACAAAGCCATGCCGACGCGCTGGAGGCCGCAGTTTTTGCGGGGAGCATCCTGCTGGAAAGCGGCGCAGAAATTTTTAGAGTCGAGGACACCGTCCTGCGGATTGCAAAGGCCTACGGTGTGCAGTCTTGCAACACATTTACCCTAAGCAGCGGTTTTTTTACCACTGCGGGCGGGGTAAATGAAGAATATTTTGCCAAGGTACGCTACATTCCTTTAAGCGCCGCACGACTGGACAAGGTAGAGGCGGTGAACCAGCTTTCCCGGGAAATTGTGGAGGGGCAGCATACCGTAGAGGAGGCTTACCACAAGCTGCAAGAGATTGCAGACATGCCAAAATACCCCCGGGTACTGCGTTTGGCGGCTACGGCTGTCGGCTGTGCCAGCTTTTGCTGCATGTTTGGCGGGTCGTTGCTGGACTGCCTTGCGTCGTCCTTTGCAGGGTTTTTGCTCTATACCTTTATTACAGCCATTGAAACCCGCAAGCTCTCCAAAATTACCGTCAATATTGCCGGCGGCGCCATTGCAACGCTGGCTTCTATGTTGCTGGTGCTCCTCGGTCTTGGCAATAACCTCAGTCAGGTCATCATCGGCGCAATTATTCCGCTGGTGCCGGGGGTGCCCTTTACCAATGCCATCCGTGACATGGCAGGCGGTGACTACATTGCGGGCAGCGTACGGCTGCTGGACGCGCTGCTGATTGCGTTTTGCATTGCGGGCGGGGTTGGGGTTGTCTACGCGCTGCGCTTTAGCCTGTTGGGAGGGATTGTGCTGTGACTAACATACTGTTACAGGCGTTTGCTTCATTTTTGGGCACCGCTACCTTTGCAGTAATTTTTCATGTGCCCAAGCACCGCATTCTGCTTTGCGGCTTCATTGGTTCCTTGGGTTGGGTTTGTTATGTGCTGTGCGTGGCACAATCCTCCCCTGCTCCGGCCGCCTTTTTTTCCACCATGCTGGTGTGTACTCTCTCGCGCTTTTGCTCTATTCGCATGCGCTGCCCAGTTACTGTTTTCTTAGTTGCGGGCATTTTCCCGCTGGTTCCCGGTGCGGGCATCTACTGGGCGGCCTACTACGCCATTACCAAGCAAGCAGCGCTGGCCGAGGCCAAGGGGCTGGAAACGCTGTTAATCGCGG
>JAVVRO010000205.1:0-2214 GCA_036654695.1 Angelakisella sp. | reverse complement strand
GTAAAGAAAGTAGCAGAAATAAAGCAGTCAGGCGATGTAGCATTTTTTGAGTCCTTTCATAATGTCAACGGCATCCAAAATGAGTTTAATACTAAGTACGGCAATTGTATCACAGCCCGGGGCAAAAGTCGACCAATATTGACAAAAAAAGGCACATACGTCTTTTTACAGTCGTATGCGCCCCGGGGTATGGTTTGCTACTTAAGCATAGCCAGAATTGCGTCTTTTGGACGTAGACCCACGGAAGTATCGGCTATTGAGCCACCCTTAAACAGCGCCAGCGTGGGAATACTCATTACACCGTAGCGGGTAGCCAGCTCCGGCTCCTCATCAATATTTATTTTGCAGACCTTAACGCCCTGCGCCTCGTCGGAAATTTGGTCAACAACCGGCGAAAGCATCTTGCAGGGGCCGCACCACGGTGCCCAAAAATCCACCAGAACGGGGGTGCTGCTTTGCAGAACCTCGTGGTCAAAGGTATCCTTTGTCACAGTAACAACAGACATGATAAACCCTCCTTTATTTTTAGAAAACCATAAACTCTACCTGTACGGTATAGTATCTTGCGCTTATCGTATCACAAACACCATTTATATGCAATAGGCTACCCTGTTATTTCCCGAAAATTCAAAGAAAGTTCAAAAACCGCCCCAAAGGCGGGCGATTGCGGCAACCGCAGCACACAGCACAACCCCAAACAAAGTGGGCAGCACCATGGCAACCGCCGTCCATTTGGCGCTGCCGGTTTCCTTGTAGATGGTAAGACAGGTGGTAGAGCAAGGCCAGTGCAGCAGGGAAAACAAAATGACCGACAATGCCGTTAGCCCAGTCCAGCCGTTGGCCAGCAGCAGCCCGTGCAGCTCGCCAAGGCCAAATTGATGCAGGGAGCCAGCTGCGGTATAGGCCATAATCGCAATGGGCAACACAATTTCATTGGCGGGAAAGCCCAGAATAAACGCCAGCAACAGTACGCCGTCCATTCCCAGCAGCCGCCCCAAGGGGTCCAGCAGCCCGGCAGTGCGGGTCAGCAGGCTTGCACCGCCTACATAGCTGTTGGCCAGTACCCAGAGTAGCAGCCCGGCAGGTGCGGCTACCACAACGGCGCGACCCAGCACAAAAAGGGTGCGATCCAGAATGGAGCGTACCAGCACCTGCCCAATGCGCGGCCTGCGAAAAGGCGGCAGCTCCAGCGTAAAGGAGGAGGGGATGCCCCGCAGTAGCGTGCGGGACAGCAGCCACGAGGCCGCAAAGGTCATGGCAACCCCCACGCCGATGGTCAGCGTCAGCAGCACCGCAGCAGATACCGAGCCACCCTCGCCCGTTGCCCAAAACAGTCCAATTAGGGTGACCAGCGTGGGAAAGCGTCCGTTGCAGGGAATAAAGCTGTTGGTCAAAATAGCAATCAGCCGTTCCCGGGGCGAATCAATAATGCGGCAGCCGGTGACGCCGGCGGCGTTGCAGCCCAGCCCCATGCACAGGGTCAGGCACTGCTTGCCACAGGCGTGGCAGCGCTGGAACAGGTGGTCTAGGTTAAATGCCGCGCGGGGCAGGTAGCCCAAGTCCTCCAACAGGGTAAACAGTGGGAAAAAGATGGCCATGGGGGGCAGCATGACCGAAACGACCCAAGCTAGCACCCGCCAGCAGCCCTCCACCAGCAGGCCGCGCAGCCACGGCGGCGCGCCAAGGACAGCCAGCACCTGTACCAGCGGTTGCTCCAGCCCAAACAGCCACTGCGCCAGCAGCTGGGAGGGGTAGTTTGCACCGGTAATGGTCAGCCACAGCACTGCCAGCAACAGCAGCAGCATGACCGGAATGCCGGTGAGCCGACTGGTCAGCAGTCTGTCCAGTCGGCTTTGGCACTGTGTACGGTCACTGCATTGCCGCACAACACAGTCCCGTAACACATGGTGTACCGCTTGCCGGAGGGCAGCAGCGTCGGCCGCCGACTGTTGCTCCGGGTCAGCCTCGGGGGGGCGTGGCATAGGCAGGGCGGGGGAGCGGTGTACAACCGGTTGCTCCAGCAGCGCCAGCACCGCGTCCATCAGTGTGCTTAGGCCGTGTTCTTTTTGGGCGCAGGTGCAAACCACCGGTACCCCCAAATGGCTTTGCAGCAGTTCCCTGTCAATGCGGATCCCGTTCTTTTCGGCTTCGTCTATCAGGTTTAGGCAGACTACCGTGTGTGGAAACAGCTCCATGACCTCCATGGCAAGCTGC
>JAVVRO010000204.1:0-2238 GCA_036654695.1 Angelakisella sp. | reverse complement strand
CCTCCTCCCCAGCCTCCAAGCCTGCCGAGCCCAATCAGGGCGGTGGCTTTCCGGTGGTTCCGGTGATCATTGGGCTGATGATTGTTGTAATCGGCGTCGGTGCTGCGGTACTCATTTTCGGCAGACGCAACAACGGCAAAAAGTTCGATTCTTGGGATGAATAAGGGTAGTTACCCTGGGGATACTGCCATAAAAAATCGAGATAGCATACCCGAAAGGGTTGCTACCTCGATTTTTCTTTCGTCCACGGGCTACTTTAGTTTAGCGTAATGGCGCTGGCAGATACTATTTTGTGCCACATAGGCTCTTGAATATCCATGCTGTTTGCTTTGGAGGAAAAGGGCAATACCGGAGTTTCCAGCTCTTCCAAACAGGGAACAGCACCGCTGAGATAGTCCGAAAGGCGCTCTGCCGCGCTATTGGTGCGTTGCAGCAGGCCACCAATCTTAAGGTCAAATACATCCAGCCCTGCAATTTTGTTTTCGGCCTTCCACTGCCTCCGGTAGACCTGTGCAAAGTCGGCAATGCGACGCGCCAGCTCGGGTAAAAGCTCGGTTTGGTACCGTGCTAAGGTAGCCTTATCGCCACTGCCATAGGCAGCGCGAAGGTCACAGCCTGCGCGGCACTTCAGTTCCAGCACCGCACACAGCGCCGCCTGTACCTCAAACAGGATATTCCATTGACCACCCTTCCCGCGCAGCGCTCGGGCACAGTCGGCAAAGTGCGCACTGTAGCTGTCCGGCTCTACCTGCGCGTCGAACAGTCCCTCCAGCACATCTTGGTAGAGCAGATATTTTGGCGGGTTGACCCCGCAGCTGCCGGGTGCGGGGTTGTGTGGAGTAAAGGCGGAAGAATCCAGCAGCAAAAACTCCTCCCACTGGCCGCCGGTGCAGAGCGCAAACCGCTGTGCGACGGCTGCTTTGGCATCGTCGGCATAGCAGAGCTCCGCCCAGTACTGCAACGCGGGGAGTATTGCAAAGATAGAGCATTCGCCGCCGTTGTCCCCCCAAGCTGTCACAAGCACTTCCTTTATGCCGTGTGCCTTGCAGCTTCCGTGCGCCAAATCCGCAATTTTCATGCTAAATTGGTTGTTGGGGTTAAAGCCGGTCCACTTCCACGCGCCACCGGCGAAGATGGTGTGCTCGCTCATTTTGGCATGACTGTCCAGCATACGGTCGTAAATACCGGCGTTGGTGGAGTAGTAGTCCCAGTAAATCAGGGTAGTATCTTGGGGAATCATCTGCTTTATCTTGGGGTCAATAACGCAATCCGGTACATAGTAGTCCCCACCGCTGGCCAGCCGAAAGAACATGTCGCTCCACAGCATGGGCTGAAAGCCATATTTGACAGCCAACGCATGGACACGGGTAAAGTGCCGTAGCATCACATCAATGCGGGGTTGGTAGCCGTGCTGGTCAAGGTACTTGCCAAGCCCCACCATGTGCGCTTCATCCATGCCAATGTTAATACGCCGGCTGGTAAAGCACTGGGACATGGTGGAAAAGATGCTGTCCAGCAAGGTGTAGGTTCGTTCGTCCTCTGCCAGCATAATGTCGCCGCAATCAACAATCTCCCGGAATGCGTCCCACTTTAGCGCCTGCCCCAGATGAGCCAGAGTTTGCACGGCGGGGATTAGCTCAATGCCAAACAGCGCCGCAAACGCATCCATTTCTTGCAGCTCCCCTTGGGAATAACGGCCGCGCCGGTAACCAAAGTAGGGGTACTGGGGAAGCTCGAAGGTGTCCTCCATGTAAAGCTGGAGGACGGTATAGCCCATTTTGGCCAGTGTAATGACCAGACGCTGAAAGGCGGGCAGCTTGAGCACGGCGTTGCGGGAGCAGTCCACCATCAGCCCAAGGTCGGTGTAGCAGGCGGTTTGTACAAGGTCGGTGTAGCGGTCTGCCGCGGCCTGCTGCTGCAACAGCATCAGCGCGCGCCACAGCAGCGCGGGCTTGGCCAAGGTGATGTGACAGCCGCCGGACTCAAAGACAAGGCGGATGCCGTCGCCGCCATCGCTTACGGTAATGTCCCCCGAATAGGAAACTCCCTTGGGGAAGCACAGCGCCAGTGCTTCCCGTTGCTGCGCGGTAATTCCATGTATCATAATAATCATCCATTCTGCCGCTTTACACCGGCACAAATTTATTAGTAGAACCCTAAGACTGCAACTAAATATTAGTATAAGCAAAATCCGAAAAAATGCAAGTATCTTCCCCAAGGCCGGGCTGTGCTAGGGGG
>JAVVRO010000203.1:0-2279 GCA_036654695.1 Angelakisella sp. | reverse complement strand
AATCATGATAACGGTATCAACAACATAATCCTCGGTGGTACGCTTAATTCGGTGTGCTCGATTGGCTTTAAGACGTGTGGTCAGAGCTGTTGCACTCATGCAATCACCATTCCTTTCATGTTCTGTGGCTTAATACAACGAAGATCCGGTAAACTTTTTGGAGCAGGTATTGGCCGTGACAACCAGTACAAACGAAATGACCGATTGGAAAAGACCCGCTGCGGCTGCATAGGAATATCTGCCCAAGCCAAGACCGGTTTTATAGATAAAGACCTGCAGAATTTCCGCCTTGGAGATGTTCATGGAGTTCCCCAGCAGCAGTGCCTGCTCAAAGTTTGCAGCGCCCAGTAGGCTGCCGATGGACAGAATCAGGATGATTGCCATGGTGCCCTTGATGCAGGGTAACGTAATGTGAATGATTCGCTGGATGCGGCCTGCGCCGTCAATCTGTGCGCTTTCGTACAGCGACGGGTCAATGCCTGCAATGGCCGCCAAATAGATGATGGCGCTCCAGCCCATTTCCTTCCACATCTCACTGGCGACTGCCAGCAGATAGTACTTGTCGGGGTTAATCAGAACATCCAGCGGTTCCTTGATAATGCCGAGGTTCAGTAGGATTTCATTGATAACACCACTGGAGGTGGAGAAGAACGAAAAGAGCAGACCTGCTACAATGACCCACGAGATAAAGTGCGGCAGGTAGCTGACTGTCTGCACGATTTTCTTAAATCTACGGCCGCGCATCTCGTTCAGCATAATTGCAAAGAGGATGGGCAGCGGGAAAGAAAACAGCAGCTTCAGCAGACTGATGGAAAGTGTGTTGACCATAAGCGGAATGAATTTGCGGTCAAAGATGAACTCCTTGAAATACTTGAGTCCCACAAATTGTCCGGTAAAGAAGCCGCTTAGCCCGTCGCGAATGTTGTACTCGGTAAAGGAAATCCACAGTCCGAACATTGGGACGATGCTAAACATGATTAGAAAAACCAGCCCAATCCAGACAAACACCTGCATGGTGATCTGCTTTTTAATCAACCTGAGTGTATCCTTCATCTTGTTCCCTCCATATTGTTTAGATTGTTCTTGCTATGAGCATCCGGATTTTCACGCAAAGCCGGACATCTTATAAATTGACAAGCCGGTGCATCGTAACGCAGCAGTAGCTCTTTTAGTTGCTGTACCAGCTGCCGTTCCAGCGCGGGGTCACGGATTGGTTGGGTTTGCCCGGGGTCGCTGCACAGGTCGTAGATTACATTATACTCCGGCGAATCCGCGTAACGGCGGCTCTTTTCGGCAATGCGGTACTGAGCAATTCCCTGTGTATCCCGTAAAAAGCACCCCAGCTCGGCATTGGCCAGTGTCGTCCTGTCGTAGTCTTCAAAAAAGCCGGGAGCCGCAGTGTGGCAGTAAACCGTGCTGCCCTCCTCGGGCTGGCAGCAATAGGTATAGCGCCCGTTAAACAAATTAATGTCCCTGCCAAAGCTGCCATACAAAACAGCGTCGTGGTGGGGTTGCTCCTGCTCCAGCAGCGGCAGCAGTGACTTTCCCTGTACCCGGTGGGAGGGCTGCGCGCCGTGTAGCTCCAGCAGCGTGGGCATAAGGTCAATGGAGGCCGTCAGCGCCTTGACGCGCCTGCCGCTAAACGCCGTTTGGGGCGTACACAGAATGAGCGGAATATGTACCAGCTCCCGGTAAGCCATCATGTAGTTTTTTGCCCAGTAGCCATGCTCACCCAGCAGGTAGCCATGGTCGGTGGTAAAAATAAGTGCGGTGTCCTTCCACAAGTCCAGCTCGTCCATGGTATCCAGCAGCTTACCCAGCCAGACATCCGCCATGGTAACCACTGCGGCATAGCTCTTGCGGATGTGCTCCACCGCCTCGGGCGGTTCTTGCACCGGCGCGTAAAACGGCCAATCAAAGTGGTAGCGGTTGTCCCACTGATCCCCGCAGCTGTCCCGGTACTTTTGCGGACAGGCAAAGGGCTCGTGGGGGTCAAACAGTTCCAGATGCAGGTGCCAGTCCTCTGCTTGGCTGTTGTGCTTTAAAAAGTCAATGGCATCGGCGAAGCACCGGGGCGTAGGGTAATCCTCATCGTTTTCGGTATTCTGGAACGCTCGGTTTGCCCAGTAGGGTTTATTGTTCTTCCCCACAAATTTTGGAGTGTCCGGCATGGTAATCAGCGCACGCCATGGATCCTGCTCCTGCCCCCGCTCCAGCTCCCATGTGTCGAACAGGGTGTGGTAGCCCTCGCCGCCCTGTTCAAAATAATGATAATGATC
>JAVVRO010000202.1:0-2342 GCA_036654695.1 Angelakisella sp. | reverse complement strand
TTTTTGGTATTCCATTGCCAACATTCTGTTTTGGCCGCTCTCCTTTACCCTGCCCAATGGCCTGCGAGCCGCCGGCGATGCGCGCTTTACCATGCTGGTGTCCACTATTTCCATGTGGGTGTTCCGGGTGGGCAGCTGCTACCTGTTCTGCTTTGTGCTGGGCATGGGGGTAAACGGCACTTGGTTTGCCATGTACGCCGACTGGATTGCCCGCGGCGTTCTATTTACTTGGCGCTTTCTGGGCGGACGCTGGCAGCACAAGCAGATTATTTAATCCAGCGGGTTTCTCTGGTAAAATACACGGTGTTTATGCTATACTATAGATAATAGCAACTGACCCTACCCGGCAGCACTTTTTACTGGCGCAAACGCTGCAAGCGCCCCCGCTGGCGGGGCATGGCGTATGCAGATGACACGAAAAACGAACCTGACAAGCGGAAAGGGGATTGCAATGAATTTACCGAACAAGCTGACCGTACTGCGGATGCTGCTAATTCCGGTATTTCTATTCTGTATGCTGGTACCATTTCAACATCACTTTTTGGTAGCGCTGCTGGTCTTTGCGGGGGCGTCGCTGACCGACCTGTTTGACGGCAAGATTGCTAGGGCCCGCGGGCTGGTCACAAACTTTGGCAAATTTATGGATCCCCTTGCCGACAAGCTGCTGGTCATGTCGGCGCTGGTCTGTCTGGCACAGCTGCCCTCCGACCTAAGCCCGCTGAACCTGCCGGTCGTGGTGCTGGTACTCATTTTGTCGCGAGAATTTGCGGTTACTGCGCTGCGCACCTTGGCGGCCGACAACGGCGTGGTCATTGCCGCCGACAAGTGGGGCAAACTGAAAACCGTGTCCCAAATGTCGTGGATTTGCTACGCCCTGCTAATGCTGTGGGCATTCACCGAGCTGCCCCTTGTACTGCCCGAGCTCTGCATGCTGGTGGTTTACTGGGCGGGAATGGCGGTGGTGGTGGTTGCCACCGTGGGCAGCGGCATCAATTACCTGTGGAAAAACCGAACTCTGTTTACTCATTCCAAATAGGGAGAAAAATTATGAAACTTTACAATACGCTGACTCACCAAAAAGAGGAGCTTGTGCCCCACGAAGCGGGCAAAATTAAAATGTACACCTGCGGACCGACCGTCTACCACTTTGCGCACATTGGCAACCTGCGCAGCTACCTGATGGAGGATGTACTGGAAAAGTTCCTGCGCTACGACGGCAACGAGGTAACTCGTGTCATGAACATTACCGATGTGGGACATCTGGCCTCCGACGCGGACACCGGCGAGGACAAGATGCTGAAGGGCGCACGGCGGGAGCACAAGTCGGTCATGGAAATTGCGCAGTTTTACACCGACGCATTCTTTGCCGACTGCAAAAAGCTCAATATTAAAACCCCGGACATTGTACAACCGGCTACCGGCTGCATCGAGGACTACATTACCAGCATCCAAAAGCTGCTGGACACCAGCTACGCCTATCTGGCGGGGGGCAATGTTTACTTTGATACCGCAAAGCTGGAGCGCTACTACCTGTTTAACGATTTTTCTCAGGAGGACTTGGCTGTCGGCGTGCGCGAGGGAGTCGAGGAGGATGAAAACAAGCGTAGCAAAAACGACTTTGTGCTGTGGTTCACCAAAAGCAAATTTGAGGATCAGGCGCTAAAGTGGGAGTCCCCGTGGGGGCTGGGCTACCCGGGCTGGCACATCGAGTGCTCCTGCATTTCCATGAAGTATTTGGGGGAGTACCTTGACCTGCACTGCGGCGGCATTGACAATGCTTTCCCGCACCACACCAACGAGGTGGCGCAGTCCGAGGCGCTGTTGGGGCATCCGTGGTGCAGCCACTGGTTCCATGTCTACCACTTAAACACCAATTCCGGCAAAATGTCCAAGTCCAAGGGTGAGTTTTTGACGGTTTCGCTGTTGGAGGAAAAGGGCTACAGCCCCATGGTTTACCGGCTGTTCTGCCTGCAATCCCACTACCGCAAGGGGCTGGTTTTTTCGTGGGAGAATTTGGACAACGCCAAAGCCGCCTACGACAAGCTGCTGGCCAGAATTGCCGCAGTGGATGCCGCCGACGGAGCCATGGACGAAGAAAGCGCCGCACCGCTGCGTGCCGCCTTCTGCGAGGCCATGGGCAACGACCTGAACACCGCACAGGCCATTACCGTACTTTACGACCTGTTAAAAGCGCCCCTGAACGGTGCTGCCAAGCGCGCGCTGCTGGGGGAATTTGACAGGGTACTGTCCCTAAACCTACTGGCGGGCGCGGATGCCCTTGCCGCACCCACACCGGCCGAGACAGCAGCCGCCGACCCCGAGGCCGCGGGCATTGAAGCGCG
>JAVVRO010000201.1:0-2354 GCA_036654695.1 Angelakisella sp. | reverse complement strand
GACTGGCAGCGCAGCGCGGCTTGTTTGACCCCGCCGCGGTGCGGGTGGTAGGCGACCAGCCCGAAAACATTCCGCCCTTTGCCCTGCCACGGTCAACCTCACTGCTGTTTGCCGACCGCATTCCAAAACCGCTGCGCAACGTCTTTACCACCCTTGCCAAAAAGCTGCTGCGCCCCACCCCAAAGGTGATAACGGACAAGTGCATCGGCTGCGGCCGCTGCGCCGAAAGCTGTCCGCCCCATACCATTGTCCTTCGCAACAAAAAGGCTTGCATTGACCTGCACAACTGCATCTCCTGCTTTTGCTGCCACGAAATGTGCCCGGTGAAAGCCATTACCGTCCAGCGGCGGATGAAAATATAACCAGTACGGCGGGAAGAAACCAGTTGACTTCCCGCCGTTGCTATGCTACAATACCATGTTAGAAACCCCATAGCGGAAAGGAGCTGCGCAGCGTATGAAAAAAAGTCTTACCTGTCTTTCGGAACTGAGCGTGCAGGAAATTTTGGCAATACTGGAACAGGCGCAGCATTTTGCAGAGGGTGAAAGTTGGGACGGTGCAACGAACAGCATCGTTGCCAACCTTTTTTTTGAGCCGTCGACCCGGACACAGTACAGCTTCCACACTGCCGAGCTGCGACTGGGTTGTCAGGTCATTGGCTTTAGCCCCGAATCCTCCTCGCTGAAAAAAGGCGAAACCTTCTACGACACGGTAAAAACCTTCGAGAGCTTCGGCGTAGACGCGGTGGTGATTCGCCACACCCAGAACGAGTATTACAACCAGCTGAAGGACTTGCGCATTCCGGTCATTAACGGCGGCGACGGCACCGGCAACCACCCCACCCAGAGCCTTTTGGATTTGCTGACCATCCAGCAGGAGTTTGGCGGCTTTGCCGGACTGCGCATTGCCATTGTGGGCGACATTAGCCACAGCAGGGTGGCACACACCAACATGGAGGTCATGGCGCGGCTGGGAATGGACTGCTATGTCAGCGGGCCGGAGCAATACCGCGAAGCGTGCTACCGCACCCTTGACTTTGACACTGCGGTGCGGGAGATGGACATTGTAATGCTGCTGCGCATTCAGCACGAGCGCCACGGAGACGGGGACGTTTCGATGATGTCCGGGGACTACAACCGGCTGTACGGTATGAACAGCGAACGCCTGACCCAGCTAAAGCCGGGGGCAATTATCATGCACCCAGCGCCCTTTAACCGAGGGGTGGAGCTGACCGACGAGGTCGTGGAGTGCTCCCGGAGCCGCATCTTTAAACAGGTGCAAAATGGTGTGTTTGTGCGCATGGCGGCACTGAAACGCGCACTGGAATAGGGCTGCGTACAAATTTGCCCAAATACGAGAGGAGAACCGTTATGAAGCAGCTACTCACCGGTGGACGCGTATACACCCCCAACGGGTTCGTTTTGGCCGATGTAGCGGTCGACGGCGGCCGTATTGTTTCCATTGCTAGGGGTTTGGACGGCAATGGCTTTGACCCTATTTGCTGTGATGGTTGTAGTATTGTTTCGGGCTTTGCGGATGTTCATGTACATCTGCGAGAGCCCGATTTTTGTTATAAGGAGACGATTGCTACCGGTACGGCGGCGGCGGCGCACGGTGGCTATACCGCGGTATGCAGTATGCCAAATCTGAACCCGCCGCCTGACACTCCTGCACATCTGCAACAGCAGCTGGACTGCATTGCCGCCGGCGCACAGGTCAAGGTGTACCCCTACGGCTGCATTACCGCGGGACAGCGCGGGCGGGGGGCGCTAACCCACATGGCAGCGCTGGCACAGGCGGGGGCGATTGCCTTTTCGGACGACGGCCGGGGCGTGCAGGAGGAAAGCGTTATGCGCGCGGCCATGGAGCAGGCAGCGGCAAACGACCTGCTGCTTGCCGCACACTGCGAGGACGAAAGCCTGCTCACGGGCGGCTGCATCCACGACGGACGGTACGCCAAGGAGCATGGCTACCGGGGCATCTGCTCGGCAAGCGAATGGAAGCAGGTGGAGCGCGACCTGCGACTGGCCAAGGAAACCGGCTGCCGGTACCACATCTGCCATGTGTCCACCAAGGAAACGGTAGCGCTGGTGCGCCGTGCCAAGGCCGATGGGGTGCGGGTGACCTGCGAAACAGCGCCCCACTACCTGCTGCTGTGCGAGGACGATTTGCAGGAGGACGGTGCCTTTAAAATGAACCCGCCCCTGCGCACCGCCGCCGACCAACAGGCGCTGATTGCCGGTCTGCTGGATGGCACCATCGACCTGATTGCCACCGACCACGCCCCCCACAGCGCCGCCGAAAAAAGCGGCGGCTTGCAGGGCAGTCTGATGGGGATTGTGGGTCTGGAAACA
>JAVVRO010000200.1:0-2440 GCA_036654695.1 Angelakisella sp. | reverse complement strand
TCGGTTCGCAGAGACTGTTTTGTTTTTCGGTGCTTTTTGGGAGGCAGCTGTTGACATTCCGGTTTTGGTGTGCTATTATTCTACCTAACGGTAGGTAGAATAGCAATGGGAGGAAACGACATGACCGACAATACAACCAAGCGGAGCATTCTTAGCACCATGTATCAGCTAATTGCCGAAAAAGGCTACGACAAAGCCTCTATCGGGCAAATTTCAGATGCCATCGGTATTAAAAAGGCATCCGTTTACTACTACTTTAAGTCCAAGGAGGACATTTTCCTTGAGTTGGTACAAGAGCTTTTTCAAAATGATTATTCCGGCAAGCTACAGGACTTTGAACGGATTACCAGTGCCAACGGCTATCAAAAAGAGCTGGTCAAGCTGGGGGAGGACATGATTGAGTCCTATTTTGCCAACCCGGAGTTACGCAAGGTTTACGCCGAAATTGACCTTCAGATGACACGGATTCCGGCGATTAAGGCCTTTATAAAGGGGAACGACGAGAAGTTTAACCGGTTTGCGCTTCAGATAATAGCGCGCGGCGTTGCCGTGGGTGCATTTCCCCCGGACTGTAACATCGCCCTTCCCGCTCAGATTTTATATACGGTTTTGGTGGGCATCGATCAGGCGATTTTATACGAGCTGCCCATTGACCCCAAGGCGGTCTGGCGCGAAATTGTTGCAAAACTACTGAATGGAAAGGTACTTTAAGGTTATGACAGAAAAGCAATTTACAATCCTTCCTGTAAAAAAGGTCTTTTGGGGCTTGGCTCTGCCAAACATTTTCAGCATGGTTTTTTCCTCCATCTACCTGATGTCGGACGGCATCTTTGTAGGACGTTTTATTGGAGAGCATGCCCTTGCGGCGGTAAATTTGATTATGCCCATTGCCATGATGATTTTTGCTGTGTCAAACATGATTGCGGCTGGGTCGTCCGTGAAGGTGTCTACTACGCTGGGCGGCGGGAACACCAAAAAAGCGAGACAGCTCTTTTCCGCCAGCGTCCTGATGATTATCGGTGTGGGGGTTGCGTTTTCCATCCTAGGCCTGCTATTTGCAGAACAGCTTATCTTTGCTGTCATCAAGGATGTGGTGCTTGCGGAAATGGCCTACCGCTATGTCCGCGTATTCATTCTGGGGCTCCCATTTATTATGCCGCTATTTGCAATGGATAACTTTTTGCGTGTCTGCGGAAAAGCGAAGTACAGCATGTGGGTTAATATTATTGTATCGATTCTGAACATCGCCCTAGACTGGCTGTTTCTGGCGCGGTTCGGCTTGGGTATTGAGTTTTCGGCTCTGGCTTCGGTCATCAGCATGTTTTTGGGCGCGCTCTTTTCCTTTGCGCCGTTCTTTACCAAAAAAATCACCCTGCATTTTTCTAGGCCAAAAATATCCCTTGCCGAGGTGGGCGGGATTCTTTACAACGGTGGCTCCGAATTTTTCAGCAGCGTTGCCGGCTCCTTTATTTCCACCGTGGTCAACGGCTTTTTACTAGGCTATGGCGGCGCGCTTGGGGTGGCCAGCTATGGCATTGTGATGTATGTGGATACCCTGCTGGTTAGTATTTTGTACGGCGTGCTTGACTCGGTACAGCCCGCTGTCAGCTACAACTTGGGCGCAAATAAGATTAAGCGCACCTTTTCGTTTTTTAAGATTTCAAGCATCTCCACTGCTACCCTGTCAGTTGTCTGCATGGTAGTCATCCTGCTGTTTCCGGAGTCCTTGGCGCGTATTTTTGCCAAGGACAACAATGCCGAAATTATTAACATGACAGTAATTGCCCTGCTGCTGTTTGCCCCCTCCTACCTCTTTAACTGGTTTAGCGCGGTGGCCAGCGCGTTTTTGACCGCAATGGACTGTCCCCGAGAGTCGATGATTATTATGACCTTTCGCGCGATTGTGTTCCCGCTGCTCTGCCTGTTCCTCCTGACCGCGGTGATGGGGGTTTACGGCGTGTTTCTAACCGCAACGGTATCCGGCGGGCTGACCTTCGTCGTCTCCCTCATCATCTGGAACAAAACAGCGAAACAGCTAAAGGCCATGGCGTAACAGATAGGTTCCTGCACTTTAAAAGCCGCTGCTGACATTCTTTGTCAGCAGCGGCTTTGTGGTTGGGCACGAACAGCGTCCTTGCCCTGTACTTGGTACCAGACCTAATTTAATAGCTGCAAACCAGCTGATGTGTGCCGGAGGCAAGCTCCAGCGGCGCAGAGTTGGTACCGCTGGCCGGGGCGCCGTTCCATGTAATCTTTTTGTACTCTGCCTTCCCCTTGGGCAGTACCAATTGCACCGTGCTGTTCCAAGGCACCTCTACCGTCAGCGTTACCCCTGCGGCATCCTGCTTCCAGCAAAGGGAAAGCGCACCACAGGGTGTTTGGACAGTAGCTTGTGCAAAGGACAGACCTTCCACAACCGAGGGCTGTAGCAGTAGGTCAC
>JAVVRO010000199.1:0-2574 GCA_036654695.1 Angelakisella sp. | reverse complement strand
GCAATCCATCCAGCAAATTAACAGCTCACTGGGCAGCACCCTTTCCCAGATTAACAACGCCGCCGAGCAGGTGGCCAGCGGTTCCGGTCAGGTCGCCAGCGGCGCGCAGGCGCTTAGTCAGGGGGCTACCGAGCAGGCCAGCAGCGTGGAGGAGCTTTCCGCCACCATTACTGAAATAGCTGGACAGGTGCGGCAAAATGCGGAAAACACCAAAAACGCCAACGAGCAGGCCGCCATTGTAAAGGGCGAAATTGAAAACGGTGATAAGCAGATGCGCGCCCTTGCCGCCGCCATGCAGGATATTAACAACTCCTCCGGCGAAATTGCAAAGATTATCAAAACCATTGAGGATATCGCGTTTCAGACCAACATTCTGGCGCTGAACGCCGCGGTGGAAGCTGCCCGCGCCGGTGCGGCCGGCAAGGGCTTTGCCGTGGTAGCGGACGAGGTGCGCAATCTGGCGTCCAAGAGCTCGGAGGCCGCGAAGAACACCACTGTGCTCATCAGTCATTCCATTGAAGCCGTGGGCAACGGCACCCGCATGGCCGACTCCACTGCCGGCGCGCTGGATAGGATTACTACAGGCGCAGCTAAAATTAGCGCACTGGTCGCGCAGATTGCAGCTGCGTCAGGGGAACAGGCTGTGTCCATTGCTCAGGTCAACGAGGGTGTGTCGCAGATTTCCGACGTGGTGCAAAATAACAGCGCCACCGCCGAGGAAAGTGCCGCCGCCAGCGAGGAGCTCTCCGGTCAGGCCGGCATGATGAAGGAACTGATTTCCAAATTCCACTTTAAGGTGGAAGCCCTGCACCGCTAACTTGCAAAGACAATCGCCCCGAAATTTGGCAAATTTGATTGCCAGCTTTCGGGGCGATTCTTTACTGCGCTATTCCAAAACTCTTTTTGCTTTACCGGGCATGCTATCTCCGCCGCCTACAGCGGCGCGGTGCAAAGCACCGCAATTACAGCGCTTTTGCAAGTGCTTTCATTGGTGAATAGGATAGTTACTGAAAGTAATCTACGCCGCCCTCAAACAGGGGCTGATACTTGTTGTCCCCCGGCAGGTTCTTGTACAGGTTGTCACCACTGCGCTCGGTATGCCCCATTTTGCCCAGTACGCGGCCGTCCGGGCTGGAAATCCCCTCTACCGCCAGTATACTCCCGTTTGGATTATACCTGCTGTTGGATGTGGCCTGTCCATCCGGCGCAACATATTGCGTCGCAAGCTGCCCGTTGGCAAGCAGGGTTTGCAGGGTGCTGTCGTTGGCGACAAACCGCCCCTCCCCATGACTAATGGCAATCAGGTGCTGGTCACCGGTTTGACAGCGGCTGAGCCACGGGCTGCGGTTGGAGGAAACTCGTGTGGTCACCAGCATGCTCTGGTGACGGCCAATGGTGTTAAAGGTCAGCGTCGGGCAGCTAGCGTCGGTGGCGCGAATTTCACCAAACGGTACCAAGCCCAGCTTAATCAGTGCCTGAAAGCCGTTGCAGATGCCCAGCATCAGGCCGTCACGCTGCCCCAGCAGGCGGTGTACCGCGTCCGCTACTGCCGGTGCGCGGAAGAACGCCGTAATAAACTTTGCACTGCCGTCCGGCTCGTCACCACCGGAAAAACCGCCGGGTAGAACAATCATCTGACTCTGTTCAATCGCCCGCACCAGCGCGGCGCAGCTCTCTACCACTGCCGCCGGAGAAAGATTGTTAATTACCAGTATTTCCGGCTCGGCACCCGCCCGGCGCAGCGCTCGCGCTGTGTCGTACTCGCAGTTGGTGCCGGGGAAAACCGGAATGAGCACATGGGGCTTGGCGACCTTGATTTTTGGCGTGGCGCGAGTAAACGAGCCGGTATCGGTAATGGTTTGCAACGGCTTTTCGCTGCGGTCAATGCGGTAGGGGAGCACCGGTTCCAGCGTTTGCTCCCACTGCTCCTGCAATTGGGCTAGGTCAAGCGCTTCCCCCGCTGCGGTAAAGGTATAGCTTGCGCTCACCGTGCCAATCTGCTGGTCAAGGGCTACCCCCGGCGCCAGCTCCAGCACAAAGCTGCCATAGGCAGGTGCAAACAGCTGCTGGGCAGTCAGGTTCACCGTTACACCCAGCCGGTTGCCAAGGCACATTTTAAACAGTGTTTCCGCAATACTGCCGCAACCACAGGTTGCAGCCGACAGCACCTTGCCATCACAAATCAGCTTGTGAACCCGCGTAAACAACTCTTTTAGGCTGTCAGGGTCGGGGCGCAACCGGTCTAGCATCTTCGGTTGCAGCAGCGCAACCGCAGTCCCTGCCTGCTTCAGCTCCGGGCTAACCACATAGTCGGTGTTTCCAATGGCAGTGGCAAAGCTGACCAGTGTGGGCGGAACATCCAGCTGCTCGAAGCTGCCGGACATGGAGTCCTTGCCACCAATGGCCGCAACGCCAAAGTCCAGCTGTGCCTGCAATGCGCCCATCAGGGCGGCGACCGGCTTACCCCAGCGAGCTTTGTCGCTGCCCAACCGCTCAAAATATTCTTGGAAGGTCAGGTAGCTGTCCTTGTAGTCAAAGCCGGTGGCTACCAGCTTGGCAAGGCTTTCCACCACG
>JAVVRO010000198.1:0-2624 GCA_036654695.1 Angelakisella sp. | reverse complement strand
TTTCTGGGCACGGCATGGGGGGTGTCCCCCAGCTATATTCTGTTGCTGCTGGCCAATGCTCTGCTGGGCGGCGGTAAAATTTTTTGCAATGTGCTGCTGCCAAAGTTTTTAATTGATGAGCTGACCGGCGGCCGCCGCGTCGAATGGCTACTGCTGTGGGGCGGCAGCGTGGTAGCGACCAATGTGCTTCTCGCTTTTTTTGCAAACCTCCTGCGGGCAAAGCTGGAAACAGGGCGGTTGCGCCTAACCCAAGGGCTCCAGCAAGCACTGGCGCACAAGGTGATGAACTGCAAGTACGAGCTACTGGAGGACCCCCACTATCTGGACTTAAAGGAGCGGGCAAACTTTGCCTGCTCCAACCAAGACGCGCTGACCGGTATGATACGCGAATTTTCCGACCTGCTGAAAAACCTTGCTACCATGCTGGGGCTGGCCGGCGTACTGCTGACGCTAAGCGTACCGCTGGTGCTGGTGCTGGTTTGCTGCATCGCGGTCATGATGGCTATCTATGGCACCTTTGTCAACTACCAGCTTACCTTTTTCGAGGGCATTATTCCCTTTAACCGCAAGTTGAGTTACTACATGGGCTTTGCCTATGACGAGCTGGGACAGCAGGATGTGCGCCTGTACGACCTACCGCCCATGCTTGGGGAACGGGCACGGCTGCTCAATCTGGAAATTATTCATGCGTTTACACACTATGCCCATCGCGAGGGCTTGCACGAAGGCATTAACAGCGTCCTTACCGTGGTGCAGTCCCTGCTGGCCTACCTATATGTGGGGGCGCGGGTGCTAACAACGTGGTTTGGGCCGTCCATCGGGCTGGGCTCCTTTACCATGTATGTGGCGGCGGCAACCGGCTTTTCGGCGGCAACTGCCACGCTGGGGCAGAATGTTTTGGATGTCATTCGGCATCTGGGCTACCTCGACCCGTTTTTGGAGCTGATGGAGCTGGACGACGAGGACGGTGCCGCCGGTACCGTGCCGCTGGTGGGCGAGGTGGAAAGCATCTGCTTCGAGCATGTCAGCTTTCACTATCCCCGCACCGAAGCGCTGGTGCTAAACGACCTCTCCTTTTCCATTGCCAAGGGCGAAAAGATATCCATTGTGGGGCTGAACGGCGCGGGAAAAACCACCCTGATTAAGCTGCTGTGCCGCCTGTACCAGCCCACCTCCGGCCGCATTTTGGTCAATGGGCAGGACATTGCCCAGTACGAGCATCAAAGCTACCTTGCGCAGCTGGCGGCCGTGTTTCAGGACTTTAAGCTCTTTGCTTTTTCCATTGCCGAAAATGTGTCCTGCGGTACAGCAGGGGACGGTCGCGACACCGCCGCGCTGTTGGAGCAGGTGGGGCTGGGCGACAAGCTGCGGGAGCTGCCCGCCGGGCAAGACACCCTGCTGGGCAAGGCCTACGACAAGGACGGCATCGACCTGTCCGGCGGCCAAAAGCAAAAAATCGCCATTGCCCGCGCACTGTACAAACGAGCCTCGCTGATTATTCTGGACGAGCCTACCAGTGCCCTTGACCCGCTGGCCGAGGCGGAAATCTACCGTGATTTTAACCGCATGACCGGTGGAAAAACGGCCATT
This sequence comes from Angelakisella sp., assembly GCA_036654695.1. Classification (GTDB taxonomy): domain Bacteria; phylum Bacillota; class Clostridia; order Oscillospirales; family Ruminococcaceae; genus Angelakisella. Next base: position 1,034 of record JAVVRO010000198.1, on the reverse strand, counting down.
TACATCTCCCACCGCATGTCCAGCTCGGTGTTTTGCGACCGCATTTTGGTGCTGGATGACGGGCGGGTTGTGGACTTTGCCAGCCACGACGCGCTAATGGAGCAGGGGGACAGCCTGTACTGTAGGCTGTTTCGCTCGCAGGCCGAAAATTACAAACTATAACGAATTAAAAAAACCAGCAGGGCTGACTTTTCTTTCACTAAAGTGAAAGCCGAAGTCAGCCCTGCTGGTTTGTGCAGGTACCCATATTAAACTACGGCATAGCGCTGCAACATATACGCCGTAATGCCGGACAGGCGCACATCGCTGTTATAGGGACAGGATTCAATCCGCAGGCGCTCAAAGAAGGGCAACACCGTCCGCTGCTGGATGGTGCGGATGGTTGCCGTGCGAAACGGCTCCAGCTCGTCAAACAGCCCGGCCAGAATCAGTGCCGAGGGGTTAAAGAGGTTTAACATGTTCGCCACAGCCAAGCCGATGTGGTCACCCAGCTCAATAAAAATCTGGGTGGCAAACATGTCACCGTTTTTGCAGGCCTCCACAATGTCGCTAAAGCGCACCTGTCCCCTTGCCTCCAGTACTTCCCGCAACGAGGTCATTTTGCCCTCGCACAAAAATGTTTCGGCGCGGGCTACCGCCGCCGCGGGGGATGCCACCGTCGCCAGACAGCCGTAATTTCCACAGTGGCACTTTTTGCCATTACGTTCTACCACTGTGTGCCCAATTTCGCCGCCACTGCCGTGCTCCGGCTGGTAAAGCGCGCCGTTTAGGTAGGCTGCCATACCAATGCCCTTGGAAAAGGTGATAAGAATAACATCTCGTTCCCGTGGCAGCGGGCGCTTTTCAATGATGTGACGTAAGGCCGCGTTGGTGCTGCGGTCTACCACCACCTTAATGCGGTAGCGTGCCTCCAGCGCTTCGTGAATGTCAAAGTCGGCAACCTTAAACTCGGAGGAAAGCAGGATTTTTCGGTTCTGCTCGTCAATAATGCCCGAAACTACAATGCCAATGCCGAAAATCTTATCGGCAGGGAC
>JAVVRO010000197.1:0-2657 GCA_036654695.1 Angelakisella sp. | reverse complement strand
CTCCCCCACACACAGCCTGTCAGCAGGCATGCTTACAGGATTGTCCTTGATGGACACGGAGGAACCACACGGGAGCTAACACCGGGGAAGCGACTTGCCGTGGCAGGGCGCAAGGGGCAAGGGATGCCTTGCCGCAATGAAAAAACGGGGTACACACCATGACCTTGCAGGAGAGAGCTGAAAAACTGAAGTTGGATGTTCCTGCGGTATTCCTTGCCCTTGGCGACCCGCAAACCCCATGGTACGCCAAGGCGCTGGCGGCAGTTACTGTCTGCTACGCGCTGTCACCGCTGGATTTAATCCCCGACTTTGTGCCTGTGCTGGGGTACTTGGATGACCTGATTATTCTGCCCGCGCTGGTTGCGTGGGTCGTGCGGCTGATTCCCAAGGAGGTTTTTGCAAGGTGCCGCGAGCGGGCGCAGGGCTTGTGGCAAAAAGGCAAACCCAAAAGATGGTACTACGCCCTTCCCATTGTCTGCCTTTGGCTGCTGGTGTTGTTGCTGGTAGCTTGGCTGGTGGTGCGGTAACGCGTCGGCGGGGATAGGCATATCGATAAGCGAGCGCTGGTTTACCAATGCCATCATACCGGCATTTGATGAAACCCGTTTGGCTTTTGAAGCTTAGCAGAGGGAGACACCAAAGACTGACAGGAGGATTCGTATGGGTAAGGGCATGATTCATCTGTACTGCGGCGACGGCAAGGGAAAGACCACCGCTGCGATGGGGTTGGCGCTGCGAGCTGCGGGCTGCGGAATGCAGGTCGTCATTGTACAGTTCCTAAAGGACGGCAGCTCCCACGAACTGCGCCAGCTGCAACTGCTGCCCAACATAACGGTGCTGGCCGAAAAAAGCTGCGGGGTGTTTTCGTGGCAGATGACCCCGGGTCAGCGGCAGGAGGTTGCCCGGTTGCAGTCGCAAATTCTGCAAAAAGCGCTATCGCTGCCCTGCGACCTGCTGGTGCTGGATGAGGTATGCGCCGCGTGTGAGCTGAATTTAGTGGATATTCCGGCAGTGCAAGAGCTGGTGGAGCACAAGCCGGAGCAGTTGGAGCTGGTACTTACCGGACGCAACCCACCGGAGTTTTTGGTGCGGCAGGCCGACTACATCACCGAAATGGTGAATAAAAAGCCTCCCTTTGACCAAGGAGTGCCCGCGCGGGACGGAATAGAATTTTAATCCAAATTTTTCTTGTAGAAGCGGCGGTTTGCCGTTATAATAAAGTTACATCGATACTAGAGCGATGATACTGTACCGATAGGAGAAAAAGAATGAAAGCTGTTGCACTCGGGCTCTTTGTACTGACCTATGCGTTGCTGCTCCTGCTCCCTAAGTTCAGGGCGTATATCGCACTTATTTCCGGCGGGGTGTTTGTCCTGCTGGGCATCCTTCCCCTAGGTCGGGTGTTTGGTGCGGTGGACTGGAATGTTATCCTGATGATTGCAGGCACCATGGGGCTGGTATCGCTGTTTATTGACTCCAAAATGCCTGCCCTGCTGGCGGATATGATTATCCAAAAAACGCCCAGCATCAAGTGGGCAATCATCTCCTTAGCCCTGTTTGCCGGCATTATCTCAGCCTTTGTGGACAATGTAGCCACGGTGCTTATGGTGGCGCCGGTGGCGCTGAACATTGCCAAAAAGCTCAACATTAAGCCGGTACCCAGCATTATTGCCATCGCCATCTCCTCCAACCTACAGGGTGCGGCCACGCTGGTGGGAGATACCACCTCAATCCTGCTGGGAGGCTATGCTCATCTGGATTTTTTGGACTTCTTTTTTACCCAAGGCAAGCCGGGCATCTTTTGGATTGTGGAGGCCGGCGCACTGACCTCTACCTTTATCCTGCTGTACATCTTCCGCAAGGAAAACAGCCCGGTGGACTGCAAGGACAGGACAAAGGTAACCGACTACTTCCCCACGGTGCTGCTGTGCGGGACGGTGGTGCTGCTCATTGCGGCTTCCTTTCTCCCCGACAAGCCCGACATTACCAACGGCGCTATCTGCATGACGCTGCTGGCGGTGGGTCTTGTGCGGGAGCTGGTTAAAACCCGCAGCGTCAAGGTCTTTTCCAAAACGGTGGGGGAGATTGATTTCTTTACACTGGGGCTGCTGGCGGGGCTGTTTGTTGTTATTGCCGGCATTACGCAGGCCGGCTTGGTGGAGGATATCAGCAAGCTGTTCGTCAAGCTCAGCGGCGACAATCTGTTCATTATCTATTCTCTGCTGGTTTGGGCGTCGGTGTTTTTCTCGGCGTTCATCGACAACATTCCCTATGTGGCAACCATGCTGCCGGTAACCGCCGGCATTGCATCTATTCTGGGAGTCGACCCGTGCCTGCTCTATTTTGGGCTACTTTCCGGTGCAACGCTGGGTGGAAACTTGACCCCTATCGGCGCTTCGGCAAACATTACCGCACTGGGCATTTTGCGCAAAGCCGGATACGAGGTAAGTGCCAAGGAGTTTATGAAGATGAGCGTTCCCTTCACCCTGACGGCGGTGACCACCGGATATCTGCTGCTGTGGCTCATTTGGGCGTAATAAGCGTGGGGAATCGGTTGCAACTGCACAGCGTTTGTGATACCATGAAACAATAAGGCTGTTTCGGGGATAGGAGGTGCAGGGCATGAATTTTTCGGGAGAATTTAATGGCTGCCGCAT
>JAVVRO010000196.1:0-2660 GCA_036654695.1 Angelakisella sp. | reverse complement strand
AGCCGGTGACGCCCCCGACCCAGACGGCACCAACGGCCAGTACCGCTTTGCCGCTGCGCTGGAGCTGACCCGCGCAGGCACGACGAAAACAAGGGTCTTGGTCATTCCCAGCGCTGCTACCCCCATTGTGGCGGGAACCGATACCGACAACGGCATTTGCATCAAGGCGACCCCCTTTGCCGGTGTCAGCGACATTGCCGCAGTAGACATTGTAAAGGAGCTGCTGGAGCGAAGCGCCACCAAGGAAATCCGACTGACCTACGCCAAGCGCAACGATGCGAACGCCCGCCTAGCCGGTGTACAGCAGTGGGTGGACGACACGGTAGCGACAGCCGACTGCACCTTGGTCATTGGCACCGCGCCAAACAGCGTTACCTATCTGGTCAAGGATGGCAAGGCACAGCGCAAAAACGGCGCCGCTACCAGCGGTACGCCCATTAGCCTTACAGGCGTGGCAACCGCCCAGCTTACGGTGGATGCCATTCCCCTGTTTGCCAGTGGCAAGCCTGATGCCAGCGCCGCAAGCCTAACCGATACCTACTCCATTAATATTGTTAAGAATACCCCCTCCGCCAGAGCCGCCGCGGGCAGCAGAATATCCCGCGCGGCAATTACCCCCGGCAGCAGCTCCAACATTACCATGACCAAGGACTTTAGCTTTGGCCATGCCATGCAGGAAGTTGTACAGACGGTTACCGCCCCCGAAAGCAGCAAAAAGCCCTTTGTCATGGTGCTGCTGCACAAGGGAACCGGCAAGCTGACCACCCTGAACAGCGGGGCAGATGGAACCATTACCATTCCGGACACCCAGCCGGTTGGCGAATACACCATGGGCATTCGGGACGGCGAAAACACCTACTCGGTGCGGGTGGACAGCTTTGTACTGCCCGGCACCACAAAGCCGCTGACCCTGACTGGCGGCTCGCTGGTAGTGGGTACCGTGCGTAACGGCAGCGGCAACGGCATTGCGGGCGCTAGTGTATCTGCCCTCAAGGTCAGCTCGGTTGCCGACGACACCGTAATTTACACCAGCGCGGCAACCACCGGAAACTACCTGCTTGCCAATGTGCGCGGCGCTTCGGCGGTCAACCTCATGGCGGTCAAGGACAACGAACGCGGCGTTACCTCCGTCACCGTACCCACCACCCGCAATGTGGACATTACCATCAGCGGGGGCATTACGGTAATCGGCGGCAAGGTCACACAGCGCATTAACGGCAAGGACATTCCTGCCACCGGTGCCAAGGTGGAGGTCTACTCCCCCGCCACAAAACGCACCTATTCGGGCACCGTGGACTGCAACGGTAACTTTGCGGTACCCGGCGTGGAGCCGGTAACAGGCGGCACCGGCTTTAACTTCCTGTTTGACAACCAGCTGGGGCAGGTGCAGCGTTTTTCCAACGTGACGGTCACCCCCCACACCCCTGCCGATGGGTTGGCAGAAGCAAGCATTCAGTTCCCCGTCCGGCTTACCACACCGAAAACCGGCATTGTTACCGGTGTTGTTGACGAGGACGGCACTCCAGTAGGCAACGTGGTTGTGCAGCTGTTCCGCGGGGAGGATATGCTGGCCACCATGAAGACCGCCTCGGACGGCAAGTTTGAGTTTGTGGAGCTGCCCTACGGCCTTTACAAGCTGGTTGCCACCAAGGGCGCACTGACCAAAACTAGAATATTCGAGATTGTCGGGCCGGAGCAGAACATGACGCTGTCGCTGACTAAGCTGCTCAAGAGCACCGTAGTGGAGCAGTTCGGTTCCACCCCGCCGACAGCAGCGGACATTCCCATGGAGCTGTTCGAGGTAGCAAATGGGGTCGTCACAGCGGCGGATTTGGCTGCGCTTCAGGCTGGCGGTTCCATTGAGCTACGGCTGACGGTGGAAGAAAAGCGTACCGGTGAAAAGCCGGAGGACAGCAAAAAGATTATGCAGCTGGTGAACAACGCTCGTTCCAGCATTAGCCTGCTCCTTGACCTGAACCTGTTTAAGACGGTTCAAAGCGGCGGCACCAGCGCCGTTACCCCCATTACCGAGGCTGGCAAACCCATCCGGCTGGTAATGGAGCTGTCTGAAGCATTAAAGTATCAGGCCAGCGACTTGCTGCTTTACCGTGTCCATGACGGCATAGCAGAAAAAATGAGCCGCTACGGTGACGAACGCTACGGCTTCCGTACGGTGGGCAACGTGGTGTATCTGGAGCTGATGGCAAACAAGTACTCCAGCTATGCGTTGGTGTACACCCAACCGGTTAACAGCGACGATGACAGCAGCAGCAGTAGTAGCAGCAGTAGCAGCACTGCCCCCAAGCCGCCCGTCCCCTCCAGCGTAGTTGCCCCTGCGTCCAGCAGCAGCGCCACTGGCAGCTCCGATGCTGACGCAGCCAAGAAGAAACAGGAGGAGAAGGAAAAGGCTGAAAAAGAAAAGGCTGAGAAGGAAAAAGCCGAAAAAGAAAAGGCTGAGAAAGAAAAGGCCAAGGAGCAAAAACGTAAGGAAGACCTGAAGAATCAGTTAAAGCAGCAGCTCGACAAGGCGATTGCGGCGCTGCCCAAGGATTTGACAGAACAGCAGCGGACAGAAGCCATTGCCAAGCTGACGGCGATATACGATAAGGCACTGGCGGCGCTGGATTCCTCCGACGCCTCCCAGTGGGACAAGATACTAT
>JAVVRO010000195.1:0-2791 GCA_036654695.1 Angelakisella sp. | reverse complement strand
ACTCGCTGTCCTGAGACTGGGTGGTCATGCGCTCCCGGATAACACGCTCCATGCGGGAAAAACCGATGCGGAACTGGTTTTGCAGCAGCTCGCCCACGCTGCGGATACGACGGTTGCCCAGATGGTCAATGTCGTCGGTGTTACCGATGTCGTGGGACAGGTTGCACATATAGTTAATGGAGGCAAAGATATCACACTTGCGGATATATTTGGGAATCAGCTCATCGGCCTGTTGGCGGATGGCTTCCCGGAGCTCGTCCTTGCCGGTGCAGCTGGTCAGGATGCCCTTGAGCACCTCGAACCGCACCTTTTCGTTGATGCCAAGGTCGGACACATCGAAGTCAATGAACTTCCTGATGTTGACCATGCCGTTGGACAGAATCTTAATTTCCTGATTCCCCAGCTTAATCCATGCACTGTCTACGCCTAAGTCTTCAAGCTGATGGGCACGGTCGCGGGAAATCAGGTCGCCGGCCTCGGCAACAATCTCGCCGGTCATGGGGTCGGCAATGGGGCGGGACAGGGTTTGCCCATTAAGCCGGACTGCCAAGCCCAGCTTTTTGTTGTATTTATAACGACCGACACGGGACAGGTCATAGCGGCGCGCGTCGAACAGCAGCTGCATCAGGTGCTTGACGGCGCTGTCCAGTGTGGGCGGTTCTCCGGGGCGCAGCTTGCGGTACACCTCCAGCAGAGCCTCGTCTCCGGTCATCTCGTTGTCCTTGGCGGCAACGGTCTTAACAATGTAGTCATCCTCGCCAAAGATGTCAAAAATTTCTTGGTCGGTACCCTTTAACACCGTCAGCGCGTTGGTCAGGTTTTCGTTGACCTGCTCGGCGGTCACATTGTCCCGCAGACGCAGCAGCGCACGGACAAAGGTAGTAATGGGCAGCTTGCGGTTTTTGTCGATGCGTACGCTGAAAATATCCGAGCTGTCGGTGTCGTACTCCAGCCACGCGCCGCGGTTGGGGATGACGGTGGACTCGAATAGCTTTTTACCGGCGTTGTCGTACTTGCTGTCGTAGTAAACACCGGGGCTACGCACCAGCTGCGAAACAATGACGCGCTCGGCACCATTGATAATAAAGGTTCCCGCGTCGGTCATCAGCGGGAAGTCCCCCATAAAGATGTCCTGCTCCTTGACCTCGCCGGTCTCCTTGTTCAGCAGGCTTGCCCGGACGCGCATGGGTGCTGCAAAGGTGGTGTCGCGCTCCTTGCACTCGGCAATGCTGTACTTGGGTTTATCTTCCAAGCGGTAGTCCAAAAAGTCCAGAACCAAATTTCCCTGATAGTCCGTGATAGATGAGATGTCCTTAAAGACTGCCTTCAGTCCCTCGTTCAAAAACCATTGGTAAGAGTTTTTTTGCACCTCAATCAGATTTGGCATATCCAAAACTTCTGTGATGCGGGCAAAGCTCATCCGGGTGTTTTTACCCAACTGGACAGGTTTCACATTAACCATTCGCTAATTCACTCTCCATTTCATCTATTTTTGCAATGAAATCATACCGTGAAATTTTGTCTAGAACTGACAAAAATACGAGAGTATTATCGTAGATTTTTCACACTTGACAGATGCTTTTAGGTATAATTAGCCATTATGATACAGTATAGCATTCTATCATAGGTGCCCGGATAAGTCAAGCCTTTTCTTTTATTCTTTTTAGGAGTATGATATAAAGTTGATGGCTGTGTGTTACTTTCTCTATTATTGGGAATAATTTTCCTAACTATGTCATGGAGGGTACTGTTTTGGAGCTTTTTTGGGATTTATTACTGGATGCGGCGATTGACACCGCCAAGATGCTGCCGTTTTTACTGGTTACCTTTTGGTTAATGGAGTATCTGGAGCATCGTCCTGCCGCTTCGGCACAGCGGCTGATGAACAATTCTTCGCTGGCACCCATTGCGGGTGGACTGCTGGGGCTGCTGCCTCAGTGCGGCTTTTCGGCGGCGGCGGCCAGCCTGTACAGCCGGGGCGCCATTACTGTAGGGACACTCATGGCGGTATTTATCTCCACCTCCGACGAGGCGGTACCCATGCTACTGGCAAACCCCGCAAGCTACCCCTTACTCCTAAAGCTGCTGGCCTCCAAGCTGGTACTGGGCATTGGCTGCGGTTTGCTGCTGGACTTTATTGCGCGTCGTCTTCCTTTACCTCAGCCGGAGCACGGCTGCTCCTGCCACATCTGCGAGGAGGAGCACGCCCACGGTACTCATTTAAGCCTATTTGCCTCGGCCATACTGCACACGCTGAACCTTGCTGCGTTTATCTTTGGGGTGTCGCTGGTGCTGGGCGGTCTGCTGGCGCTGATTGGCGAGGAAAATCTTGCCAAGCTACTGATGACCGGCAGCATCTGGCAACCGCTACTGGCGGCGCTGGTGGGCTTTATCCCCAACTGTGCGTCCTCGGTACTGCTGACTCAGCTGCTCATTACTGGTGGCATTAGCTTTGGCGCGGCACTGGCCGGGCTGACTACCAGCGCGGGCATTGGGTTGCTGGTACTGCTACGCAACGCTCGTGCCATGTCCAAAAAAGACAAAAAGGTCTGGCCTCGGTTGCTGGGCTTTTTGGCGCTACTGTACGCCATTGGCGCTGTGGCGGGGATTCTGGCGGATTTCATCCTATAGCGCTGCGCCTGTGGGGGCACTGAATTGCGCCTGAGGGCGTACCGCATTGCGCCTGTTGGCGCGGGGCTTTAGCGGCCAAGCCGCTGGGGTTAAGCGCCTGTTCAAGGCGGGCACCAAGCTGCGCCTAATGGCGCACCGGATTGCGCCTGAGGGCGCGGGG
>JAVVRO010000194.1:0-2793 GCA_036654695.1 Angelakisella sp. | reverse complement strand
TGCTGATGAAGCTGGGCACCGTGGACTGCCAGATAGAAGGAAACCCAAAGTGCTAGTAACAGCTGCGGTTAGTTAGAAAAGCAGTAGAAAAAGCAGCCCGCCGAGTGTTTCTACTCGGCGGGCTGCTGCCTTTTTAACAGGAGGAATCGGCCAATGTGCTGATATCATGCGGGGAGGGCAAGGGGTAACCGGGCTACTTGCCTAAGGCATCCTCTACGACCACCATGTTCGGGTAGATAACCTCCAGCAGCTTGTCGGGGTAGGTGTTGTCCAAAAACTGCGCAAACGCGGTCTGTGGGGGGATGCCGCTGCGCCGTTGACTCTGACGCCCTACCGCCAGCGCGGAGATTGCCATATTGAGCACCATGAAAACAGCAAGCACCCAAGTCAGCGGACGGCCAATCTTGTCGGGGATGCGCTCAATTTTCCTCGACAGCAGCGGATAGATATCCTTGACCCACAGCAACCCCAAAATGCCCCAGAAAAACGAAAACATCATGTTGGTGCGTCCGGCCAGATTCAGTTGAGTGTGGCTGTATTCCCACGACACAGTGCCAAAGGCCAGCTCCTGAAACAAGCTGCACAAAAACTCAAACCCGCCGCCGAGGATGGCACTGCCCAAGAAAATCCACAGGTCGCGCCGCCCGGACAGTCTGCGCAGGCAAACAGTCAGTAGCAGCGCGCCAAAGCCATAGACCGGGTTAAACGGGCCGTAGATTACGCCCAGACGGCTTTCAAAGGTGTGCCGGGTGAGCAGGCACCAAATTGTTTCCACAACGACACCGGCAAAGCAGCCCCAAAAAAAGACCCAAAACAGCTTATAAAAATTCATGCCGGCCGCAAAGGAGCGGTTGCCGGATAGTGGTGCCGTTGCCGCAGTTTTTCGTTTCATACCACTCAGTCTCCTTGTTATAAATTGTAACGATTAGCTCTATTATAGTAGGGATACTCTGCGTTGTAAATAAAGAGTTTCAAAATAGCAGGAGATTGCTCTGTGTGCCGGCTTGACCTTGCCCTGCGCGCAACAATTGCTGGTATGGGAGCAGGCTGCAAAGTACCATTGGGGATACCGCCCGGCTGTCCTGTACAGGGACACCACAAAAAATGGGGGAGCGCCCCTAGGCGCTCCCTGCTTTTAACATAGAATAGTGAAAACAATAAAAAAGATAATCGACAAAGTGAAAACCAGCCTTATAGAATATAACCGACCTTTTTATAGACCTTTTGCAGGGTGCGTTGGGCAATGGCAGCCGCTTGAGCCGCACCGTTGTGGTAGCAGCTTTCCAGATAGCCTTTGTCCTCCATCAGCTCGCGGTAGCGCTGCTGAATGGGCGCGAATGTGACTGCCACCGACTCGCCCACGGCAGTTTTAAAGTCACCGTAGCCCTTGCCGTCAAACTCCTGCTCAATGGCCTCAAAGCTTTTGCCGGTCATTACCGAGTAGATGCAGATGAGGTTATTGATCCCCGCCTTGCCCTCGCCGTAGCGAACCTTGGCCTCCGAATCGGTCACGGCGCTGCGGAACTTTTTGACAATGACCGATGGGTCGTCCAGCAAGGAGATGAACCCCTTGGGGTTGGGGTCGGACTTGGACATCTTTTTAGCAGGGTCCTGCAAGGACATAATGCGCCCGCCCTCCCGGGAATTGGGAATGTAACCCTCCGGCATAGTAAAAACATCGCCATAGATGCCATTAAAGCGCCCTGCCACATCCCGCGCTAACTCCAGATGCTGCTTTTGGTCATCCCCAATGGGCACTAGCTCCGCTTGGTACAGCAAAATATCGGCAGCCATCAGCGAAGGGTAGGTAAACAGTCCGGCGTTGATGTTGTCGGCATAGCGCGCTGACTTATCCTTAAACTGTGTCATCCGGCTCAACTCGCCGAATTGGGTGTAACAGTTTAAAATCCATGCAAGCTCGGCATGGGCGGGAACTTGGCTTTGTAAAAAGGCAATGCTTTGCGTGGGGTCAATTCCGCAAGCCAGCAGCAGGGCGTAGGAGCTGAGGATGCCCCGGCGCAGCGCAGCGGGATCCTGCCGTACAGTAATGGCATGAAGGTCAACAATCGAGTAGATACAGCGGCAGTCCTGTTGCAGCTTACCCCAGTTGCGGATGGCTCCAATGTAGTTGCCCAAGGTAAAGATGCCGGTGGGCTGGATTCCCGAAAAAATGACCTTTTTGGGAGTGGCAGTTGTTGTTTCCATAGCAGTTGTGTCCTTTCGTACGGCATGCCAAAATAGACTGACGTGCCGCTAAAGAATTATAATCTACATTACCGTAGGAGGGAGCGCAGCACGTTACCCAGTAGCTCGGTGCCGCGTACAATCTGGTCATTGCTCGGGGTGGAGTAGTTAATGCGGAAGCTGTCGCAGGGGGCAGCTTCCTCCGCCAAAAACGCGTTGCCCGGTACCACAGCAACTCCGGCGGAAGCAGCGGCCTTGCAAAACCGCGGCATATCCACGCCGGCAGGCAGGCCGCACCACAGGAATAGTCCACCCTCGGGCGCGTTCCAGCGCAGCAGGCCGCCGCAGAAGTCGCTGAGGGAGTTCACCATCATGGTTGCCTTGGCGTCATAAATCTTTTGCAGCCCCAGCAGATGGCTGGACATGTTGCAGGACACCAAAAAGCGCTCACAGATCATCTGAGCCAAAATATTGGTGTGTACGTCGCTACACTGCTTGGCCACCACCAGCTTGGGCATTAGGCCACGGTTGGCAATGACATAGCCCACGCGCAGACCGGGGGCAATAATCTTGCTGAAGCTGCCCACATAGACAACGCAACCGTCAGTG
>JAVVRO010000193.1:0-2801 GCA_036654695.1 Angelakisella sp. | reverse complement strand
CGTAGAGCCCATCATCAATCTTCATCACTATGACCTTCCCTTGCGACTGCTGGAACAGGGAGGGTGGATGCAGCAAAGCACAGTGGATGCCTATGGCGAATATGCAAATATTGTATTCAATCGGCTAGGCGACCGTGTGTCCCGGTGGATTACAATGAATGATGTGCGGGGAACGCTGCTGGGCGGGTATATTACAGGAAAGCGGGCACCCGGATATCAGGGCATGCTACGGGAGGCGGTTGCGGGTTGGCACAATATGAATTTAGCGGCAGCGTCGGCAATGGAAAACTGGCATTCCCGCAATCACGCAGGCAGCCAAATTGGCGTTGTCATGGGGCTGATGCCGGTCTATCCCAATACCGGGAATGCCGCTGATATAGAGCTGGCAAGACAGGTAGAGCTGCTCTATAATGACATGTTTATTGCACCGCCCATTCTTGGCCATTACCCGCGGGAGGGCTTGGAGCTCCTTGACAAAAACGGTCTAATGCCATCAATAGCCAGTGGAAAGGAATGCTTCCCGCCTGCTTGCAGGGCAGATTTCCTTGGCGTGAGTTATTACACCCCCATGCGGGTACAACAGTCAGCGCCAAATGCCGGAACGCTCTTTCCCGGGGTAGATACAGTACCCAGAGAACCGCGCACCGAAAGCGGCTGGGAAATATACCCCAATGGAATCTACGACCTGCTCATGGGGCTCAGTAAAAAGTACCCCCGCACACAGATTTATGTGGCGGAAACAGGCGGTGCTTTTCCCGATGTACCGGATGCAACGGAATATGTCTGCGACGATGACCGCATCGATTTTCTGCGCACGCACATTGCAGAGATTCACCGCGCTATGGCGGATGGTGCTGATGTGCGGGGGATACACCTGTGGACCTTACTGGATAACTTTGAGTGGCAGCAGGGGTTTACCAAGCGGTTTGGCCTAATTCGCGTCAACCACGATACCCTGAAGCGCACTCCTAAAAAAAGCTACCATTGGTACAGTCAGGTCATTGCGCGAAACGGATTGGAGTAGGTAAAATGGAGTTAGCGAAACTTTGCGAATCCCCGTTTTTTCTGGACAAGGCTGCCATACAGTGGGTAGAAAATACGCTTGCAAAGATGGATGACGACAGTAAATTGGGACAGCTTTTTTGCCTGTGCAGTGTTACGGGGGATGAAAAAGAGGTAGAAACACTGTTGGGATACTTTTGCCCCGCGGGGGTACTCTACCGCCCCATGCCCAGTGAAAAGGCGCTGCGGTTGACCCAGGCGCTTCAGGAAAAGGCTGACATTCCGTTGCTCATTGCGGCGAATTTGGAACAGGGAGGCAGCGGTGCGGTGACGGACGGTACCTTTTTTGCTTCCAACATGGCCATTGGAGCTACCGGTGAAGTCAGCTTTGCAGAAAAGCTAGGCCTTGTGTGTGGCCGGGAAGGCGCCGCTGCCGGCTTTAATTGGGCCTTTGCCCCGGTCAGCGACCTCGACCTTAATTTTCGCAATCCCATTACCAACACCCGTAGCTTTGGCAGTGACCCAGCACAGGTAATGGAGATGTGCGCGGCCTATATTCGTGCCGTACAAAGCTGTGGTGTTGCCGCTGCCGTCAAGCATTTCCCGGGGGATGGCGTGGATGAGCGTGACCAGCACCTGATGCCCACCTGCAATGACCTTACCACGGACGAATGGGATGCCAGCTACGGAAAGGTTTATCGTCATTGCATTGAGGCTGGGGCGCTTTCCGTTATGGTGGGCCATATTTTGCAGCCGGCATGGCAAAAACGGCTGAATCCCTCCCTTACCGATGCAGAGCTGCTGCCGGCCAGTCTATCCGCGGAGCTGGTGAACGGCCTGTTGCGAGAGAAACTGGGCTTCCAAGGGGTTGTTGTTACCGACGCCAGTCAAATGGTGGGCTTTACCAGTGTCATGGAACGTCGTTACAGCTTGCCATCTTGCATTTCGGCCGGGGTGGATATGATTCTTTTTTCCATGAACCCAGCAGAAGATTTTGCCTACATGAAAGACGCACTGAAAAGTGGAAAGCTGACACAGCAGCGACTGAATGAAGCGGTTACTCGAATTTTGGCCATGAAAGCAGCACTGGGACTTCCCCTTTCAGATAAAAAACAGTCCCAAACGGAGCCTATTGGTTGTAATACGCATGTAAAGTGGGCGGCAGACTGTGCCAATCGCAGTATTACCCTTGTAAAAAAGGAAGAAGGAATACTTCCCATTTCTCCCAAGCGCTACCCGCGCCTGTTGCTACACACAAAAACCAACAGCAGAACCGGCTTGAGCGAGGCAGCCGAGGAGTTTAAAAAACTGCTGGAACAAGAAGGCTACACAGTAACCTGCCCGACCCCACAGCAGGCGATGGAGAGCTTCGCTTGTCAAAATTATTCGGCTTGGGATTTATCAATCTATCTGGCAGATTGTCAGAACAAAAGCAACCAGACCACTGTTAGGCTGAATTGGGAGCTGCCCATCCCCCTAGACGCGCCCTATGCGTTGTCTCAGCTCCCGACCATTTTTATTTCGGTAGGGAACCCCTATCATTTACTGGACATCCCCCGGGTAAAAACCTTTATTAACGCGTATTGCAATAATTTAGTGACCCTGCAAGCCATTGTGGAAAAGCTACACGGGCGGTCGCCGTTTTTGGGGACAAGCCCTGTGGATGTATTCTGCGGTCGATGGGACACAAGGCAATAGCATAAAATCTAGCAAGAAAACAGCCACAGTGGTAAAAGGCATCATCGTTAAAAAACGATGATGCCTTTTATTTTGTGTTTTGTCAGCGGCTGAAAACCCTG
>JAVVRO010000192.1:1619-2891 GCA_036654695.1 Angelakisella sp. | reverse complement strand
GTGGTTTTGCGCCGTTTTTCATGCTCTGGCCCCGCTATCACGTTATTTCATGCCCGAAGTTGTCATAGTTTCAATGACCTTGTTTTGCGTAAACAGGAAGATAATCATGGGTGGAATCATCAGGATGAGCAGCACCGCTGCCGCCACACCCGCCCGGGCAACTGCGTCCCCGGTGCCTCCGCTGGTTATTTGCGACAGCGCGGCAGGCAGCACCTTTAGCTTTTCCTCGTACACAAATGCCCCGCCGTTGCTGTTCCAGATGGCGTTAAAGGCAAAGATAACCATGGTAATTGCGGCGGGCTTAACATTGGGCATGACCACCCGCGCGTAGATGGAAAATTCGCCGGCACCATCCAGCCGTGCTGCTTCCAGCATGGAATCTGGAATGTTCACCATGAAGTTTTGCATCAGGTACAGCCCAAGGGTTGAGGCAATGGACGGCAGGATGAGCGACGCATAGGTGTTAATGAGATGGAGCGACGACATGACCAGATAGAGCGGAATGGCAGTAACCGCAGGGGTAAACAGCAGTGCCAGCCGGACAATTCCGTTGAGCACCTTTTTCCCCACAAAGTCGTGCTTTGCCAGCGGATAGGCTGCCATGCTGGCAAACAGCAGGTGCCCGACGGTGGCCAGTGTGCTGACAAACACGCTGTTAAAGATGTAGCGTGACAGCGGCACCCACGAGCTTGCGGTAATCTGCCCCAGCTTAATGAAGTTGTCGGTGGTGGGGTGCTTGACAAAGATGGAGGGTGGGAAGATAAACAGCTCATCCATGGGCTTGAATGCGGCGTTTACAATGTAGACAAGGGGGAGCGCCAGCGTTGCGCCAAGAAGCGCCAAACAGACAAAAATTGCCAAGTTGCCACCGATAGAACGATTAATTCTTTTTTTGAATATGCCTTTTTTCATGGGGGGTAGCCTTCCTTTCTAGTCGGTGCTAAACTTTTGAAGCAGCCGTGTAATGACAAAGTTTGTGACCAGCATCAAAAGGAACAGCACTACCGCAATGGCGCTGGCGTAGCCCATTTCAAACCGCACCGTGCCCACCTCGGAAATGTAGGTGACAATGGTATCCGCCTTGTACTGGGCGGTGGGTGTGCCCGCAATGGCGGAGATGATGGTGCCCACGCCGAAGGAGGAACCGATGGTCATGACTGCGCTGAACAACAGGTTGGAGGACATCTGCGGGATGGTGACAAACCACAGCTCCTGCCAGCGGTTTTTGATGCCATCCAGCGCCGCCGCTTCAAACAGCGTGGGGTCAAGGCT
>JAVVRO010000192.1:0-1609 GCA_036654695.1 Angelakisella sp. | reverse complement strand
CCCAAGCAGGACCACAGCTGCACCAGAATGAGCACGCCCATAATCAGCTTGGTATCGGTCAGCCACAGCATGGGGTCGGTAATGACCCCCAGCTGCATTAAAAAGCCGTTAATCCAGCCCTTTTCATCGTTGCTGAACAAAATTGTCCAGATGAAGTACACATTGCCGGCCAGTGCCGGGGAGTAAAAGATAAGGGTCATAAAGGTACGCAGGCGGTGGGGCAGGTCGTTAATCAGCCACGCGCTGAAAAACGAGATAGCATAGCCAATGGGACCGGTAACAAGGGCAAAAACAATGGTGTTTTGCAGTACCTTGGCAAAGATATCATCATCCAGCAGCATCCGCTCGTAGTTCATTAGCCCCACGAACTTGGGCAGCTCCAGCATATTAAAGTTGGTAAAGCTGATGCCAATGGCCGACACAACCGGAGCCACACCAAAGAAAAGGAAGATGAGCATAAAGGGCGCCATCATCAGGTAGCTGGGAATGCTTTTTTTCAGTCGAACCCTCAGCCCAAACAGGCGCTTTTGTTCTGCGGTTAGGGGCATCTTTTTGTTGCGCAGCATCATTTCCGGCTCCCTTCTGCTTGCTCTGATGAATTTGGCAGCTCCCCGCGAATTTCCCGCTGCTTGCGGGCAATTTCCCGGTTCATTTTTTTAATCTGGTCTTCAAATATCTCCCGTGGGTTTTCAAAGTCGGTAGTAACCGACCGGAAAGCATTGTCCAAACAGCGGGACACAAAGTAGCCGCCGGGAATTTCCGGCACCTCTCGCACAAAGGCGCGCTGCTGCTGTAAGCAGGCCAGCTCCTTTTTTGTCCATGGCAGCGAGTCAAAGGCCTCCAAATTGGCGGTGGTATACCGCGCCGCAGGACCCATCAGGTTTTCCATTGACAGGGCATAGCTGGACTGGGTTTCCGCACGCATCCACCAGTCGAGGAAATCCCAGCAAGCCTCCTTGTTTTGGGCATTTTTAAACATGACGGTGGCTGTGCCCTCGCTGGCGACGGTTCGGTCAATGCTGCCGTCCGGCTGCACCGTACCGGGAATGGGCGCTATTGCCCACAGGTTGCGGATTTCCGGCGCGGCGGCGGCAAACATTCCATAGGCGCCAAGATTTTGTATCATCAGCGGCATCTGCCCGGAACGAAAGCGCTCGTAGTAGCTGTAGGCAGTGGAAAAGCTGTATTTGGTGTAAAAATCTGTCCATTTTAAAATTGCCCGCCGCTTTGCATTAAAAAGCAGGGGAACATATCCTTGGAGCCCATGCCCAAGTCAATTGAC
Organism: Angelakisella sp.; assembly: GCA_036654695.1. GTDB lineage: Bacteria > Bacillota > Clostridia > Oscillospirales > Ruminococcaceae > Angelakisella. The sequence continues at coordinate 327 of JAVVRO010000192.1, read as the reverse complement.
CCGGCGGAGGTAAGGACGGTGTAGGGAAAGCCGATTTCCATGTTTTTGCGCTGCAAGACGGGGATTAGCTGGTACACATCCTCCCAAGTGTTGGGAATGGACAGCCCTAGCTCCTCAAAGATGTCCATACGGTAGTACATCATAAAGTAGGACTGCTTGTTGGGCAGCGCGTAGGTTTTGCCGTTATATTGGTAGGGCACTGTCGCACCGGGAATAAAGCGGGAAACTACCTGGTCAAAGGTGTCAAAATGGGCCAAATCCTCCAGCGCGTTACGGCAGGCAAGGTTTACCGGCTGTCCCCGCGCTACGCCAATGGAGATATCCGGG
>JAVVRO010000191.1:0-2898 GCA_036654695.1 Angelakisella sp. | reverse complement strand
GGCTTTGGTTAGAAAATACAAAACCGCTCACAACAAATGAAGTTGAAGGATGGTGCTACTTTTATGGCAGAAATGGTTGATATGGCAATGGGTGGTATCCCTCAGGTCGAGTCCTCCTCGGAGATGGACGGAAAGTATTTGACCTTTTTTACCGAGAATCAGCTGTTTGGCGTTCCCATTGCCGATGTGGTTCAGATTGTGGGAATGCAGGAGATTACCGAGGTGCCGGAATTTCCCGGCTATGCCAAGGGAATTATCAATTTGCGGGGCAGCATTATTCCGGTCATTGATGTGCGCCTACGGTTTGGCAAGGCGGAAAAAGCATACGACGAGCGCACCTGCATCATTGTAACCCTGATTCACGATACAGCGGTGGGCTTTATTGTTGACGCGGTGGATGCAGTGACCGACATCGACAATGACAATATTTCCGAGCCGCCCAAAATGTCCGGGGACTATTCCAGTAGCTACCTGACCGGCATTGCCAAGCACGAAGGCAAGGTAGTACTGCTAATGGACACCCAACGGCTCCTCTCGGATGAGGTTGTTTCGTCCTTGACCACAACGCCGCCGGTTGCGGTATAATTGCATGCCGCAGGGTAAAAAAACACAGGGGCTGATGGTTACATCAGCCCCTGTTGTGGTACAGTCTATTGTGCGTACGGGTCAGCGGTCGTCCACAGCGCGCTCCGCTGTGCTGATTAAGTTAAGCAGCGAGGTACCAAACAGCGGGTAGTCCTTGGTAATAGCCTCGGTGGACAGCTGCAAGCTCTGGACATTGGCAACCTTGTCCATGCCCTCCAGCGGCTTGCCAGAAGCCACAGCCAGCGCGCGGGCTTGGTGTACCTCCATAGCGGCGTTGCAGTAGGGCAGGGCAATCTGCTCCGGCAGCTTGAACATCTGGGTTTGGTTTTTTTCATTGGCGCTGTACACCACGCGGAACATCCGGTATACCGCAATCATCAGATAGTCGCTGACCTCCTTGGTAAGCGACCCGCTGCCTGCCTTGGACAGCATGTCAAATAAAATATTCAGCGAGTTTGCCAGAAGCTTTTTGTTCAGCACCGTCATAATGCTGCCCTTGAGTACATTTTCCTTACCGGCAGCCTCCCAGTCAGGAATTTCATCGATGGACAGAGTGGTTCCGCTACGGTCGGGGGTGCGCCCCAGCATGTAGTCGCAAGAAACACCGTAAAAATCGGCAGAACGGGTCAAAAACTCAAGCCCGCACTCTCGAATCCCCTTTTCATAGTGTGAGAGAAGTGCCTGAGAAACTCCCAAGCTGGCGGCTGCGGATTTTTGGCTGATTCCTTTTTCTTTGCGGAGCAGGGTCAGGATACGGGCAAATTCCGAAGCCAACAGCTACACCTCTTTTTTTAAGCGAAAATACGCATAGTAATAGAAAATAGGTAAAATTTACAAGAAAAAAGGCCGAACAAGCAGTCGGCTGTTCACACCCCAAGATATTACAAGGAGTAAAAAATATTATATAGTATACTTAGCCTTTTGTAAATACATATTGTCGCAAAAGGTCAGAAAAAGTTCAAAGTTTGTCTACATTTTCTAGTTAAGGTCGCCCATTTTTGGAAGATAAAGGCTAGTATGTGCTAAACTTTACCAGTCGCTTCCCCATAAAATTGCGGGCGGCACAAAAACGCGCCGGATTTTGGTTGACATCCTCGCGAAAGGTGATAAAATTTATACCAGTTGCAAACTGTGAAAACAGGTGAATATTCACCTCCGGGAAAGGGAAGAAACAACAGTGAGAAATTATAAAATTCATTTTATCCGCCACGGACAGACTGCGGGCAATCAACTTGGGCAGTACATCGGCTGCAAAACCGACATGGAGCTGTCTCCGGACGGCGTCCGGGAGCTGATTGATTTGCGGGAAAGCTACGAGTATCCCGCGGTGGGGATGGTATACAGCAGTCCCATGACGCGCTGTGTACAAACCACCGGCATTATTTATGGCGACCGTCCCTTAATTATGGTGCCACAGCTGCGGGAAATCGATTTTGGCGACTTTGAGGGCAAGACCATCAGCGAATTGCAGGATACCAAGCCCTATTTGGACTGGCTGGCCAACTCCACCGAGGTTGCCCCGCCCAATGGCGAAAGCGGCGGCGCGTTTTTAGCGCGCTTGGTGGAGGGGCTGCGCTTTATTATTGAGGACATGATGAAAAGCGAGCTTTACGATGCGGCGGTGGTCACCCACGGCGGAGTAATTATGACGCTGCTGGCAGGGCTGGGACTGCCCCGACGCGAGATGCAGCATTGGCTGGTGGGGAACGGCCGCGGCTATACCTGCTTTGTCAACCCCCAGCTTTGGCTGCGTGACGGAATTATCGAAATTGCGGGCATTATGCCGCACGGCGCAGACACGGCCTATCCCAACGGCTTTGTCGACTACGAAGGGGAGGGTTTGGATGAAGCTTAGAACAGCGGTCAAGCGGCAAGCGCGGCTTGCGCTCAACGGAAACAGAGGGCCGGCAGTGTTGCTGCTGCTCCTCATTGGTCTGGTCAATCTGTGCGTCCATCTGCTGGACTCGGCAGTCTTTGTGCTCATGGGCTATCGCTTCGAGCTGTACTACTTCGCCAGTTTGTTTTACAGTGACAGCTTTTTCTTTTCCCTTCCGGCTATTCTGTACTCGGTGGCAAGCCTGTTCATTCGCATGGCGCTGGTGGTGCCCTTGCTCTACGGCATGGTCAACTGGCATCTGGAACTGACTGACCGCCGCCGTCAAGGCGTATTTTATCTATTTTGGCCTTATGAAGGACGCACCTTTTGGCGCTGCATTAGCGCGACGGTCAATCTTTTTGTCCGGGTACTGTTGGCTGCGGCGGTGGTGCTGGCCATACCGGTGGGACTTATGGTATTTGCCCAGCTGCTACCCA
>JAVVRO010000190.1:0-2917 GCA_036654695.1 Angelakisella sp. | reverse complement strand
GGGGGTTCTGCATGTCGCCGAACTTTTTGCCGGCAATGGCTTCCAGCTTGCCCATATAGGCAATAATCTCATCCTGAATGGAATCGTTAATCTTCTGGCCGTCCACATAATACTGGGTGCAGGCCTCGGTGGTGACAGTAAAGCCCTGGGGGACAGGCATACCCAATCTGGTCATTTCTGCAAGGTTAGCACCCTTGCCGCCGAGGAGATTCTTCATGGAACCGTCGCCCTCGGAGAACATGTAAACAAACTTTTTGCTCATGTTACTTTTGTACCTCCAATTTTAAATTTGGTGTTGGTAAAGCGGTTTCACGCCTACTGCGTAAACCCCTATCATCCATACAAGGGCTATTATAGCAAAAAAAAATCAAAATTACCATAGCAAAGCGGGGGAAAATCGAGAGAATATTTAGGTTTTTTCATTTAAACATTGCAAAAAGTTGAAATTGCTGAGATAATAACAGAGGACTGCTACATACACTGAAATAAAAGGAATGAATGATACAATGGAAAATGTTTCTGCGGTTATCTTGGCAGCCGGCGACGGCAAGCGAATGGGCTCGGAATCCTCCAAGGTTCTGTGCCATGTGCTGTTTCGGCCAATGCTGGAATGGGTGCTGCAAAACTGCACCGGCGCAGGGGTCGAAAAGATATGCGTTGTGGTGGGCAAGGGCGCGGGCGATGTGGAAGCTGCCGTGGGCGGCCGGGCGGCCATTGCCATGCAAGCCGAGCGGCGGGGCACCGGTCACGCGGTTAGCTGCGCGGCTGATTTTTTGCGGGAAGCCACCGACGGTGACACACTGATTTTGTTTGGCGACGCGCCGTTCCAGTTTCCTCATGTCATTGAGGGCGCGTACCAACAACACAAGCGGCAGGGGAACGCAATGACGGTGGTTTCGGCCAAGGTGGACGACCCCTTCGGATACGGGCGCATTGTCCGCGACGGCAGCGGTGTTTGTGCCATTGTGGAGCAAAAGGACGCGAACGACGCGGAGGCTGCCATTCGCGAAATTAATGCCGGAGCGTGCTGGTACCAAACCGGACGCTTGCTGGAGGCATTGGCCGAGCTGACTCCCGCCAACGCCCAGGGCGAGCTGTACCTGACCGACACCCTGCGCATTCTGCGCAAAAAGGGCTGTCGCGTCAACGCCTATGTGGCGGGCGACCCCCGCGTGGTGCTGGGGGCAAATACCCGCAAGCAGCTTCATGCGCTCAACGAGATTGCCCGGGAGATGGTGTTCGAGGAGCTGTGGGAAAAAGGGGTAGATATCCCCGTCACTGACGGTATTATCATCAGCCGCGAGGCAGTGATTGGCCGTGACACCCGCATTCTGCCCGGCACCATCATTAAGGGTAGCACCGTGGTGGGGGAGCGCTGCCTGCTGGGGCCGAACTCGATGCTGGACGACGCGGTGCTGGGGGATGACTGCCAGATTAAGGCCAGCTGGGTGACTCGTTCGGTGCTGCAAAACGATGTGCAAATCGGCCCGTTTTCTCAGGTGCGTCCCAACTGCGCCATTGCCAGCGGCGTACGAATTGGGGACTTTGTAGAGCTTAAAAATTCGGTAGTGGGGCAGAATACCCATGCCAGCCACCTGACCTACATCGGGGACACCGACTGTGGTGCGCGGGTCAACTTTGGCTGTGGGGTAGTTACCGTCAACTACAACGGCAAGGATAAAAACCGCACCGCCATCGGGGACGACTGCTTTGTGGGGTGCAACACCAATCTGGTCGCGCCGGTGACACTGGGCAAGGGCGCGTACACCGCGGCAGGCTCCACCGTGACGGTGGATGTACCGTCCGACGCGCTTTGCATTGCCCGCGCCCGGGAGGTTATCAAGGAAGGCAGAGCTACCAACTACCATAAATAGCACAGGAGAACCATTGTTACCAAAGGAAAGGAAGTTGAGCGCAATGAATATCCATGGCAAGGACATCCGCATCTTTACCGCCAACGCAAACCCTGCTGTCGCCCACAAAATTGCCGCGCTGCTGGGGCTGCCCCTGGGACGCAGCAAGGTCACCAGCTTTGCCGACGGTGAAATCTCGGTTTCCATTGAGGAATCGGTGCGCGGTTCGGATGTGTTTGTGGTGCAGTCCACCTGCAACCCGGTCAACAACAACCTAATGGAGCTGCTCATTATGATAGACGCCTTTAAGCGCGCATCGGCGGGGCGCATTACAGCGGTTATTCCCTACTTTGGCTACGCCCGACAAGATCGCAAGGCCAAAGCCCGGGACCCCATTTCGGCCAAGCTGTGCGCCGACCTGCTGACCACGGCGGGGGCGGATCGTGTGTTGACCATGGATTTACATGCCGCACAGATTCAGGGCTTTTTTAACATTCCGGTGGATCACCTGTTGGGCGGGCCGATTTTGGCGCCCTACTTTGTAGATAAATTTCGCAACATTCCCGCTGACCGGCTGGTAGTGGTTTCCCCGGACTTGGGTTCGGTGGGGCGCGCCCGCAAATTTGCCGAAAAGATGAACGCGTCCTTGGCCATTGTGGACAAACGCCGTCCCATGGCCAATGTCTGCGAGGTCATGAACATCATCGGCGAGGTGCGGGGCAAAACTGCGCTGCTGGTGGATGACATGGTGGATACAGCCGGTAGCATCTGCAACGCCGCCAAGGCTCTGACCGAGGCGGGTGCGGCGGAGGTGTACGCCTGTGCGACCCACGGAGTGCTGTCCGACCCTGCCCTACAGCGCATTCAGGACAGCTGCCTAAAGGAAATGGTACTGCTGGACACCATCCCCGAAAAGCAGGGCGCGGCCGACAGCCGCATTAAAATGCTGGAGGTCGCGCCGGTATTCGCCGAGGCCATCAGCCGGATTTACGAGGACAAGGCAGTTTCGCCGCTCTTCGTGTAGTCCTGCAAGAATAGACAAAAGAATTCGGCAGGGTGGGGTC
>JAVVRO010000189.1:0-2921 GCA_036654695.1 Angelakisella sp. | reverse complement strand
GCATATTGCCGAGCAATATCCCAAGGTGCCGGTTCAGCTCTACCGGGACACGGAAAGCTGCTTGGATGCCATTATCAACGGGCAGAACAAGTGGACAGTACTGAACACCATGACCGCGGAGCGTATGCTCAAGGCGCATGAGTACCAGAATTTAGGTGCCAATGAAATGACCAACGGCGAAATATCCATCTGCTTCGGGGTGCCGCTCAATGCCGACCCTACGCTGCTGCCGGTGCTGAACAAGTCCATTGCGGCAATCAGCGACAGCACCCGCAAGCAAATTGTTTACGAGCACACCATTAGTCAGCCCTACCAGCCCACCACCAGGGAAATCTTGTATTACAACCTCCCCGCATTCAGCGTTGGGGTGATTGTGCTACTGGTGGGGTTGTACCTGTTTAACCTGTATTCCAAGAAAAAACTGAACCAGCTTGCCTACTACGACACCTTGACCGGGGAGATGAACCTGAACCGCTTTAAGCTGGAAGCGCAAAAGCTGATGGGTCGTCCCGGCCGGCAAAATGCCGTGATGGTAGTGGATATTGACAAATTCAAGGCTATTAATGACCTATACGGCTATGAGTTTGGGGACGAAATGCTGATTCTGCTGGCGAAAACACTGCGCGGTGCCATGCCATCGGGGACTATTCTTTGCCATGGCGTTGCGGACAAGTTTGACTGCTTTTTTGAGTACCATGGTGACATGTGGATGAATGAACGCTTTGCCTGTCTTGCACAGGCAGTGAAGCAGGCAATTGCGGAACAGATGCCAAGCTGCAACATTGTGCTAAGCGCCGGTGTTTGTGTCATTCAACCCACCGACCACAACATTATTTCGATTATTGACCATGCCAACATTGCCGCCAAGCAGATTAAAAGCTACCACGAAAGCAGCTTTGCCTTTTACCGGCAGTCCATGTCCGACAAGATAAACCAAACTCGCGCTATTGAAAACAGCATGTCCGACGCCTTGCAGAACGGGGAATTTGTAGTTTACCTGCAACCCAAAATTGACCTTGCCACCAGCCGCATTGCGGGCGCGGAGGCATTGGTGCGCTGGCAGCACCCGCGTCATGGAATCATTCCGCCCATTGAGTTTATCCCGCTGTTCGAGGAAAACGGCTTTATTGTCAGCTTGGATTTTTACATGCTGGAGCATGTCTGCCGGATGCTGGAACGCTGGAAGGCAGAGGGGCGGACGCTGTTTACCGTTTCGGTCAATTTATCCCGCCGGCACCTGTTTATGGCGGATACCGCCCAGCGCCTGTCGGATATTGTAAAAAAATACGATGTGAACCCCCAGTTCATTGAAGTAGAGCTGACCGAAAGCGCCTTTGACAACTGCGACATTGAGTCCATCAACGCCTTGTTTTACGAGCTGCACCGCAGGGGCTTTACTGTGTCGGTGGACGACTTTGGCGCGGGCTATTCCTCCCTGTCGCTGCTCAAGGACCTGTCCATCGATGTACTAAAAATAGACAAATCCTTCTTCGACTGTGCCCAGAGCTGTGCCACCAACAAAATGGATATTCTGCTGGAAAGCGTCATCTCCCTGTCTCGGCGGCTTAACATCAAAACTGTTTCCGAGGGAGTTGAAACAGTGCAACAGGTCAATTTGCTATTGCAGCTTGGCTGCGACTTGGTACAGGGCTACTACTTTGCGCGTCCCATGCCGGTTCAGCAGCTGGAGCAGCTGCTGGAGGGCGGCGACCTGTTCGGCGCGGCGGAACCACTCAGCGCCATCCCGGCCACATAGCACCCATTAAAAATGCCGCTACCAGCGGGTTTTCCCCTTGCTGGCGGCGGCTTTTTACAGCTTGACTATTTTTCTTCGGCATCGTCCAGGTGCGACACTAGGTAGGACAGCGTCATGATGCTGTCGCTGAGGTGAACATTCACCACCTTGACCTGTTCGTGGTGGTAGGTAAAGTCATAGGAGGAAAAGTTCCAAAAGCCCACAATGCCCAGTCCCACCAGCTTGTCGGCAAGCTCGGCGGCGGCAGCGGTTGGAACACAGATAATAGCGGCCTTGGGTGACAGCTGGGCGCATACCTGCTCCAGCTCGGCAATGTCGCGAATGGTCAGGCCAATCAGCGGCTGCCCAATGGTGCTGGGCGAACGGTCAAAGGCGGCAACCAACTGGAACCCTCTGGTTTGCAGGTCAAGCTGGTTGGCAACCACCTTGCCTAGGTTGCCCGCGCCAATCAGGATAACCGGAGTCTTGTTGCCCAGTCCCAAAATCTCACCGATTTCGTGGTGCAGCAATTCGACATTGTAGCCGTAGCCCTGTTGCCCGAACCCGCCGAAGCAGTTCAAATCCTGCCGGATTTGGGAGGCAGTTACCTGCATCAGCTCCGCCAGCTCCTTCGAGGAAATGCGTGTGACATTATCGCGCAGCAGCCTGCCTAAAAAGCGGTAGTAACGGGGCAGACGGCTGATGACAGCATTGGAGATTTTCCCTTTGTTCATTGCTGCGTCCAATCCTTTCTACAGTAAATTAGATAATCATTATTGTACACCCGCCCAAAGGGTTTGTCAAATAAATATCACGCTGCGGTGGCTTGCTCCTGTTTGCGAATCCTGCTGGTTTTTTTACCCTAGCAGTCCACTAAACCTAAGAGGGTTTTCATTTGCCCTGTCGTTTGTGCCACCCTCCTACGCTGTAATACGCAGCGGAGTTTTCTGAGCTCTGAAGGAAACGATTCCACAATTGTTTCCTCCCATCCTAGTATTATGAAATCCGGAATGAATTGCAAACATTCAGTTAAATCTTACAAAAAACCATTCCTTTTTACCGGGAAAGGTTTATACTATAGATAGAAGATCACTCAATATTATTTACAGGAGTTGAAGTCTTGTATGAAACCAGACAGAGAGTTGTCTGCCGATAGAACCCCGGCGGCGGGACAGAAATTAACTGT
>JAVVRO010000188.1:2333-2927 GCA_036654695.1 Angelakisella sp. | reverse complement strand
TTCTGCTATCATCAGCAGAACCGCTTTTTTGACCGCCTAATTCTCTTTTTGAAAAAGCGCCGCCCGAACTACGCCTTTGGGATCCTTAACCAGCAAAATAACCAGCCAGATTACTAGTCCCAGTGCAACGACGGACAGACCAAGATACAAGTCGTTCAGCATCTCTGCGGGTGCCGGAGTAAAATAGTCCGCGCCCATCTCCAGATAACCGAAAACCCCATCGATGAGCCACATCAGGGACGCTCCCCAGTAAATCCAGCACAGGGTACCCACCATCATTTTGCTTTTTGCTTCATTTTTATACCAGATGATGGTGCAGATAATAGCGGCAAATACCGTGGTTAGAAGTGTCATAGGCTGGTTTCTCCCACAGGCTGCAAAGGAAGCGCCCGATGCTCCATCCTGCTGACAACCACCAGCAGGACAGCCCAGACGGCCGTAACCAAAACCGCCATGGACACACCCACGGTGGACAGCTCCAGCAGCATCTCGGCAGTATCAGCCGGAGAACCGGCAGCGGTCAGAAAGGGAAACCACGGAGTTATTTCCCCGTGCCACAGGTGCTCGAATGCCAGCAAAGCAGAACCGCCCCAT
>JAVVRO010000188.1:0-2323 GCA_036654695.1 Angelakisella sp. | reverse complement strand
CATTTCAGCTTTTTGGAAAAGGGAATCCTTGTTGCCGACGGAACAGAATCCTCCCGGATGCTCCCCTTGCGTGCCTGCTTTTGCTCGTTTGACTCCATGACCTTTGCTGCAACTGTCATAATAATTGCCTCTGCCGCGGGTACCAAAAGACATGCCATTTTACAGTTCCTCCCCCAATTTTTTTGTGATAAACTTGTGCGGTGATACGCCTTCCTGTGCAAATCGCTGCGCTGTGCAGTATTTGCTGGTATTCCTGAAGCACATCGGTGCCTCGTCATTCGCTTCGTGCGAACATTGCTATTATACTCCGTTTTTCCAAAAAGTCAAGCCAAACGGAGCGCTGGGGTGTCTGTTAAGCATTCACTGCGGCAACGATGTGCTCCCGTAAAAAACTGGCCGCATGTGCCAGCTCCTGCTCCCAAATGGGACTGCCCACATACCAAAATTCCCCGGTAAACAGGCGCACCCCCATGCCATACAGCACGCGAATGCAACCGGTAAAGTCGGTGTGGCCGGTACCAAAGGGAATTTCGCGGTAAGCCCCCGGAACGGTTTCCTTTAGGTGCGCGGCGTAAATGTGCCCGTCGCCCAGTGCCAAATCCTCCATTACATTGTGGTGGTACAGCAGCGCGGCGTTAGTTAGGTTGCCAATGTCGGGGTAGACCCCCAGATAGGGGGATCCAAGCTTTTTGACATAGCACATCGACTTTGCAACGGTGTCCATAAATGGCGTTTCCATGGTTTCAAAGCCCAGCAAAATGCCATAAGCTGCCGCCAGCTGCACCGATTTGCGCAGGCTTTCCTCAAAGTGCGCCAGTGTGGACAGGTCGCTGTCCTCGTAGTACACATCGTAGCCCGCCAGCTGGATGATGCGTACCCCCAGCCGCCACGCCAGCAAAATAGCCTTCTCCATAATGACAAAGCTGGCCTTGCGTACCGCTGGGTCGTGGGCGCCAAAGGGATACTTGCGGTGACCGGACAGGCAGATGGTACGAATATAAACCCCGGTCTGTCCCATGGCGGCACACAGCTCGGCAATTTCGCCCTCGGTCATGTCCAGCCGCGCCAGCTTGGCGTCGCTTTCATCAATGGACAGCTCCAGATAGTCAAAGCCGGCGGCTTTCACCGCTTCCAGCTTTTCCCGCCAGCCAAGGTCGGCAGGCATGGCTTTTTCGTATAGGCCAAGTTGGTATCGATTCATCCCTTGTCCCCCTGCCCGTAGTAAGCGTTGGGGCCGTGCTTGCGCATAAAGTGCTTGTTTAGCAGCTCGGGCTGCATCGGTTCACTGGTACCCATGACCCGGTCGTGCCATGCCATCATGGCAACCTCCTCCAGCACTACGGCGTTGTGGACGGCCTCTTGCGCGTCCTTGCCCCATGCAAAGGGACCATGGCTGGCCACCAGCACCGCCGGAATGTGGGTCGGGTTACTGCCGCGGAACCGCTCGACGATGACCCGCCCGGTTTCCAGCTCGTACTCGCCGTTAATTTCGGCAGGGGTCAGCAGGCGGGTACAGGGAATTTCACCGCCAAAATAATCAGCGTGGGTGGTGCCCAGCGGCGGGATGCCGCATTTGGCCTGTGCCCACAGCGTTGCCCAGCGGGAATGCGTGTGTACAATACCACCCACCTCGCCAAATTTACGGTACAGCTCCAGATGGGTCGGGGTGTCGGAGGAGGGGTTTAGCTTGCCCTCCACCTTGTTGCCGTCCAAGTCCAGCACCACCATGTCATTGGCAGTCATGGTGTCGTACTCCACACCGGAGGGCTTAATGACTACTAGGCCGCGGGTGCGGTCAATGGCCGAAACATTGCCCCAGGTAAAGGTAACCAGACCATACTTCGGCAATGCCAGATTGGCCTTTAGTACCTCTTGCTTTAGTGCTTCCAGCATCGTTTGTCTTCTTCCTTTCAGTCGGTTACAAAGTAAACCGCAGCTTCGTTTTTGGTGTGATTGGCACAGACCAGCAGGTCGTGTGTCTTGCCGGGAATAATGTCCACATTGCTGGGGCCACCGCCGGTTTCCAGCGTTTCGGTGGTGTAGCCGCCCTTGCCGTCACTGCGAATGACTGCCAGCTCGCTGTCCATCCGGCGAATCCCCAGCACCACGGCGGGACTGCCCCGCAGCTCACCCGCCCACAGGGCATGGGCAAAGTTCATGGGGTTGGGGTAGTGGTATACCTCGGCATATCCGTCAGGGGTCTGCTTGTAAATCTTCATGCTGTCCCCATGGAACGGCTCGATGGTGGCCAGCTCCTGCACACCGTCACCGTCCAAGTCGAACACGGCAATGTCGCTGACTGGTGTTTGCAGAATATGGTGGG
>JAVVRO010000187.1:0-2999 GCA_036654695.1 Angelakisella sp. | reverse complement strand
CCGGTGGATAAACTGCTGCAAAAACAGCGTGTTCATTTCCAGCGTCAGGTAGTCCAGCCGGTCGGGGGTAAGCCCGCTTTGCTGTGCCGCATTCAGGACGGCGTAAATGTTGGACTGAAAGACCGCACAGTAGCTTTCGGCGGCGGCGGCCAGCTGGGTAATTAGCACCTGCTCCACCGGCGTTGCATGGTTGACGGTCAGCGACGGTGACAGGTTGTCCCCCCGCAGTACGCTTTCCAGAAAGCCCTCGGGCAGCACCACCACCAAATCATAGTCGGCGGGGTCATAGCTTCCCTGCTGTACTACCGTTACCGCAACGGCCTTGCTCATGGCAGGGTCATCGCTTAGCATAGCAATGGACAGGGCACTAACTGGGTGGGTGTCGTTATTTTCCACTGCCATGGACAGCCGCTGTACCGGTTGCCCGGGAACAGGGCGAAGCAGCCACACCCCCAAGGCCAGCCCAGCCAGTAGCACAAAAAACGGTATTGCTACCGTTTTAAGCGCTGTTTTCAGGTCAATGGCAAGGGTAAAAAAGAACAATTTCATGGCGCTATGACAACAGCATCCCAAACAGCTTTCCCAAAATGGGATGTTCTAGCAGTGCCAGTAGGTAGTCCCGCCTAATCCGGTTCAGCTCTGCCTCGGTCATTTTAAGCAGCTCCTCGCCGGGGGTCAGCGTCAGGGGCGCGGCCAGCGGCGTGTAGTCTATCCGACCCGCCAGCGCAACCGCCAGCTCCCCGGTGCCGGGAAGATGCGCCCGCAGGGAAATCTCGGGGTAGTCCAGCGTTACACTGTCTCCGGTAATAGTGGTACTGCCGCTGAGTGCAAGCGTAAGGGTAGTGCGGTAGGTGCTGTCTCCCGCCGACACGGACAAGTTCGTCTGGGTGGTGGCAACCGGCTGACTTCCGTCCATGGACAGGGTATAGTCTACCTTTGCCTGTTCCACATCCGCAGCGTCATGGAATGAGGAGGCTACGGTAATCTCCCGCTTTTTGTCCTGATAGCTGCTGGCAATGTTCATGAAAATGCCGCCCGGTGTCCCATCCGCCATGGTTAAGGCGATGGAAATCCGCTCCTGCTCGCCCAATGTTGTGGTTACTTGCAGCGTCTCTACCCTGTCGCTGTCGGGGGTGGTAACGGTACCCTCCAGCGCAAAGCCGACCAGCTGGCGACTTTTTACGGTAAAAATCATAGTGGTATCCCCATAGGTTACCTGTTGAAGCGTTTCCTTTAGGGACTGGTAGTTGGCCGCAAGGGCGGGGGCACTCTCCCCCAAGCTCTGGCACAGCAGCTCCATCTGCTGTGCCAGCTGGGTTTTGGAAAGCTGGTCAAGAGCCTCGGTGGCCAGTGCCTCGGCCTGTTCGCCGGTCAGCACGGTGCCGTAGCGGGTACCCTCTGGGGTTTTATCCAGCTTTTTTAGCCCGCTTTGTACCAGCGCCGCGCGCAACTGGTCTTTCATAGCACCGGTAACCGCGGCCAACTCGTCGGCCATGGCAGCCGCATCCCGGGGCGACAGGTCGGTCAGTTCGTCCAGCTGTGGAAGCAGCTCCGCTTTTTCCTCGTCGCTCAGGGTAATGCCGCCCCCAATGACGCTTTTTTCCAAGTCCTCCGCCAAGGTGTCCAGCCGAAACCCGAAGGTGCGGGGCAGCAGGCTGGGCACGGCCACCTGCAACTCATTTTTATCTGCGGCAAAGTAAAATTCCACCAGCTTTTGCTGCAAAGCGGAAACGGCTACCGTTCCCTGTGTAACTTTGGCGGCAGGGTCGGCAGAAATACTGCCCGTCAGCGAAGCGCCGGTCAGCAGATTGGTTACCAGCTGCGAATTGTCAGGCAGCAGCAGGTCGTCCAGCGTCAGCTGAAACTGGCCGTTCATACCGCTGCTTTGCAGCGCGGCAAGCTTGGCGGCAGCGGGAAAATCCTGCGCTATCTGCTTGCTTTGTGCGGCAGTGGCCGCGGAGGCGTTGTCCATGGCAGACAGCACCACCTTTTGGGGGTTGTTGACCACGGCATTAATTCCCAGCGCCGTAACGGTAGTCACCGCCACCACTGCTAGGGCAATGACGCTCAGCAGCAGCGGTTTGGGCTTTTTGTGGGGTGCGGGCATCGGTTGCGGATTCTCCATGGGCAGTGGGGAAGTGTTCTGTTCATCCATCATCAAAAATTCCTTTCCATTACCGATTGGGGTGGTTCGCCAGTTATGGCTTCTACAATTTGTTGAGACAGTGCCCCATCGCTGCTTTGCTGGCGGTCAAGGGAAATCTCTGCTCGAATCTGCCGGTCGCGCAGTACCACAACTCGGTCACAGCAGGCCAAAATCTCCGGCAGCTCGTGGGCGGACAGCAAAACGCCCCTCCCTGCGTGCTTGAGCTCGGTCAGCGTGCGGGCAAGCTCCTGCCGCGCGGCAATGTCCAGCCCGGCAAAGGGTTCATCCAGAAGCAGCAGCGCGGGCTGCCCCACCAGCGCAAGGCAGATGGAAAGCCGCCGCCTGCGCCCTCCCGAAAGCTTTTTAAGCTGCTGACGACGGTAGTCCCCCAGTCCCAGCAGTAGTTCCGTGCTGTCGGGGGCAAACAGCTCCCCGGTTGCACGGTGGTGGGCGGCATAAAACAGCGCAAGGCACTGGGTAACGGTCAGGTAGTCCGGCAGGGTGTCCTGCTGGGGTACCAGCGCGGCGGTGCCCGACAGCAACACCTTGCCACTATCCGCCTTGACAAGGCCTGCGGCAATGGACAGCAGTGTAGTTTTACCCGCCGAATTTTCGCCGCACAGTCCCACGCATTCGCCGGGGAGAACCCGCAGGGAAATGTCGGCTAACACCGCCTGTTTGCCGTAGGCCTTGGAAACATTTTGGAAGGTCAGCACCGCTTCACCGCCTTTCGCCGCTTGTATAAGATACCAGCATTCCACCGCTGTGCTGCCCTTGGTGGAACGCTCTGTACAATAAGCTATTGTACCATAAACGCGAAGCGTTTTGGTACTGCGCATAGGGACGCGCCAGT
>JAVVRO010000186.1:0-3094 GCA_036654695.1 Angelakisella sp. | reverse complement strand
GTTTCCGTAGGAAATGCGGCTGCCAGTGGCAGGCGCAAACATCCGTCCGTAGGACCTGCGCGATTGGTACGGAAGTGAGCGAAGCGAACGAATCGTACTGCGCATCGCCCCGCGAGGGTAGCGTGAAGTTCTTTCACGCTAATACCCCTTGCTAATAATGAATTACTTGTAGAGCGGGCCATAGGCAGCGCAGGCCTTGTAGTCCGCTGCTTCGGTGTTTTCGGTGCCAAAGGCAGACCATGCGTGGGGGCGGTATACCTGCTCGGCGGGGACATTGTGCATGGTCACCGGAATGCGTAGCATGGATGCCAGCGTAATAAGGTCGGCACCCACATGCCCGTAAACGGTAACGCCATGATTTGCGCCCCAGTTGGCCATAACGCTGTACACATCGGTAAATGCGCCGTGCCCGGTCAGGCGTGGAGCAAACCAGGTGGTCGGCCAAGTGCGGTCGGTGCGGTCGTCAATGGTCTTGTGGATGCTGTCGGGCAGGTTGGCTGTGCTGCCCTCGGCAATTTGCAGTACCGGACCGATGCCATCCACTACATTGACCCGCAGCATGGTGACGGGCATTTCCGCTGCGCAGCGGAAGTGACTGGAAAAGCCGCCCCCGCGGAAATACTCGTAGTTAGCGCGCCGCCAGTCGGTCGCGTCGGTGCAGGCCTGAATATCCTGCTCGGTCATCTCCCAGAACGGCTTCATACAGCCCTCGCCCTTGCTGTTCTTGACCGCGCCACTGCCGTCCAGCGCGGTAGCGCCGGAGTTAATGAGGTGGATAAACCCGTCCTTGGCAACGCCCTTGGGAGCTTTGCCGGTCACACGCTCGCAGGCCTCGGCACTCCAGTAGGTGCGCACATCGTGGAAGCAGGGCGCAGTGTGGGCTACTAAGGTGCCCAGCATCATTGATACCCCGTTGAGGGTGTCGTTTTCGGTGGCAAAGGGTGTGGGCATCTTCGCGCCGTTCCAGTCAAAGGTAGAGGCCATAATCGCCTCGCTGAAGTCCGCGTTCGGCAGCCAGTCTGTCCACTGGCGCTGCCCCTGAAATCCGCCCGCTACGGCATTTCTGCCCAGTGCTTCCTCATGCCAGCCCAATGCGTCCAGCGCGGGGTTGCCGTAAAAAATATCCCGCATGACCATGGTCATTTTGGTAATAAATTCCCAGTCCTTTTCGGGCGCAACTACTTTGGATTTGGTAATGACCGGCGGCAAAGACTTGCCAGCGTTAATGTCCAGACCCTCCTTGCAGTTGGCCTTAATCCACGCCAGTGCCTTTTCGTACTCGGTGGGGTCGTAAATGCCCAGCGTAATGCGGCGAATAATCTCGGTCATGTCCACCCACTCGGCACGGATGCCAAAGTACTTTTGGAACATGTCCGCGTTGCAGTAGGATCCGGCAATACCCATGGCCACGCCACCCAGATTGACATAGGCCTTGTTCTTCATCCAGCCCACCGCTGTAGCGCACCGGGCAAAGCGCAGAATCTTTTCCGATACATCGTCGGGTACAGTCGTGTCATTGGCATCCTGCACATTATGCCCGTAGATGGAAAATGCGGGCAGTCCGCGCTGGGCATGTGCCGCCATCACCGCCGCCAGATAGACCGCGCCGGGACGCTCGGTGCCATTGAAGCCCCAAACGGCCTTAATGGTTTTGGGGTCCATGTCAAAGGTTTCGCTGCCGTAGCACCAGCAGGGAGTCACTGAAAGGGTTGCTACTACATTTTGGGTGGAAAACTGGTCTGCGCAAGCAGCTGCCTCGGCACCGCCGCCAATGGTAGTGTCCGCAATGACGCACTGCACCGGCGTACCGTCGGGGTAGTTCAGGGTTTCGCGAATTAGCTTTGCGGCATTGTGCGCCATGCCCATGGTCTGTGCCTCCAGTGCCTCGCGCACGCCGCCCCAGCGGCCATCAATGACAGGACGGATTCCTATTTTGGGATATAACATTGTTGTACCTCCCTATTAAAATATTTTTTTGTATTGCTCATAGGCTTGGTTCCATTGCTCCTGTTCCCATGGGGTATACTGCGTCAGGCCTTCGGTTCTGGCAATCAGTTCCCGTCCCGCGGCAAGGTCGGCCAGCTCCCCCAGCGCGGTCAACTGGATGATAATGTTGCCCAGTGCCGTTGCCTCCACAGGCCCGGCCACCACCGGGATGTTGCAGCTGTTGGCGGTCATCTGACACAGCAGCTTATCCTTGGTACCGCCGCCCAGAATGTGCAGCGTGGTAAACTCCTTGCCGGTCACCTGTTGCAGCTGCTCCAGCGCATAGCGGTATTTTAACGCCAAGCTTTGGTAGATGCAGCGCATGACCTCCCCCACCGACTGCGGTACCGGCTGCCCGGTGCGCTTACAGAAGGCGCGTACCCGCGCGGGAATGTCCCCGGTGGGGGTAAACTCCGGTGCGTCCGGGTCAATGAAGCTGCACAGCGCAGGCGCTTCCAGTGCCAAGCGCTCCAGCTCGGCATAGGAATAGTCGGTGCCCTGCCGTCTCCATTCGCGGCGGCTCTCCTGAATCAGCCACAGGCCGATGATGTTCTTGAGGTAGTTAATTTTGCCGTTAGCGCCCAGCTCGTTGGACAGTGCCAAGCGGTTGCTGTGCTCGGTCAAAATCGGCTCGTCCAGCTCCGTCCCAAAGAGGCTCCAAGTGCCGCAGGACAAAAACGCCGTGTGGGCGGTGTCTTGGGGAGTTACCGGCATGGCGGCCACCGCGCACTGGGTGTCGTGTCCCGCCACGGCAATGACCTTGGCACCGTGGTAGCTGCCAATGATCGTGCCGCTGGGTACGCTGTCGGCAAACAGCTCCTTGGGAATGCCAAAGGTGTGCAGTACCGCCTCGCTCCACTGGGCTGTCACAGGGTTCAGCATCTGGCTGGTCGAGGCAATGGTGCGTTCGCAGACAGCGGCTCCGCACAGGGTATAGGCAAACAAGTCCGGCATAAACAAGAGCGTTTTGGCCTGTGTCAGGTCGGTAGCAAGCAGCTGGAACAAGGTGTTCAGCGGCATAATCTGGTTGCCTGTTTCCCGGTACAGCGTCCGGGCATCCATTTTTTGCAGCGCCTGCTCCACCACGCCATTGGTACGGGCATCCCGG
>JAVVRO010000185.1:0-3105 GCA_036654695.1 Angelakisella sp. | reverse complement strand
ACCGAGGGCGACCGCTGGATGACCATGGTGGACATTCAGGGGCTGGAGGACTTCTTCGGCGACATGGACTTTAAGGTCGGCGGAACCCACAAGGGCATTACCGCCATTCAGATGGACCTAAAGATTGACGGACTTACCCCCGCCATCATCAAGGAAGCCTTTGAAAAGACCCACAAGGCCAGAAACTATATCCTAGACGAAATTATGCTCAAGGCGATCCCCGCGGTGCGGCCTGAGCTTTCCAAGTATGCTCCCAAGATGCTAACCCTGACCATTGACCCCGACAAGATTCGTGAAGTCATTGGTTCGGGCGGCAAGGTCATCCAGAAGATTTGCGCCGAGTGCGGTGTCAAAATTGACATTGAGGACGACGGACATATTTTTGTTTCGGCCATTAGCATTGAGGACTGCCGCCGCGCGGTCATGGTCATTGAGACGATTGTCAACGACCCGGAGGTCGGTGCCATCTACAAGGGCGTGGTTACCCGCCTGATGACCTTTGGTGCATTTGTTGAAATTGCTCCCGGTAAGGAAGGCCTTGTTCACATCTCCAAGCTGGACAACAAGCGCGTGGAAAAGGTGGAGGACATTGTTGCCGTGGGCGACGAAATCCTTGTTATGGTCAGCGAAATTGACCAGCAGGGCAGAATCAATCTGTCCCGCAAGGACGCCATTGCGGCCATTGAAGCCCGCAAAAACGCTGCACAAGAATAACAAAGTAAGCAAAGAGGTCTGTTGCAGCTGCAACAGACCTCTTTTTTAAAACGGGGGAGATACGCACAGTAGCGTACTAGACAAATGCAAGGATAATGCCGGACAACGCCGAAAGTCCCAGCATCGCCGCAAGAATAATGGCAAGTATTCGCCGTAACAGCTTTTGATTCATAACAGTCCGTCCTTCTTTTATTCTTTCACCAATAACAAAATGATACTCTTACCCGGGGTGGCTGTCAAGGAAGTGTCACAGAATTTACAGATTGGCCACAATGGCAAAAGAAACAATAATTTTTGTTGATTTTATCCCATAAAACCACTATAATAAGCTGTACACCTCAGTTACAAGCCGGAAGGAGCAACGCTATGCGTCAGCGAGAAAAAAAGAGAATTCCTTGGAAGGTTTTTTTCAATTACTTTGTCTTTATCACCTTGGTGGCCAGCCTGATTTTTGTTGTTGTAGCCATGGTGCGCGCGCCTACGCTGTCCAGCCGCTCCGACCCATTTCAGCGGGTCAAGGGCGATTATGTACTGATGCTTTCCCAGTGCGTTCTGGGCATTTTTGGCATGATGCTGCCCGGCTTTCTCAAAAAGCGAGTGAACATTGAAATCCCCTCTACCATGCTGGTGCTATACGCGATATTTTTGTACTGCGCTATTTATCTGGGCGAGGTACGCAGCTTTTACTACAATGTCCCCCACTGGGATACCATGCTTCACACCTTTAGCGGGGCGATGCTGGGAGCACTGGGTTTTTCCTTTATCAATCTGCTTAACCGCACCGACAAGGTTCCGGTCAACTTAAGCCCTGCGTTTGTTGCGACCTTTGCCTTTTGCTTTGCGCTGGCGCTGGGCATTGCATGGGAAATCTACGAATTTACCGCCGACTCCATGATGGGCACCAACATGCAAAAGTTTGGCACCGAGGCCGGCGAGTTGTTTTTAGGGCAGGCGGCGCTCAAGGACACTATGAAGGATTTAATTGTTGATACCATTGGAGCCTTGGTCATTTCAATCATTGGCTATATTTCCTTAAAGTACAAAAAAGGATGGGTAGAAAAGCTACTCGTCCACAGACCAAAGAGATAAGAGGAGTAATACAATATGCAGCAGGATATGATACTGGTTATTGACCTTGGCAGTGACAAAAACACCTTGATTGCTCGCGAAATCCGGGAGCTGGGCGTATATTCTGAGATTCATCCCCACGACCTGACCGCTGCCGAGGTTGCAGCGCTGCCCAACCTGCGGGGTATTATTTACAGCGCGGGGGCAAACCGTGTTGTGGACGGTGTTTCCATTGTACCGTCGGCTGCCCTTACGGGCTGCGGATTGCCGGTGCTGGAGTGCGACGATGCAACGGGTCACACGGTGGCAGAGCTTTCCGACTTTGTGCTGAACCGCTGCAAGGCCGCAAAAAACTGGAACATGCAGAACTTTATTGCCGACCAGATTGAGCTGGTGCGCCGGCAGGTGGGTGACCGCCGTGTGCTGCTGGCGCTATCCGGCGGTGTGGACAGCTCGGTGGTGGCAGCGCTGCTGCTGCGCGCCATTGGGGACAAGCTGGTTTGTGTCCATGTCAACCATGGTCTGCTGCGCAAGGGCGAACCGGAGCAGGTCGTGGAGGTATTCCGCAACCAGATGTCGGCCAACCTGATTTATGTTGACGCGGTGGAGCGCTTTCTTGGCAAGCTGGAGGGAGTGGCCGAACCGGAGCAGAAGCGCAAGATTATTGGTGCGGAGTTCATCCGGGTCTTCGAGGAGGAGGCCAGAAAGCTCTCTGGCATCGACTTTTTGGCGCAGGGTACCATCTACCCCGACATTGTGGAAAGCGGCACCAAGACCGCCAAGACGGTCAAGAGCCATCACAATGTGGGTGGCCTGCCCGACGATCTGCAATTCACGCTGGTAGAGCCGCTGAAAATGCTATTTAAGGATGAGGTTCGTGCTTGCGGCAAGGAGCTGGGGCTGCCAGATGCCATGGTATACCGCCAGCCCTTCCCCGGCCCGGGACTGGGCGTGCGCTGCTTAGGAGCTATTACTCGTGACCGTCTGGAAGCGGTGCGGGAATCGGATGCCATTTTGCGCGAGGAGTTCAAGCTTGCCGGGTTGGAGGGCAAGGTTTGGCAATACTTTACCGCGGTGCCGGACTTTAAGTCGGTGGGGGTACGCGACAATGCCCGCAGCTTTGAATACCCGGTCATTATTCGTGCTGTCAACACCATTGACGCCATGACCGCCACCATTGAGCTGCTAGACTGGGCGCTGCTGCAAAAGATTACCCAGCGCATTGTCACCGAGGTCAAGGGCGTCAACCGTGTGCTGTACGACCTGACCCCCAAGCCAGTTGCGACTATCGAGTGGGAGTAAGCAGTTAAACCAAAATGACTC
>JAVVRO010000184.1:0-3160 GCA_036654695.1 Angelakisella sp. | reverse complement strand
GGGGATGCCATCAAGCCGCTTGCACAAGGCCTGCATGAGCTTTCCCACAACAAGCTGGGTCTGCATGGTAGCCTGACTGTCGGCCTTAGCTCGGTCAACGGCCTTGGAAATCCTGCGGTGCTGCTCCTGTCAATTGCGTTTGTACCGTTTATGGTTTGGCTGGGTGGTGTGCTACCCAATAATATTTTCCAGCCCTCCATGGACTTTACCATGCTGCCCTACCTGCTGCTGCTGGTAGTTGCCATCTGTCGCGGTGGTATTGTCAAGTCGCTGCTGTGCAGTCTGCTGTCCATGGTAGCCATGTTCTACTGCTCCATGGGGATGTCGGGGCTGTTCACACAGGCGGCGGTGGCCACCGACGCAGCTGCCTATAGCGGCATGGGTGCCATCTCCAGCATGTATGCAGCCGGCAACCCGGTGACGCTGCTGGTCTCGTGGATTGCCAGCTTTGGCATTGCGGGCATGGGACTGCTGGTTCTGCTGATTCTTGCCCTGAGCATCTGGAACTACAACAAGCTGACGGGGAATGTCAAAATTTATGTTAAAAAGCAGCGCGCCCTGCGTACGCAGACCATCGACGATATGAAGCAGGAGAATGAAAAACGTCGCGCAATGCGCGCCAATGCTGTTTCCCAAAAGCGGGAGGCACTGCGGGATGCGGTAGAGATTGACCGTTTGATGCGGGAGGACGGCATTGCGACCGCTCCCGATGAATCGGAGCAGATTACCATCTTTAACCAAGACACAGCCGAACTGCCCCAGGTGTCAAAAAAAGACGAGCTACCCAGCGACCAATAATGCGAATTTCAAAAAACGAAACAGGAGCGGGAAGTCAAACGACTTCCCGCTCCTGTGCTTTGTGGATTCGCAGCTTATACCGGCGTTTCCAGAATTCTGTCCAGCCAAATACTGGCAATGTTAAGCGCCTCGTACAGTCCCTGCTTTTCAGCTTTCTTGGTAATGCGCTCGGCGGGATTTTTGCTTTCATCGGTAGAAAGAATTTGTACCATGACCTTGTTGGACAGCTGTAAATCGGCAACGCCATCGGGGATGGTGCCAATAATTTGCAGCATGGCCACATACGGCTCATAAGGGAAGCCGTAGTAAATCGTCTTTCCACTGCGTACCAGCGGCTTGTTGCGATACATTAGGAACTCGTTTTTTCCCGGCATAATAAAGTTACCTCCGTTTTTAGTACTACCCCTTGGCAAGATAGGACTTCACTAAAAGCTGGAGCAGCTCGTCACGGTCAACGTGGCGAATCAGGCTCCGCGCGTTATTGTGAGTGGTGATATAGGTGGGATCCTCCGAGAGGATGTAGCCTACAATTTGATTGATGGGATTGTAGCCCTTCTGCCGAAGTGCCTCGTATACGGTGGTCAAAACCTCCCGCACCTCGCGTTCTTTATCCTCGGCAATGGAAAAAGCTATGGTTGGTTCATGTGCAGCCATACCTACACCTCCGTTTGTTTCTATCATCTGTACTTATACCCTCTTAGTATACTTCATTTTGCGCTGGAATACAAGTGTAATCACAAATTTAGCGGCGGATTTCCGCGCCCAGCTGCTCCAGCGCCGCAAAAACAGCGCTCATCACCTTGTCACATTCCTCTACCGTCAGGGTGTGGTCAGCAGCACGCAGCGAAAGGGAATAGGCTACCGATTTTTTGCCCTCGGCTATCTGTGCGCCGCGGTAAACGTCAAACAGCTCCAGCCGTTCCAGCAGCTTGCCCGCTTGGGCAATAATCACCTTTTCCATGGCTGCAACGGTCAGCGACTCGTCGCAGGTTACCGCAAGGTCGCGTCCGGAGGCCGGGAACTTGGGCAGGGGGGTATACAGCTTTTTGGGGTTGTGGCAGGCGTACAGCAGGTCACCATCCAGCTGCGCCACATAGCAGCGGGTGTCCAACCCAAAGTTTTCGGCTACCTGCGGGTGAACCTCGCCCAACACGCCCAGACGGGTTCCATTTTGGGTAATCACCGCGCAGCGCCCGGGGTGGAAGACTGGATGCTCCGCGTCGGCGGTGTAGTCGCAGCCGGTAACGCCAGCGGCGGCCAGCAAGCCTTCGACAATGCCCTTTAAACTGTAAAAATCCTCATCCTTGCCGTAGCAGCCCACCATAATTGCGGGCTTTTCCTCTGGGAGCTTGTCAGGACCGTTGGACAGGTACTCGGTAGCAATCTCGTACAAGCGGGCGGCGGGGTTGCGGTTGCTGTAGTTGCGCGCCAGTACATCCAGCATGGAGGGAATGGCAGTAGTGCGCATGACGCTACTGTCCTCGCCCAGCGGGTTCAGGATGGTGACGGAATTGCGCAGTGGGTCGTTTGCGGGCATCCTGATTTTGTTGTACAGCCGCGGGCTGATAAAGGAATAGGTGATAATTTCACTGCAACCCAGTGCGAGCAGGGTACTGCAAGCCTTGCGGTCAAAGCTCTGGCGCGGGGTGTAGCTGCCCTCGGCAATGCCGGTGAGGGCGGTGGTGGGGATGTTGTTGTAGCCATACAGGCGCGCTACCTCCTCGGCAATGTCGGCCTTGTGCTCCAAATCGGCGCGGTAGCTGGGTGCGACCAAAACATCACCCTCCAGAGCAATGTCCAGCGAGGCCAGCATTTTTACCATCTCATCCCGCGTGGCGTCAATGCCGATAAAACGGTTAATCCATGCCGCGTCAAAGGGAATGCGGCGCAGCGGGGCTTTTCCGTTGTCTATGTCCACAACGCCGCCGACGACTTCGCCAACCCCCAGCTGCTCTACCAGCTGACAGGCTCTGGCCAGTGCGGGGGCACAGGTACGGCTATCCAAGCCTTTTTCAAACCGGCCGGAGGCTTCGGTACGCAGTCCTACTTTTTTGGAGGTAGTACGCACCGAGCTGCCCAAGAAGCAGGCCGACTCAAAGACAATGGTTTGGGTTGTGTCGCTGATGCCGCTGTGTTCGCCGCCCATTACGCCCGCAATGGCGGAAGGCGCGTTGGCGTCACCAATGACCAGCATTTCGGGGGTCAGCTTCCGCTCCAGCCCGTCCAGTGTCACAATCGCTTCGCCAGCCTTGGCGTTACGCACCACAATGCGGTGGTCAGCGACATTTTCAAGGTCGAAGGCGTGCATGGGGTGGCCGTATTCCAGCATGACATAGTTGGTGATGTCCACAATGTTGCTGAT
>JAVVRO010000183.1:0-3220 GCA_036654695.1 Angelakisella sp. | reverse complement strand
AGTTAGTTTCCTCCATTATAATTTAGTCTTTGTTTGGTGAAAGGCTTCTCCGTATCCTTTCCACAGTTGCAGTATATTACATTCTGTTACCAATTGCAATAGTTATTTACCACATTCGTTGTATTGTAGAGAATACCTGTAACTATTCGTAAAACTGCAAAACTTTGTGCAGAATACGCCCGCTTTGTTACAGTTTGGTTACAGTTTAGTGTCGTTCCTGCCGTCCGGCTCCGCCAGTGCCTGCCGCAGCACCGCCCCAATGCCCTTTGCCATGTGGACAAACCCAAAGTCGTTGGGGTGGCAGCCGTCCACAGTGGAGCAGTCGGCGTAGTCGCTGTCAAACAGCCGCCCGCCGTCAAGGTACCACAGCTTTTGGTCCCCCGCGGTCACACCGCGCAGGTAGGTGTTGTGTATTACGGCGCGCCGCAGGATATCCTCCCTGCTGTCGGCGCAAAAGTTAGGCCTGCTGACCAGCACAATGGGCAGCCCGGGGGCTTGCGCCCGCACCCGACTGTACAGCCGGTAATGGGTGCGCTCCAGCAGCTCCACGGTTTCGGCGTTGTGGTCGTAGTCGCAGACCAGCGCCGACATGGGCTGAACCATCAGGTAGTCCACCATGGCATCCTCCCCCTTTGCCCCGCCGGAAAAGCCCAGATTGCGGTAGTCTATTCCGTTTTGCCGGGCAATAATGCTTTGGTAAGCGTTGCCCGGGCGGGAGGCGCAGCCGCCTTGGGTAATGGACGAGCCATAGTACACAATGGGCGGCTGGTTTTTGTAACTCGCGCCGGCGCCCACCGTCGCCGCTTCCTCCAGCCCCACCAGCAGCTCCAGCACCGGGCTGTACAGGGGGAAGTTCAGGGTGTAGTTGCGCAGCTGGCGGTCGGGCAAGCGCACCACTGCTTCGTAGCAGTCGGCACGGCCGGAGTCGGGGAAAAATGTCCCCACAAAGGCGCTGCCGTTGGCGTAGTCGGCGTACAGGTCAAACCCCGCCTGTCCCGCCAGTGCCATGTGGGACATGGGTTCGCACCCTACCCGCCGCACCTTAATGGCAACATAGGCCGAGTCGGTGGAAAAGCGAAGCCGCAGCCCGGCCGTGTGGGTTGCCAGCAGCTGTACCCCTTCGCTGACCCCCCGCGCCACCCCGCTGGGCAGTCGCTGGTACCGGTGTTCGCCGTCCGGGGGCGCTGCCCCATACAGCACAAATGGCGGTGCGTCCGCGTTACGGAACACCACGCCCGGCAAGCTCAGGTTGGTTTCCACCTGTAGCCGCCTGTCCGCTTCAGCAATACTTTTCATGGAACAACACCCTCCTTTATGGGTTGTGGCCGCGCAATGACATTAATGCTTTAGTACCGGTACCGCCAGCTGAATTAGCAGCCAGAAAAACTGGTAGACCGTCAGCGTGACCCAAGTTAGTGCCTCCATCTGCTGGGTAAAGGCAAAGAAGGTAACAATGGCAAAGCCCACTACCACCGACATCAAAATTAGCGCTGTTTCCAGCCCGACGGTGCGGTTGCAAGCTCTGGCAGCCAGCACCGTGCGCAGGTAGGAGCCTGCCGTTCCGTTGTGGAGCACGGTAGCCTCGGCACGGACACGCTCGCGCAGGTAGCGTTCGCTGCCCGCTTGCATTGCCGCCGGAATGACCGACAGCAGCTCCTGAGGAAAGCCGAACACCGCGCTTATTTTGGCGGCGGTCAGGTTGGGGTCGTTGGAGTGGACGCACACAGCCATGTCGCTGTCGCACAGCAGCTCCAGCGCGCGGCGCATCTGCCGGTCGGCGCGGTAGCTTAAAATGAACATGGCGGCGGCCTCCCCTGCATTGGCAAGGTACAGCACCTCGCTTTTGCCGGTAACCACCTGCCGTTCGGCGGTCAGGTCGGGGATGGGCACACCGTAGGAGGCCATCAGGTTGCGGTTGCCAATGAGTACGCGCCGACCGTTGACCCACGCCAGAATCCCCATTCCGTCAATATATTCTAGGTTTTCGGGCTGGAACAGCATTCCCCTGTCCGCCACCATTTCGGCAAAGGGCTCCGACAGGTCGGAATCGCAGCCGCACAGCACACTGGCGGCATCAATAATAATCTTGTCAATGGGGCGGCGATCCAGCACCCGGATATCCTGCACCACAATGCTGCCCTTGGGGAACAGCTGGGACGCACGCAAAATGACGCCGTTTGCGTCGGCAAACTGGTTGACCGCCTGATAGCCGCAGAACGCCGCGCCCCACCGCAGCAGCTTCCCATTGGTAATGGAAAGGGGCAGGCTGGAGGCAATGACCCCTGCCAGCGGCGCAGTAATGCAAAGCGCGCCGGTAAACACACTGGCCGAGGTAAAGATATCCTTGTGAAACAGGTAGGAAACCAGCGCCATGACCAGCGCGGCCAGCGCCGCCATGGGGGCAATAATTTTGGAGATGTCCTCGGCCTTGCTTTCGCTAAAGGCCTGCTCCAAAAATCCGTCAATGCTGCTTGCCTTGGTGCAGTAAACAATCTGCGGTTCCTCGCTGATAATATCCCCCGAAATGCGCCGGGCAAAGTCCCGGTTGTCCATAATACCCGCCACATGCTTGTCGCCCTTGGCGGTTGCCAAACGGAAGCTGCCGCACATGGTGGACAGGGTAATTAGCTTGCCAAAGGTATTAAACAGCAGCATCAGTGCCGCCATGGGCAGGTACAGGTTGGCACCGTACTGCGCCATTAGCCCCGGCTGCATGGCCATGTATGCCACTTGCACAAGGCAGGCAAAGACGGTCAGCGCGGTGTAGCTGTCGTTACTGGGGCGCAGGCGCAGCAGTGCAAGGATGCCGCCGCCCATGGTGTTGCCGCTGACCAGCGCCGAAACCGCCACAATCATAATGTTTGTCCACAAAAACGCACCCATCTGTGCGGTGCCTGCCAAAAATTCCGGCAGCGGAAAGCCGTACTCGCCGGCCAGTACCAAGTAGACCACAAGCCCCAGCGCCAGCAGGTTGACCACCACCCGCACCAGCAGACCGGTACGCATCTTGGTCAGCTGCGCGGTCACTTCGGCGGTTTCGTCCCGGTCGGTGGGCTCGCGCTCGGGCGGGCGCTCGGGGGGGGCAGTGCGCTGGGAAAATTGCCCGCCCCGCGCACCGGGACGGCGCATTTGCTGGGGCTGGGGCTCCTCGTCATCAAAAAAGCTGGGCTGCTGCGACGGGGGGATTCCCTGCTGCATAACCGGCGGTACTGGGGGACTG
>JAVVRO010000182.1:0-3223 GCA_036654695.1 Angelakisella sp. | reverse complement strand
AAGCTGTCCATCAGCGACAGATATAAAAAAGACGGCAGCAGTGCGTTGCTGTGGCGCTTTGAGCGGGGCGGCAGCATCAATATCCACACTCCCATTGCCTTTTCGCGGTTGGACATGCGCAGTCTTGACAAGTCACTGGATACCTTTGCGGTATGGGTGTGTGCCGAACACCCCATTGACGGACAGCTTAGCGTTTCCTTTTATAAGGATGGCCGGGAATGCTGCGGGTTTGAGATGGGACTGGATTTTTGCGGCTGGCGTACCGCGTGGGTTGCCTATGAAAGGGATATGTATGGCACACCCTGCCCACAGATGGACGGCCTGAGGATGACTGCAAAAACCTCCGGTGCAGGTGAGCTGTGGCTGGATCAACTGATTGTATTAACCAAGGTGGATGCGCGCCACCATATTCGGGACAGGCAGCTGCCCTTTGTAAACCTTGATGCGGACAGCGCTGCCAACAGCCACTGGATGTCGCTATATCGGTTTGACTGGCTGTTGCGTCATGCCATAGCAAGCGACAACGATGCCGTGGGGGACACGGAGTCACGCCATGTAGTTGAAAGCCGCTTTGAACAGTTCCTACGGACTACCTTTGAAAAACGCAGCCTGCGCACGCTGAAAGAGCTACAGGCAGATTTTGAAAAGCTGGAGGGCAGAACCATCAATGCGCCCTGCCACCGTGCCGTCTACCCCCAAGCAAACAAAGAGGAGCTTACAGCCCTTACCAACGCGGCAGACTTTAGAGCCTCCGGGATACTGCTGCTGGACACGGCACTTTTCTTGATTGCAACCCAAAACGAGCTGGAAAAAAACACCGCAGAAGCCCTATTCCTGCGGCTTACCAAGCAGATGCTATGGGAAGGCTTTGCACAGGGCAGCGGATTGGGTACCATGCACCACATGGGCTACCAGATGCGGGAATACTACTATGCAATGTTTTTACTGCGTGACAGCCTGAAAAAAGCGGGACTAAAAAAACAAATTGCCAGCGCAATGAGCTGGTTTTCCGGGCTTGGTAGAGTGTTTCGGGAGGATGAATCCCTCCGGCAGGAGAGCATGGACACGCTGAACACACTTTCCCACGGCATGATGGCTGCGGCACTGCTGCTGGACAGCGACCGAGACTGCGACCGTGCCCTGACGGCAATTGGCCATTGGCTGAGCAGCTGCATGTTGCCGGCACCGGGTCTTCGCGGTCCGTTTAAGGAGGACGGCTGCTCGTTCCACCACTGCAACCATTATCCGGCTTACTCGCTGGGTGGGATGACGGGTGTTGCGCCGCTGGTCTATTTGTTAAGCGGCACAGCCTATCGCATTAGCGCTCCTGCCCATGCGGCTATCAAAAAATCGCTGCTTACCATGCGACTATACTGCAATTTATACCATTGGCCGGTGTCACTTTCCGCAAGGCACCCGGTTGGCAGGGGTGAATATGGTTCCATTTCTACGCTTTCCCCCTTTTATTACCTGTCTGTTGCGGGAAATCCAGTTACCGGGGAGGTTCCGGACAGGGAAGTGGCTGGCGCCTATGAACGGCTGGCGCAAAGCTGGAAGGGCACGTTTATGCCGTCGCTTGGGGTGGAGCCGGAGACAACTCCCAGCGGGCACTGGAGCCTGAACAGCGGGTGTATTGCACTGCACCGCCGGAAGGAATGGCTGGCTGCGGTAAGGGGACACAGCCGCTACATATGGGCCAATGAAAGCTACCTGTCCAACAACCTGTACGGCCGGTATATGGCTCACGGCAATTTGCAGATTATGAATCGTGGTAATCCCATTAACAATGAGGACAGCGGTTATGTTCAGGAGGGCTGGGATTGGAACAACTGGCCCGGGACAACGGCCATCCACCTACCCATGGAGCAGCTACGCGCCAATGTGTGCAATGTAGATTTGCTGAGCGGGTATGAGGAAATGCTGATTTCGGACGAAAGCTACTGCGGCGGAGCAGACCTTGACGGGAATGGTGTATTTGCCATGAAGCTGCACGAGCACCCAAAATACAACGGTTCCCATCGTGCAAAAAAATCATGGTTTTTCTTTGAGGACACCATCGTTTGCCTTGGCAGCAGCATTCAGGGTAATAGCGAATATCCAACCGAGACAACGCTGTTTCAGACACATATTGCGGCGGGTGACAGGATTACAGTAGGCGAAGTCGAGGTGGAAGAATTGGGCTACAGTGCAGAAATTGCCACCAAGGAGCCGCTTTTGCTGTCCGATGACAAAGGTAACGGCTACCTGATTCCCGGGGGGCAAACAGTCAAAATCACCAGAGGAAAACAGCAGTCCAAGTCACAAAATTTGGGCGAGGACACTGCGGGAGAGTTTTCTAAGGCATGGATTGACCACGGTAGCAGTCCAAAAAATGCAGGATATCACTATGCGATACTGGTGGATTGCGGAAAAACCCGGCTTTGCAAAAGCGTCTTTGCCTACACTGTTATTCACTGCGACAACCAAAGGCATGTGGTACGGTGCGGCACGGAAACAGGGTATGCGTTGTTTGAGGCTTGCGAAATAGAGGAGAATGGCGACCTGCGGAGTACAGATACACCCTGTGTGGTAATCATCAGCAAAAAAAGTGAAGTTTGCATGAAACTGGCCATAGCCGACCCGGATTTGCGCCTGTATGAGGGTGTGGAGAGCGACCAATATGACGAAAACGGTGTGCAGAAGGAGGTTAGCCTTTACTCCCGCAAGTGGCGAAGCGCCAAGGGTGCCCCCCATACTACGGTGTTGACATTACGCGGCTGCTGGCAGCTTTTGGGACAGCCGGATGGAATTTGCATCAGTAGTAACAAGTCGTATACCACCGTGACAGTGACCTGCCACGAGGGATTGGTACAAAAAATGGTGTTGCAAGGCTGGTAGCTATAAAAATCCAACTCCGAACCCATCCCAACAGGGAACAGGTTCGGGTTACACGGATTTGGCACAGGGGATAGCCGATGAAATTGTGCTTGCAGAACTGATTTATACTCAAAACAAGCCACCGCACTAACCGTAAAAAGTTAGTGCGGTGGCTTGTTTGTGTAGATTATCTTACTACTCTCGAAATAGTACAAATTTGAATAGTACCCAGTTCAATGCTCATAATCTCCCGTTGGGAGATAGTGAAAAGTGAAAAGTGAAAAGTTTAGGTGTGGCTTCGCCACGAATTATGCTCATAATATGCAGACATATTCACGAACTTTATTCTTCTGTAAGAATAAATATC
>JAVVRO010000181.1:646-3246 GCA_036654695.1 Angelakisella sp. | reverse complement strand
AGCCCGTTGCAGTACGAAGATTTTGATGCACTGAATGGCATACGGGTGGCAACCAACAAGGGTAATTTGTACGCCCAGCGGTTACAGGAGTACTGCAAGAAGAACAATATTAACGTAACGCTGGACTATCACTCCTACCTTAATTCGGAAAAGATGCTGGCGGACGGCCTTTGCGACGCACTGGTCAGCGGAAGTTTGCACTATGTTCCAAATACCAAAATTGTTGCAAGGCTTTCCACCGAGTCCTTTTATTACGCGGTGCGCAAGGATCACTCGCAGCTGATGGACGAGATTGACCGAGCAATGGCGGAAATTTATCGGCAGAATGTGTACTTTGATGCGGAACTGCATGAAAAGTATTATGGGGACATGGCTATCAGCCAGCCCTCCTTTTCTCCTGATGAAGTAAAAATTATTAACCAGCACCCGATATTGCGAGTTGCCATCAATTCCGACATGCCGCCGCTCCAGTACATTGATTCAAAAAGCGGGGAGCCGTCCGGCTGTTCGGTGGAGCTGCTGAATTTAGTCGCCAAAAACTGCGGCTTTACTTTTGAGTACCTGCTTGTGGATTCGAGTAGCAATTTTGACCCCGATTCGGTAGATTTGCTGGCAAACTTCGTGGATGCCAAGGATTTTTCAGCCGGATTTAGACTGACCAAGCCCTACCACGAGGCACCAATGGTGCTGGTCGGCAAGCGTAAGGACAGCCGTGCGGAATCCATTTCCGGCCTTTCCTCCCTCGTCATGGTGGACATTGGAATCCTGCCGTCGGAGTTAATCCTCAAAAAATACCCTCACTTCCAGATTGTGCGCTATCCGCATATTTCCGAAGTAACGAAAGCCTTTGACCGCCGGGATACTGACCTGACCCTGCTGACGCTGTACTCCTATGATGAGCTGGTTCAGCGAAGCGGTTTTGGACAGCTTACCCTGTTTCCTACCTCGTTGAAGCTACCCATGTGTTTACGGGTCAGCGACCGGCTCCCCCATGCGCTGATCTCCATTCTTAATAAAGGAATTTCCCGCATGTCGCTTAGCGAAAGCACTGCAATTATCTTTTCCTCCACCATGCGCAACACACACGACCTGTCGTTTGGCAGCATTTTACGCAAATACTCCCTGCAAATTACCCTGGCCGCTGCCCTGATTGTGCTGGCCATGCTACTGCTGGTCGTTGCAATTATTACCAGTAACCGCAACAAGCATGCGGTGCTGCAAAATACCGCCAAAACGCTGAAGGACATTGCCTACCACGACCCGCTGACCGGGCTGGATACCTTTGTCAAGTTTAAGGCCGACGCTACCCTGCTGCTGGCCGCGGCCAAGCCGGGTGAATACCGAATTTCCACCGTAGATATTGACAACTTTAAATATGTCAACGACATGCTGGGCTATGATGTT
The DNA here is from genome assembly GCA_036654695.1 of Angelakisella sp. Lineage (GTDB taxonomy): Bacteria > Bacillota > Clostridia > Oscillospirales > Ruminococcaceae > Angelakisella. The sequence continues at coordinate 1,842 of JAVVRO010000181.1, read as the reverse complement.
GGTAACGAAGCGCTGCGGCTTCTGGGACAGCTGTTCCACCAGTTTGCCAACGAGGAAACTCTTGTTTCCCGCATTGTGGCCGACAACTTCATCTTTATGCTGCGGGACGACGCTAGCGAGCAGTTCTGGCCTACAGTGGACCACGAATTACTGACTAGTAGTGCCCTTTCCAGCCTGTTGGGCGAAAACTACACCCTCAACTTTAGCACCGGCTCTTACCTAATTACCGACCCCACCCGCGACCTTTCACTGATGATTGACTGTGCCAACATTGCCAAAAAGACAGTTAAAAACATGTTCGGGTGCTCTGTTGCGGTGTTTACCGAGGCAATGGATATCCAGATGCGCACCAACCGCCAGATTATCCTCGCCATGGAGCAAGCACTGAAGGATGGCGAATTTGTACCCTATTTGCAGCCTAAGTTTGAGCTGCGCAGCGAACGTATCTGCGGTGCGGAGGTGTTGGTGCGCTGGATTACCGCCGACCACGGAATGCTTCCGCCCAGCGATTTTATCCCGCTGTTCGAGCGAAACGGTTTTATTGTCAAGCTGGACTACTGCATGTTTGAGCAGACCTGCCGCTTTATCGAGCAGTGGCGCTTAGGCGGGCACCGTATGCCGCGCATCTCGGTCAATATCTCGCGCTTGACGCTGACTAGCCACGGCTTTATTGAAACTATTCTTGAGCTGGCGCACAAATACAGCGTAAGCCCAAGCGTGCTGGAAATAGAGCTGACCGAAAGCGTACTGGACAGCAACCTTGCCAACATTTTGAGAATTATTAGCGAGCTAAAGGATGCGGGCTTTTTTGTCGCCATCGATGACTTCGGCAGCGGTTATTCCTCCCTGAACCTGCTCAAGGACATTCGCGCCGATGTGCTGAAGGTGGACAAGGAGTTTATCGGTGACGCAATGAACTCTGCCCGGGGCAAGGAGATTATGAGTTGCATTATTGAGTTGGCCAAAAAGCTAACGCTGGAAACGGTCGCCGAGGGTGTAGAAACGGTGGAGCAGGCCGACAGCCTGCGGGCAATGGGCTGCGATGTTGCGCAGGGCTTTTACTATGCAAGACCCATGCCCTTGGATGATTTTGAGTTGCTGCTGAGCGCCCAACCAACCATACAAAAAAAATAGAGTGAAGCGCCGGTGCGGTTTAAAACTTAAAGATAAGTTTTAAAATGAAATTAGTATAACGC
>JAVVRO010000181.1:0-636 GCA_036654695.1 Angelakisella sp. | reverse complement strand
AGCGGGGGCTGTCAAGCATGACAGCCCCCGCTATGCATTAGTCCTTGTCTGTAACCCGAAGAAGCACCACTGCCAAAACGCCGCCCAGTAGCTTGCAGCCAAGGTACGCCCACACTTGCGACGGTGGGGCTACCGTTGCCACAAAAGCCAACTGCCCGCCCAGTACAAAAGCGCCGCTGACAGTAAACGCCGCATTCATCAGCTGCCCGCGTCGATCCATCCGACCATACAGCGGCAACATGGAAATGCTGGTAAACAGGCTGATAATTAGTCCAACTACGGCGTACTCGTTCACTCCCAGCCAACCGGCAACGCGGTCAATCTGCCTTTTGCAGTAGCGTAAAATCAGCTGGCTGGCAACCATGGAGCCGCAGACCACCACGGTAATTTTGAAGATAATGACCAGCACCTCGTTGACTACCGCAGGGGACGCGACCGCATACTGTGGCAGAAACACGCCCAAGGTGACAAGGCAAAAGAGCAAAATTCCGCCCACGCGCACCAGCTGTCCCAGTACCGAAAGCACCTTGACGGCGCCGCGGGGTGCCAGTCGCAGGGCAGCGCTGAGCAGCAGACACAGCAGCAACAGCGGCAGGGTGTTGACCGCCAGCTGTCCCAGCGGAAGCCCCAAAAGCA
>JAVVRO010000180.1:0-3263 GCA_036654695.1 Angelakisella sp. | reverse complement strand
TAGCACACACCCGACGACAGCGAGGAAAGCGACAGCAATTGACACTACCGTCCCGATGCACAAAAATCATCTTATCATTTCTATGCTTCACGTGATAAGATGCGCACCTTTTATTAATATTTGTGCCGACGTGAAGCGGCGGAATGGATGATTATTATGGCAAATCGTATTGTTTTAAATGGTGTTTCCTTTCATGGCAAGGGTGCCATTGGGGAGATTCCCGGCATTGTTTCGGCAAAGGGCTATCACAAGGCATTTCTCTGCTCCGACCCTGACCTTCTCAAATTTCATGTTACCCAAAAGGTGACCGAGCTTCTGGATTCCAAGGGCATGGCCTATGAGGTGTATTCCGACATTAAGCCCAACCCCACCATTGAAAACGTGCAGCACGGCGTGGCTGCGTTCCAAAAGAGCGGTGCGGATTACATCATAGCCTTAGGCGGCGGTTCCTCGATGGACACCGCAAAGGCAATTGGCATTATCGTCAACAACCCGGAGTTTGCCGATGTGCGCAGCTTGGAGGGCGTAGCACCCACCAAAAACAAGATGGTATTTACCATTGCGGTGCCCACCACGGCCGGTACTGCTGCCGAGGTAACCATTAACTATGTCATTACCGATGTGGAAAAAAAGCGGAAGTTTGTTTGTGTGGATGTCAACGACATTCCCGATGTTGCCGTGGTGGATTCCGACATGATGTCCACCATGCCCAAGGGGTTGACCGCCGCTACCGGCATGGACGCGCTGACCCACGCCATCGAGGGCTTTACCACCAAGGGCGCGTGGGAAATGACCGACATGTTCCACCTGAAGGCGATTGAGATTATTGCAACGCACCTGCGCGGCGCTGTTGCCAACGACCCCGATGGTCGCGAGGGCATGGCACTGGGGCAGTACATTGCCGGTATGGGCTTTTCTAACGTGGGTCTGGGCATTGTTCACTCCATGGCACACTGCTTGGGTGCGGTCTACGATACTCCCCACGGCGTGGCAAACGCCATCCTGCTGCCGACGGTCATGGAGTACAACGCACCTGTCACCGGCGACAAGTACCGTTACATCGCCGCAGCTATGGGCGTTGCCGGCACCGCGCAGATGACCCAGGAGCAGTACCGCAAGGCCGCTGTGGACGCAGTGAAGCAGCTGGCGGCCGATGTGGGCATCCCTGCCGACCTCAAGGCAATTGTCAAGCGCGAGGATCTGGACTTTTTGTCCGAGAGCGCCTTTGCCGATGCTTGCCGCCCCGGCAACCCCCGGGACACCTCGCCGGCGGAGATTAAAGAGCTATACCTGAAGCTGCTGTAACCCCACCTTCTGCAACACCTACAAAAAAGGCCGAGATTGCCCACTCACCAGAGAGGACAGTCCCGGCCTTGCTTTTCACAATATGCCTATTTTGTTTGGGCTGCTATTTTTCTGACAGGTACGCCTTAATTCGGGTGAAGGTTTCGTCGCTGATGTCGTGCTCCACACGGCAGGCGTCCTCCTTGGCGGTTTGCTCCGACACGCCAATGGCAAGCAGTGCCTTGGTCAGCACTAGGTGCCGCTCGTAGACGCACTTTGCCAGCCGTTCCCCTTGCATAGTCAGGGTAATGTACCCATCAGCATCCATGATAATACAGCCCTTTTCCCGCAGGTTCTTCATGGCAATACTGACGCTGGGCTTGGTAAAGCCCATGTCATTTGCAATGTCGATGGAACGGACTTTGCCTGACTGCTGCGTTAACACCAGAATTGTTTCCAAATAATTTTCGGTAGATTCATGCCGCTTCATCGATGCTTTCCCCCCATTTACTGCTTGGAACAAATGAATTGACTATTATACAGTACCACAAAGCGCAGAAGTTTTCAAGGAACATTCTGTTGGAGAATGGCACAAATCGGAAAATATCCATAAAATTGTAGAAATAAGTACTAAAATTACACAAAAACACAAGCTAATTGTAGACTTTTTTGGCTGGAAAGGCTATAATGAAACCATGGTGAATTAAGGCACGAACCATTTTCATGGCAAGGTAGCAAAAAGGAGGGCTAGTCAATGAAGTTGACAAAAAAGATTCTTCCAACTTTACTTTGTACCATACTGATTCTGTCACTGTGCCTGCCAGTGATTGCCTTTGCGCAGACACCCTTTACCCTCCGGGTCGGGTACTGGCCGGGCTATGGCATATCGGAGAATGAAAATGGCGGCATTTCGGGGTATACCTATGACTACATGCGGGAGATTGCGCGGATTAACGGTTGGCAGGTAGAGTTTGTGGCCTGCGGTTGGAACGAGGGATTACAGCGCTTGTCCGAGGGCAGCATTGACACCTTCGGGCCGCTGCAAAAAACGCCAGAGCGTGCGCAGCAGTATGACTATCCAGAGCTGCGCGCGGGCTATGAATGTGGCACACTGTATATTAAGGACGATAACAACACCGCATTTTATAACGATTTGGCCAGCCTGAACGGCAAGACGCTGGGGACGGTGGACGACAACTACTATACACAGGCGGTTTTAGATTTTTGCCGGGAAAATGGAATTACCATCAGCGTCAAAATTATTAATGATGCGGTGGAGCTGAACAAGGCGTTTTCCGACGGTACCATCGACTTTCGCGTTTCGGGCAGCATGCTGGCTCCGGAAAATGCCAAGGTAGTGCTGCACCTGACCACCGAGGACTTTTACTACCCCACCACCAAGGGCAATAAAAAGGTGCTAAAAGGGATGAACGATGCGCTGCAAACCATACAAACCGAAAAACCGTACTATGACGCAGTGCTTTACAACAAGTATTATGCCCAGGCGGCCATTGGCAAGCGCGCGTTTACCGCGCAGGAAGCCGCCTATATCCGCAACGCGCCACCGCTGCGGGTGGGCTGCGACTCGGTTGCCATGCCTATGGAATACTACGACGAACAGAGCGACACCATCCAAGGAATTACCGTTGACCTAATGCAGTGCATTGCCCAGTATAGCGGGCTTAGGTTTGAATTTATTAAAACGAATAGTATGGAGCACGCCAGACAGCTGCTGGACGCCGGAGAAGTGGACATGCTGTCAAACTTAGTGGGGGTAAAGCAGTTTACCGAGCTGTACGGACTGCTGCCAAGCGACGCACTGATGAGCAATACCTTGGCATTTATTGTAAAACAGGGGACAAGCTTTGACAAAGCTGCCGATAGTCTGGCACTGCCCGAAAAGGCGGTGGGTATCCGGCAGCATATTGCCGAGCAATATCCCAAGGTGCCGGTTCAGCTCTACCGGGACACGGACAGCT
>JAVVRO010000179.1:0-3409 GCA_036654695.1 Angelakisella sp. | reverse complement strand
GGGGTACCGCAAGCGGTAACGGTTAGCAGGAGCGCCGCTGCCATAGCGACTAATTTAACCTTGTAATTCATCATTGTTTTCTCCATTCGCAATCTTTTAATTGAAGTTGCCTACCCTAGGATAGCACCTTCTACCACTAAAAGCAACAAAACTCGTCATTTTACCCTAGCTAGCCCCTTGGTGTTCAGTGCGCGAATGGCATTTAAAATAGCCAGCACCGAAACGCCCACATCGGCAAAAACCGCCAGCCACATGCTGACAAAGCCGAACGCCCCCAGCAGCAGCACCGCCAGCTTGACCCCCAGCGCAAAGATAACATTCTGCCGGACAATGCGGGTGGTTTTGCGGGCAATGGCAATACCGGTGGCCAGCTGCATGGGCTGGTCGGTCATTAGCACAATGTCGGCGGCTTCAATGGCCGCATCCGACCCCAGCCCGCCCATGGCAACACCAATATCGGCACGAGCCAGTACCGGTGCGTCGTTAATGCCGTCGCCCACAAACACCAGACTGCCACCCTTGACCCGCTCCCCCAGCAGTCGCTCTACCGCGGCTACCTTGTCACCGGGCAGCAGCTGTGCGCGGTAGCTGTCCAGCCCCAGCTCGCCGGAAACCAGCGCGGCAGCAGCTTCGCCATCGCCGGTCAACAGCACTGTCTTGCGCACCCCCATTGCCTTAAGCCGGGCAATGGCGGCCTTGGCATCCTCCTTGACCCGGTCGGCGATGAGTAGGCGACCACAGTACTGTCCGTCTACGGCCACCAGCAACTCGGTGCCTTGGGGGGGTGGCGCGTCCACAGCAATGCCGTGTCCCTCCAGCAGCTTGCGGTTGCCGGCCAAAATGAGCTTGCCCTCCTGCACCACCGAAACGCCCTGCCCGGCAATTTCGTGAGAATCGGACAGGCCGGCACGGTCGGGCGCAGTCTTGACCGCAGCCAAAATCGATAGCGCAATGGGGTGGGTGGAGTAACACTCGGCCGCGGCGGCAAAGCACAGCAGCTCGTCCCCGGCAACCCCCTTGGGCTCCACGGCGGTCACCTCGAACACGCCCTTGGTCAGCGTGCCGGTTTTGTCAAAAACAACGATATCTGCCTTGGCCAGCAGCTCCAGATAGTTGCCGCCCTTGACCAATACTCCGCAGCGGGAGGCACCCCCAATGCCGCCGAAAAAGCTGAGCGGTACCGAGATGACCAGCGCGCAGGGGCAGGAGATGACCAAAAACACCAATGCCCGGTACAGCCAGTCGGCAAATAGTGCGCCGGGCAGCAGCAGCGGCGGTAACACAGCCAGCAGAGTAGCCGCCAGCACCACCAGCGGGGTATAAATTCGCGCAAAGCGGGTGATGAACTGTTGCGTCACCGCCTTTTTGGAGGAAGCGTTTTCGGTCAGCTCCAAAATCTTGGAGACGGTGGACTGGCCAAATTCCTTTTCCACCCTAGCGCGCAGCAGTCCGGTTTGGTTGATGCAGCCGCTGAGCAGCGCCTCTCCCGCCTGTGCCTGTCGCGGGACGCTTTCGCCGGTCAGCGCGGCGGTGTCAATCCAAGAGCTGCCCTCCAGCACCAAGCTGTCCAAGGGAATTCTCTCCCCGGGTTTAATGTGTATTTCAGCACCGACCGGTACGGTATCCGGCGGCACTCGTTGTTCGGTTCCATCCGGCAACACCAAATTGGCATAGTCGGGTCGAATGTCCATAAGCTTAGTAATTGACCGGCGGGAGCGTCCTACGGCATAGGACTGAAAAAACTCACCCACCCGGTAGAATAGCATGACAGCGACTCCCTCGGGGTATTCGCCAATGGCGAAGGCGCCGATGGTGGCAACCGCCATCAAAAAGGTTTCATCAAACAGCTGCCCATGCAGCAGGTTTTTGGCTGCTTGCAGCAGTACTCCGCCGCCAATAAGGAAGTAGGCCGCTAAAAAGAGCAGTAGCGTGGCATAAGGCGGCAGACTGCCGGGCAGCAGCAGTGCTGCAACAAAGGCAAGCGTACCGGCTCCAAGGAGTAGTAGCGTTTTTCGCGCAGGCGGGTCGTCGTCACCGCCGCTGTCCTCGCCGCAGTGGCAGCCGCAACCGTCATCGTGGTCGGAGGTCGCTTTTTGGGGAGTACTGCCGCCCTCCTTGTGCTGCAACTCGCAGCTGCTACAATGGCAGTGGCTGTTGCTGTTATGGTCGTGTTCGTGCTCGTGGGAATGGGCGCAGTTGTGGTTGTGTTGGTGTTCTGTCATGCAAATACACTTCTTTCTTTTATAATACTTATGGACCGTGCATCTATTCTACACCAGAATAGTATATCATTCAAGAGCGCGTTCATAATTAATTTACAAAAAACAATTTGATTTTTTGTGCAATAAAACGTACAATTGGGAACACTACTTGTATGTCATGGGCAACAACCGCCTGTGCAGACAGTTAGAAGAAACACACATATTGAAGGAGATTAAAAAATGAACAACAACCTGAAGAAAATACTAACCGCCGCTACCGCTCTGCTGATGATTACCGCCTTGGCCGCCTGCGGCTCCAAGCCCAGCAGCTCCAGCTCCAGCACTGCCACACCACCCTCGTCCTCGTCGGTAGAATCTTCCATGCCCGAGTCCAAGCCCGAAGCTGCTGACCCTGCTGCTACCGCCAAGAAGTACGCCGAAGCCATTGTTGCCGCCCGCGACGAGGAGATGAACAAGTATAACCCAGTGTTCACCAACGACAAGGCCTCTGCACTGCCACTGATTCAGAAGGGCAACCCCGAGTTTACCGAGGAGCACTACGCTTCGCAGTTTGACATGCTGCTGCCCCTGATGGGCTTTACCGTGGAGGATGCCGAAACCTACGCCATCAGCGCATCGATGATTAACACCAGAGCCTACGGCATTGCCGTTGTCAAGCCGGCCGCCGGCAAAGAAACGGTTGTCGAGACAGGCCTGAAGGCATTCATTGAGATGCAGCAGAACAACTTTAAGACCTATCTGGTTGACCAGTACGAGGTCGCCAAGGCCGCGAAGCTGGAAAAACTGGACGACGGCACCTTTGTGCTGGTCATGTCCGAAAATGGCGACGCTATTTATGATGCCATTGTCAAGAGCCTGACCGCGAAATAAAAAACGGCACAGAACTAAAAAACCCAAGGGGGACAGATGCAGGTAGCATCTGTCCCCCTTGTCTACGGTCTGGCCACTGGATAGCCGGTAGCGTGACTTGGATACGAAAGAACGAAGAAACGAGGAGAACAGCGGGGGCGCCAGTTAGCCGCGGAAGCGGCCAAGCCGCCGGCACTCAACTGCGCCTGCGGGCGCGGGGTTAGGCGGCCAAGCCGCGACGTCTAGGCGGCCAAGCCGCCGGGGGTATTGCGCCTATCGGCGCGGGGAGATTGCGGCACTTCCCTCCCGGGAGCGCGGATATTGCGCCTGTCGGCGCG
>JAVVRO010000178.1:0-3416 GCA_036654695.1 Angelakisella sp. | reverse complement strand
ACATTGGTGTAATCGGTCTTGGTGCAAGAGGTGCTTCTATTCTTTCCATGGTGCTAATACCCATGGAGGGGTTTACTGTAACTGCGGTTTGCGACGGGTACGAGGATCGCCGCACGGCGGCGGCAAAGCTGCTGACCGATGCCGGACTGCCTGCGCCCAAGCAGTTTGCCGACTACCACAAGCTACTGGACAGCGGCTGTGTGGACAGCGTTTACATTGCTACCTCGTGGCAAACCCACAGTGAAATTGCCATTGATGCAATGCTGGCGGGTGTGGCGGTTGCCAGCGAAATTGGCGGTGCATTTACCGAGCACGAGTGCTGGAAGCTGGTAGAGACTTACGAAGCGACCAAAACCCCCTTTATGCCCATGGAAAACTGCTGCTTTGGGCAAAAGGAGCTGATGGTGACTCGCATGGTGCGGGAGGGCTTGTTCGGCGATGTAACCCACTGCTCCGGCGGCTATCTGCACGACCTGCGGGACGAAATCGGCTTTGGTCGCGAAAAGCGCCACTACCGCTTGGATAACTACAAAAACCGCAACTGTGAAAACTACCCGACCCACGAGCTGGGGCCGATTGCCGTGCTATTGAGACTTGGCCACGGCAACCGCATGATTAGCTTAACCTCCACCTCCTCCCGGGCGGCGGGTATGAGCGCCTACCTTGCCGCCAACAAGCCAGACGACACGGCACTGGCCGGCCAGCGCTGGGTACAGGGCGATGTGGTGAATACTACCATCAAGTGCGCCCATGGCGAGACCATTGCCCTGACGCTGGATACTACCCTGCCCCGCTACTACTCCCGGGGGTTTTCGGTACACGGCACCAAGGCCTTGTACACCGAGGATAATAATTCGCTGTTTTTGGACGGCGTACACAATCAGTTCGACTTTAACTGGGCTCCAAAGTGGAATAACTTCGAGGAATACCGCAAGCAGTACGAGCACCCCATTTGGCAAAAGTTTATCAGTGAAGGCATACAGGGCGGCCACGACGGCATGGACTGGCTGGAATTTCAGGCATTCCGGGACTGCTGGCAGAACAAAGAGAAGATGCCAATTGACGTGTACGACATGGCCTCGTGGATGATGGTTTCGCTGTTGTCGGAGCAGTCGATTGCCATGGGCAGCAGCCCGGTTGCGTTCCCCGACTTTACCAATGGCGGGTGGCTGACGAATTATGATAAGGGCTACTTTGATTGAGTAAAAAACGACCGTCCCAAAGCAGGGGCGGTCGTTTTTTGCTGCATTACCGGCGGTTGTCCGCGCTCACTGACTGTGCAAATTGCACTGTTGCCATGGCGTCAGCGCCATAAAAATCTGCCCCGATGCTGTCGGCGTATTCCTGATTTAGCACTGCCCCGCCCACTGCCACCCGGCAGTCTGGCGCTGCAATTTTAAGCAGCCGAATGGTTTCGCCCATGGCGGCTACCGTAGTGGTCATCAGCGCACTAAGCCCCACCAGCCGCACCTTGTGGGCAAGCACCGCGTCGACCACCCGCTGGGGATCCACATCTTTGCCCAAGTCAATGACATCAAAGCCATAGTTTTCCAGCAGCACCTTCACAATATTTTTCCCAATGTCGTGAATGTCGCCCTTGACGGTGGCCAGCACTACCTTTTCGCCCTTTTCCCGGCGCTCCCCGCGTTGCTGCATCACTTCGCGGATTTCTCCGAATGCGGCCTTTGCAGCCTCTGCGCTCATCAGCAGCTGCGGTAAAAACACCGTATGCTGCTCGAAGCCCTTCCCCACTCGGTCAAGGGCTGGAATCAGTCGGCGGTCAATAATTTCAAGTGGCAGTTCGCCGGCGGACAGCAGCTGCCGAACCGCATTCACTGACGATTCCCGCAGTCCCCGCTCCACCGACAGCTCCAGCCCCAAGGCTCCCGTGTCGGGGGGCTTGTTGCCCTCCGCACCGGTGGGCTGGTCGGCATAGGCAGCAATGTAACGCAGACAATTTTCATCGTAACCCGCCAGCACACAGTAGGCGCGGTAGCTTGCCATCATCCCCTCCACCCCGGGGTTGACAATGGCTGCGGACAGTCCGTTTTGCAGCGCCATGGCAAAAAACGCGGCGTTAAGCAGGTCGCGCCGTGGCAGCCCGAAGGAAATATTGCTGACCCCTAGCACGGTGCAAACGCCCAATTGCTCCCGCACCAGCTCCAGCGCGTGCAGAGTGGTCAGTGCGCCATCCGCCTGCGCGCTCACCGTCATGGTCAGCACATCAATCACAATGTCCTTTTTATCAATACCATAGGTCGCGGCAGTATCGATGATTTTTTTTGCAACCGCCAGCCGCCCCTGCGCCGTGGGGGGAATCCCCTGCTCGTCAAGGGTCAACCCCACCACCACACCACCGTACTTTTTGACCAGTGGGAAGATGGCCGCCATACTCTCCGCCTTGCCGTTCACGCTGTTAATCATCGGTTTGCCGTTGTAGACGCGCATGGCCGCGGCCATCGCCGCCGGGCTGGCGGTATCCAGCTGTAACGGCAGGTCGGTAACTCCTTGCAGCTCGGTAACCACAGTAGTCATCATGGCGGTTTCGTCAATCTCTGGCAGACCGACATTCACATCCAGCACCTGTGCGCCGCACTGCTGCTGCTTGATGCCCTCGCCCAAAATAAAGTCAATGTCATGCTCTACCAGTGCCTGCTTAAAGCGCTTTTTACCAGTGGGGTTAATGCGCTCCCCAATAATGACCGGACAGTCACCCAGCCGCACCGCTCTGGCATAGCTGGACACCACCGTCGCGGTTTTTTTGACAATTGCCTTGGGTACAATGCCGTCGCACTGGGCAATCATCTGTTTCATATGCTCCGGTGTGGTACCGCAGCAGCCGCCCACCGCCCACGCACCGGCAAGGGCAACCTCGCCCATGGCAGCGGCAAACTGCTCGGCGTCAATGTCGTAGCCGGTGCAGCCATCCACGCACTGCGGCAGTCCGGCGTTGGGGCTAATCATAACCGGAAGGCTGGTTTGCTCCAGCAGCTCCACCGCCAGCGCCAGCATCTGCCGCGGCCCTATGCCGCAGTTTAGTCCGATGACATCTACCCCAAGACCCTCCAGCAGGGCGACTACCGTGGGCAGGTCGCCGCCGGTCAACAGCTTCCCATTGGCATCCAGCACCACACTGGCAAATACCGGCAGAGTGGAATTTTCCTTAGCCGCCAGCACTGCCGCCTTTAGCTCCAGCGTATCACTCATGGTTTCAATGACAATTAAATCTGCGCCGGCAGCAACACCGGCCTGTACAACCTGTGCATACAGCGCAATGCAGCGTTCCAGTTCCAAGTCACCCATGGGCTGAAGCAGCTTGCCGGTGGGTCCCAGGTCAAGGGCGGCAAAGCGTGGCTTTTGCGGTGTGGTAAAGCGTACTGCCGCCTGCTTTGCAAGCCGCACACCGGCGGTAACTA
>JAVVRO010000177.1:0-3443 GCA_036654695.1 Angelakisella sp. | reverse complement strand
GGTAACATGCGCTGCAATCATTGTTCTTACCGCCGCCGATACCGCTTTTGTCTCCTCCCGGGTCATCTCCTCGGTGAAAATAGGAGGCAGGATGGTAATGGTTACGTTGCCGGGGTGAATCCAGTAGCCGTTGGCTTCCATAATTTTGTAGCTGCCGTCGATGCAGACCGGTACAATGGGCGCCTTGGACTTGAACGCCACCCGGAAGCCGCCATTCTTAAACTCGCCCAGCGGGCCGCCCTGACTGCGGGTGCCTTCGGGGAAGATGGTAAAGGAACGCCCCTGCTCCTCCAGTGCTTTGGCAGCCTCGTTCAGTCCTGCCACCGACTGACGGGCGTTGTCGCGGTCAATAAATACACAGCCCAGCAGCGCCATCCAGTCACGAATCAGCGGCAGCTTTTGAATTGCCTGCTTGGCAATCAGGCCGTGGGGCGCGTCCAGCGAGGTTAGCATTAGGGGAATGTCAAAGTACCCTTGGTGGTTGGCCACAAAGACAACAGGGCGGTCGGTGGGAATATTTTCCCGCCCAAGGACGGTGACCTCCAACCCGGCCAGCTTCATTAGCGTTTGGCACCAGTGGGTGACGGAAGCGCTGACAATGGCGTCGCGGGTCGCACTGTCTCCGGCAGCCTCGGCGCGTTGCGCCTTGCGCAGGCGGGGGATTAAAAAGAGCAGGGTAAACCAAAAATAAGCAAACCAAACAATTGTCCTCATACGAGGGTGACCTCCTTTGTACCGGTAATTTTGTGTTGCCGCGCGTAGTGAAACAGGTACTGCTGGGCAATTCCCGCAATGGGCAGCAGCTCTTGGGGCAGACCGTCGGGGTACAGCGTCGCCATGACCTTTTTCATCCAAGTATCCATGGGCACGCACTCGTTGCGCCCAAAGCCAAACAGCAGGGTGCAGTCGGCAACCTTGGGTCCCACGCCGGTAACCGTAAGCAGCGCTTGACGGGCTTGGGCGGTGGGCAGGGCGGCAACCGCCTCCAGCGACAGCCGTCCGTCGGCAATGCGCTGGGCGGCATCCAGCAGGTAGCGGGCGCGGTAGCCACAGCGCAGGGGCTCCAGCTCCTGACAGCACAGCGCCGCCAAACGCTCCGGCGGGGGGAAGCTGTACAGTCCGTCGCCCAGCGGGTCACCCAGCAGCGCACACAGCCGCTCCACAATGCTTTTAATGCGTGGAATGTTGTTGTTGGCACTTAGGATGAAGGTACACAGCGTTTCCCACGGTTGCTGCCGCAATACCCGAATGCCGGGTGCAAAGGCCACAGCCTGCCGCAGCACCGGGTCACGGCAAAGCTGTGCTTGCAGTGCGCCGTAGTCCCGGGTCAGGTCAAAGTAATCCGCCCAGGTGGTGTGGTACTGCGTGACGGTGGTGTTGTACAGCCGCAGGTCACCGTCGCGGGAGGACAGCCGCAGCACTGCGCCGTGGGCAACCCCTAGGTAACTGCCGTCGGGCTTGCGCGTCCAGCGAAAGGCCTGTCCGCAGTCCAGCGTCTGTTCTAGGTCGCAAAAGGCGGCGGCACCCGGCAGCAGCAGGTCGCTGCCCACCTGTATGACAGAGTTCACGAATCCCTTCACTCCTTACTTCATGCAATCCAGTTTCCTTACAGTATACCAGATTTTGCAGCCAATGAAAACAGTTTTTGCGACAAGGGAGGTAAACTTTGCGTATCATATTATAAATGGCAAAAAAAGCCTGTTGGGATGTTGAAAACATTTTAAACAGCGCTAAAACCCCAAAAACAGGGGAGTTATCAGCAGTTTCAACCGGGTTTTCAACACTATTTACCACTATCATGTTGAAAACCCTGTGGAGACTGTTAATACAGAGGGTATACAGACCTTTACAACCAACGCCGTTTTTGCCCCTAACCGGTGTATATTACCCCATAAAAAACAGAAACTACCATGGACAGGGGAAAACAGTACCGACCGAAGGGAAGTGTTTGTACCATGCTAAAGGGCGTCAATAAAAAGGTAGTCGAGGTAATGGACATTGAAAACGAGTATTTTGAAAAGGCAATTCTTTTTATTAAAGCGGAGCAGCAGGGGCACGACGAGCGAACCATTAAGCAGCGCGCCTCCGACTATTTGACCACCATACGCTATGTCCCGCGCAGGGCGTTTTCGCCCGGCAGACTAGCGCTTGCGCTGCTAAAATTCAGCTCTGCCGCTATGGTGGGCGCACTGGCCGCCAGTGTAATCCTCCACTAGCGGCAGGCTCCTTGGGGAATTGCAAAAAGATTCTGCAATTCCCTTTTCAGTTGTGGGAAAGTATGTTATAATGACCCTAAATGGCTTGATATCATTGCATTGCGCCCATGGGAAACCGGATGGCGTATCTATCTTATTATTGACCTAGCCTTTTGGCAGAATGGAGCTTTTACATAATGGAGCAGAACAAACAGGAACTACCGGACACCCTTGCTGAGCAGACCCTCCCCGAGGCAGCCGGAGCTTTCCCGGAGCAGGACGGCGGCACGACCGTCATTGGCGGGCGCAATCCGGTGATGGAGGCGCTGCGCTCCGGCATCGAGCTGGAATGTATTCACCTGCAAATTGGCGACCGCAAAGGGCCGCTGGGACGGATTTTTGCCTTGGCAAAGTCCCGGGGTATTACCATTAAGGATGCAACCGTCGACAAGCTGAACAATATGACCGGCACCACCTCCCACCAAGGGGTAGCTGCTGTCATTTCGGCGGCCACCTACTCCACCTTGGAGGATATTTACGCCCGCGCTGGGGACAGCCCGCTCTTTGTCATTATTGCTGATGAAATTGAAGACCCGCATAATCTGGGCGCGGTCATTCGCACCGCCGAAGCTGCGGGTGCCCACGGTGTCATTATCCCTAAGCGGCACAGCGCAGGGCTAACCGCCACAGCGGCCAAGGCAGCTGCCGGTGCGGTGTTCCACATCCCGGTGGTTCGGGTGTCCAACCTAGTAGCCACCATGGAGGAGCTCCGCGACCACGGTGTGTGGTTTTACTGTGCCGACATGCAGGGGCAAAAATGGTGTACCCTAGACTATGCCGGCGGCGTGGGTCTGGTCATCGGCTCGGAGGGCGAGGGTGTTGGCCGATTGATTCGGGAAAAATGCGACTTTATCGTTTCGCTGCCCATGTGCGGGCAGATTAACTCGCTCAATGCCTCGGTGGCCGGCAGTATTATTATGTACGAGGTGACGCGGCAGCGCTTGGGGCTGGCGGCGCACAACAAAGCATAGTGCTCCGCATGGTCTAGGAGGTTCAACTTTCCCGGAAAGGAACGGATGATAAATGGCTGACAACAGATATAATGTAGATGAAATATTGCGGGAGCTCAACAGCAAGCAGCCCTCCCGCCCGGCCTCGCCAGCGCCGGACACCGGACGGTGGGAACCGGCAGTGCCACGAGAACCCCGCGCGCCCACTAGAGAGATTCCACGCCCAACTCCGGAAGGC
>JAVVRO010000176.1:0-3460 GCA_036654695.1 Angelakisella sp. | reverse complement strand
TCAGCGAGGAGATTATTTACGCCACCAATGTCAGACTAAGCCAAGTGAGCGCCGGTGGCGCGGAGTGCTATCTGGACACCCTGTTTGGGCAGCTGCGCAGCTCCGCAAAGGATGTTTTTGGCAGTGAATTTTACCACGGGCGCACCGTCAGTATGCAGTTGTCCGCCAACGGTAGCTATGGGCTTGACCTGACGGTAACGGTACTGGATGAAGATAACGCTGAGGTTTATGCGGTGGCATCTACCTTGCAGCTACTGAATCAGGAGCTGAGCGGCATAGCAATTTCAGAAGAAGAACCGGGCAAAACTGTTTCGTGCATTACCTATATGAAGGGGGACAAATCCGGTGGTTAAAAACATCCCGATTGGCGAGGTACTGAAGGAATACGGCTACATTACCCAGACGCAGATTGATGAAGCGGTCGCGCTGCAAAAGCAGCAGCCCGGCACCCGTTTGGGCGAGCTGCTCATTCAGCTTGGCTATGTTACCGACCGTCAGCGGTTGGAGGCTTTGGGCAAAAAGCTAAACTATCAGCTGGTGGAAATGAGCGACATTAAGGTAGAAATGGAAGCGGTGTCGCTGATTCCGCGGCAATTGGCCGAAAAATACAAGTTGATTGCGGTAAAGACCGCCGGCGGTGCGGTCAGCGTGGTGTTAAGCGACCCGCTGGACTTTTACGCCATTGAGGATATCCGTCAGGTGCTTAACTGCCCCATGACTATTTTGCTGGCGCCAAAGGAACAGATTAGCGACGCCATCGAGTACTGCTATGCCGAAATTGAAGCGCGCCGGGTGGCCGCGGAAACCAGCAGCGGCATGACCCTGAGCTTTGACGAAAGCCTTGCCAAAATAGACGACAGCGACCGTGACGCGCCTGCTGTCAAGCTGCTGAACAGCATGCTGGTGCGCGGCTTTATTACCAACGCCAGCGACATTCACATTGAGGCCGACACCGAATACACCAATATTCGCATGCGCATTGATGGCATGCTAATGGACTATGTGCGGGTGGCGCGAGCACTGCACCAGTCGCTGGTAGTACGCATTAAGATTTTGGCCAATCTGGATATTGCCGAAAAACGTATTCCGCAGGATGGACATTTCCGGATTTCTGCCGAGGGCAACGAGATGAACATCCGCGTATCGGTCATTCCCACCGTCAATGGGGAAAAGGTTGTGCTGCGCTTTTTGTCCACCAATACGCCCATCGACCGGGTAGGGTCCTTTGGTATGGATGCGGAAAGCTACCGCCGCACCGCCGATATGCTGCAAAACCCCCATGGCATTGTCTACATTACCGGCCCCACCGGCAGCGGCAAAACCACCACTCTGTACATGATGCTGGAACAGCTGGTCAAGCAACCGGTAAACATTTCCTCCATTGAAGACCCGGTGGAGCGCAATGTGCGCGGAGTCAACCAGATGCAGGTAAACAACCTTGCCGGGCTGACCTTTGAGCGCGGCCTGCGGGCACTGCTGCGGCAGGACCCCGATGTCATTATGGTAGGCGAAACCCGCGACAATGAAACCGCAACCATCTCGGTGCGCGCGGCGTTGACCGGACACTTGGTGCTGTCCACCCTGCACACCAACGACGCGGTGGGAACCATTGCGCGGCTGGCCGATATGTCGGTGGCACCCTACATGATTTCCGGTTCCCTAGTGGGGGTCATTGCCCAGCGGCTGGTCAAAAAAATCTGCCCCTTTTGTGGGGAAAGCTATGCTGCTGACGACAAAACCGCCCAGTCCCTAGGGGTGCCAAGCGCTACCCTGCGGCGGGGACGGGGCTGTCACCAGTGCAACAACACCGGCTACAAGGGGCGCATTGCAGTCCACGAGATATTCTCCGTCGACCGCACCGTGCGCCAGATGATTAACAGCGGTGCGTCGCTGGATGCCTTGTCCGACTACGCCATTGAGCAAGGAATGGTAACCCTTGCCCAAGGCACCATTCGCTTGGTGCTGGATGGCGTAACCACCATGGAGGAGCTGCGCAAAATCCAGTATTCCAGCCGATAGGCACTCAATAGACGGTACAAAATGGCAGTCGCAGGAACTTGAAAATGAGTTCGGCGACTGCCATAATCTATATAGCGACAAAATAGACGGTCAATTGCTGTAAAAAACAGGAATTTCTTGACGATTGTTCCACGGGGGTATATAATGGTAGACAGAAGCGATTGCGACGCGAATATTTGGGGGAGGTCGATTGGCTTGAGTAGTTTGTTTAAAATCTATCTGACGGATGGGCAGGAGTTTTTTGTAACGCAAAGAGATGACCAGCAGGAAAAAACCACCTTTCCGCTGTTTCAAAGCATGCTGGACCTCATCTATCTGGATATTGACAGTCTAAGCCCGGTGTTTGAGGAGCTGGGGCGCGTGCTGCCTAAGCTGTACAGCACCAAGGATGACCGACTGGCCGAGCGGGTAACCGAGCTGTTGGGCGAGCTTGCCAAGGCGCATATCTATTTTGAATTTGTACGCATCGACTGGCTGGACCGTATGAACGAAATTCGGCAGAACAACTATATTGGCATTGTGGAGCTGCTGCCTTACAAAAAGAAGCTGTCCCAAATGCCGGATACTCTGCGGGAGATTCAGGAACAGCTACAGAGTATGCTTACCTTGGTGCTGGATATCAACAGCTCCGACAAGCTGAGCATTCCAGAAAAGATGGTGCAGTACTACGTCGACCGGGAGCGCTCCGGCAAGGCGGGGTTCCGGTTCGAGCCGCAGTCCACCTGCTATGAGGTCATTGACCAAAAGACCTTTACCGAGGTTATCTATCCCACCAGCATCTACAGCATTATCGACTTTTTGGTGCGGGAGTGCATTAAGTGCGAACAGCGATTCCGGATTTGTAAAAACTGCCACCGCTATTTTGCGCTGACCGGTTACAGCAACGCCGAGTACTGCGACCGTGCTTACGATGAACAGGGGCACACCTGCAAGGAGATGGGCGCGCTGAATGTCTGGCAGAAAAAGGCCAAGCAACCCGCCTACGAGCTGTACAGCAAGGAGTACAAAAAGCGCTTTGCACGGATTAAGTACGGCAAAATCTCCAAGGTGGACTTTTACGCATGGGCGGAGGAGGCACGCACCTACCGCGACCGCTGCATGGCCAACGACATGGCGTACGATGACTTTAAGCACTGGCTGGATCAGTCCGACCGTCCGGCGGCCACAGCAGCAACGGCGGCCGCAGCGGAATCAGAAGCTCCATAAAAAAACAGCGCCCTCGACAATCGATTCGTAAAAAATCGGCTATCGGGGGCGCTTTACTGTCTTGCTGTCTGCGGTCTATGGCCGGTCTGCGGTCTATGGGCTGTTGTCTATGGCTTGCGGTCTGCGGTCTACGGTTTGCGGCCTTGCGACTATTCAGCCTTGTTCAGCTCATAGTAGGGGCGCACCTCCAAGGCAGCGCTTTGGGGCGGAATACTCCGGGTCATGGCCGCCGAGT
>JAVVRO010000175.1:0-3489 GCA_036654695.1 Angelakisella sp. | reverse complement strand
CATGACAGCGAAATCCTAGAGTTTCAGGGGAACATTCGTAAAACCAGCAGCCCCGGGCGCGTCCAAATTGCGCTATTTAAAGGGCGTGTCAAGGAGGATCGCGCCTCCAAACGGTACCAGATTAACGCGCCAGCTACCATTGAAAACATTGTAACACCCGCCATGACCGTCAAGCAGCTGGGGAAGCCCTTGGGCGTTACTGTGCTTAACCTGAGCACCGTCGGTGCGCTGGTGCAGGCGCCGGAGGGTGCGTTGGAGCTGGAGTCCAAGTTTCAGCTTAAAATTAAAATTGGGATTAGCGATACCATTGTCAACAGCGTTGTGGTTCGCAGCTGTCAGGTTGACGAAAACAACGCCTCCGCCTACGGCTGTAAGTTTCTTTCTGCCACCGAGGGTTAATACTATTCTCCAATGCAAGCACTTGTAACCGCACTTTCATTGTCGGTGCGGTTTAAAACTTATCGATAAGCTTTAAAATGAAATTAGTATAACACGGTCTGCGCAATAGCAAGAGGGGTTCAATCAATAACGATTGAACCCCTCTTGCTCATTGGATTGTGTCAGGTGGAAGCGGCGGTAGCCGGCAGCAGGGCCTGCTGTGCCGCGCATATTTCGTCTGTCAAGCGCTGGGGGGGCAATTCCATCTGCCGTTTGGGGTGGCCAATGTAGTAGCCCTGTAACAGGTCAACCGAAAGCCCCACCAGCGTTTGCAGCTCAGCGGGAGTTTCCACGCCTTCGGCAATGACGCGAATGCCGCGCTCGTGGGAGTAGCTAATCAGGTTGCGCAGAATATCCTGCTTGCTGGGGTCGCTGTCAATGTCACGGACAATCGACATGTCAATTTTAACATAGTCGGGGGTCAACACCAGCAGAGCAGTGTCGCTGTTGTAGCCTGCACCAAAGTCATCCAGCGCAATCTGGCTGTTCCACGAATGCAGCAGCTGGCGCTTGCGGATGGTAAAGTCCTCGCTGAATTGTTCCTCCTCGGTCACCTCCAGCACCAGACGGTGCCGGTGCTCCTCGAACAGGGCAACCAAGGTGGCAATGTCCGCCTCCGAAAGCATTTGGTTGGCAATGGAGTTTACAAACAGCTTGAAGCTGCCACGGTCAAAGGAGCTGTCCTCCCGCGCTTGACGTAGGGCACAGTGTAGCGTCATCCGCTCAATTTCGTACAGCTTGGACTGGGCGCGCGCCAGCGACAGAATTTCCAATGGCCCCTTTAGGGAGCTTAGCCGGGAGCGCATCAGCGCTTCATAGGCAAACAGCTCACCGGTTACTGCCGATACAATTGGCTGAAAGTGGTAGTCCACCAGATTGCCCTCCAGCAGCTTGTTTAGCTCCTCGCGGGCGTGCAGCATGTAGGAATTTTGGTCATACAGCAGCTGACTGAACTCGCAGATATCACCCTTCTTGGTGTTTTTGGCGGTGTACATGGCAAAGTCGGCATAGCGGGACAACAGCTCCAGATCGTCGCTGTGGTCGGGGTACCAGGCAATGCCGCCGGAGCAGCGCACACGAATGGGGTCGTTGCCGGGCGGTGTGTAAAAGGAGTTGCTTAAATTTTGCTTCATCTGGTCTATCAGGTGACGAACCATCTCCTTGTCCACAAAGCCGTAGAAAAAGGCGTAAAATTCATCTCCCGAAAAGCGGCACAAAAGCAGGTTTTGCACCGGTACCTTTTTTAGCGCATTGGCTGCGGCCTGAATGTAGCAGTCGCCGCAGTCGTGGCCATACTGGTCGTTAATAAACTTCAGGTTGTCCAAATCCAGCATGAGCATAGCGGCGGTTTTTAGCTTGCTGGGCTGCTCGAACAGCTTGTGCGCCGTGGTGACAAACGCCCGGCGGTTCAGCAGGTTGGTCAGCGGGTCATAGTCCCGCTCGTACTCAATCTTATGCTTGCTGATGGTGGCATCGGTAGTATCCACCACCGAGCCTATTCTGCGGGTACCCTCCGCAGCAAGGGTCAACCGAACCCAACGCAGGGGCTGCCCTATGGAAATAATGCGCAGACTCCACCAGTGCTCCCCGGTTTCCTCTACCTGAGGGTGAAAGGTCTTCATAATGTCAGTAAATCGTTCGGCGGTCAGGTAGCTTAAGTCCTCGTAGGCGGGCGGCGTAATGCCCAGCAGCGAGAAAAACTTATCGGTTACTGCCACATGGTTCGTTACCGTATCTGTCTCAAAGGCCGCAACCTCCAAACCGGTTACCTCAATGATGCGGGACAGCATCGAGGAGGATTCCGAAACGGTGCGGCTTAAATCTTCAATGGCATTGCCCAATTCATCAATCTCGGTCACCTGTAGCTTGCTTAGGGAAATGGGCTTACGAGGGTTACTGCCGCGCAGCTGCTCGATGAGCCGGTTGACCGGACGGACTAGAATGGACGCGATAAAGCAGGTCAGCAGAATGCCCGCAATTACTGACAAAAAGGAGGTGGCCATGGTGGAACGGTTGACGCTTCTGGTAAAGCTGAGCAGGTCTTCGGTGCGCAGAATGCCCAGTAACGCCCATTGCTGGGTGACAAATGGGGTGTTGGTGTTATACAGGGTTAGATACTGAACGCTGACCTGTGTTTGGGCAGGGGCATTGTCCAGTACAAAGAAGCCTTCGCTTTCGCGGCTGGGCGACAGGGACAGCACATTTCCCTCGGGCAACAGCGCCGGTGCCGCGGGGCCGCTGGCAAAAACCTTATGAAAGGTTTTGCCGCCGTCCTCGGTCATTGCCAGACAGTAAACACCTTGGTTACTCTTGCTCAGGTGCTGGTAATGCAGCTGCTTTTTCAGGTAATATTCGGACACATCTACCCCTAGTACCCCGTAAACCTTGCCGGACTTGTCCAGCAGCGGCAGCGAGTAGGTCATCATCCGTTCCTTTTTGTGCTCCAAGGAAAAAGAAGGGTTCCAAAAGCCGAGGTCGCTTAGCTCCGTGGCAAGGGCTTGCTGGGCGGCAAGAACCGGCAAGGCAAAGGTGTCATGCCAGCTGTTAGGCTCACCATTATAAAAAAATGCAGGCTGCCAAGCAATGTCGGTGGTAATGCCCAACCGGCGGTACAGGTTGGTGGAGCCGCGCTCCATGCTCAAGTCAGAGCGGTCGCCGGGGGTGCTTTCCGGGTCAATGTCCCGCAGGTAGATGCCGGGTCGAATTTCGCCTCCGCCGGGGACGCTTTTCCCATTGAGCGCCACAAAAACGCCGGTCACCCGGTTTTTGCGCAGCAGGGCAATCAGGTCGCCGGAAATATTGTACAAAAAGTTTTCGGTTTCTGTTTCGTCCTGCAACAGGGAGGCAGAACCGCCCACTGCCTGGGCTTGGGCAGAAAACAGCTCGTTGATGTCGGCTGCTGTTTTGCCTAACTCGCTCCAGCGATGAATCATGTCAGATTCCAAGTCGTTTGCCTGCCCCAGAGTATTTTGCTCAAACAGGGCAAAGGCGTTGCTGTGAATCTGGCTGATGGCACCGCCCCAGAAGGTAGTGCCGTAGAACAGCAGCGCC
>JAVVRO010000174.1:0-3497 GCA_036654695.1 Angelakisella sp. | reverse complement strand
CTTCCTCCAAACAGGGATCCAGCTGGTACAGAATGGCCGAGGAGGAACGGATGGTGTAGGGCAGCTTGCGCACCACATAGGCAATGACCAGAATCATCCAAGTGCCGGTCAAAACAAGCGGCTGCTTATTAAAGCAGAGCAACAGGGCAATCCCCATTACCGCGCCCGGAATTACATAGGGGAACATTACCAGTAAATCCAGTGCGGAGTTCACCTTGCTGCGCTTGCGCACGGAAAGGTAGGAGATAAGGATTCCCAAAAGCACCATAATGATAATAGCAATGGTGGAATAGGAGAAGGTGTGTAGAATTGCTCCGCCCATTTTGGCAAAGGTTGCCCTGTAGTTGTCCAGACTGAATTCTGGGAAAAAGATGAGGCCGCTGGTCTTTAGGAAGGAGGTAACCAACACGGTCAACTGGGGCAGAATGCCAACAAATGCCATAAAGAAGCAGATGCCGGTGGCAAGCGCACACCGCCAGCCCGTCAGCTTGGTAACCTTGGGTGGGTTAAGCATGCTCATGGTGTAGCTGCGCTTGCTGATAATCCACCGTTGGATGAGCAGTACCAGCAGGGCAAAAAAGATAATCACGACGCTTAAGGTACTGGCCATGCCGGCGTCACCGCCAATTTCGCTAAGATACTGCTGATAAATGAGAACCGGCAGCACCTTGTAGCCCTCGCCAATTAGCATAGGTGTACCAAAGTCGGCCAGCGCCGCCATAAAGACCATCAGCATGGCAGCAGTGATGGTTGGCAGGATAAGAGGGAAGGTAATGGTCAAAATACGCTTCATTTTGGACATGCCCAAGTTTTCGGCGGCTTCCTCCAACGAAGCGTCAATTGAGCCGATTGCGCCACTGACATAGAGGTAGATAAGGGGAATGAATTTGATGGTAAATACCAGAATAATGCCACCAAAGCCGTAAATGGACGGAAACTGAATGCCAAGCTTCCCAATCAGCACACGCAAAAAGCCGCTGCGACCAAAGAGAATAATCCATGCGTAAGCGCCAATGAAGGGCGGGGACAGCATCGAAATAACAATCAAAAGGTTAAACAGCTTTTTGCCCTTGATGCTGAAGCGGCAGGCCAGATAGGCCAGCGGCACTCCAATGAGCATTGCAAATACGGTGGCAATACTGCAAACTAAAAAGCTGTGTTGCAGTGCGGAGGTGTAGTGCTTGAGTGAAAAGAAGTCCACATAGTTTTCCATGGACAAAGCGCCCTCGGTGTTGAAAAAGCTTTTTGACACAAGGTTAAACAGTGGAAAAATGAGGAACAGCGCCAGCAGTAAAAGAATCAGGAGCGAGATTATGTTCCAGTAATTGAGGTAGAAGGGCTTTTTCTTCGCAATACTATTCATCCAGTAACGCCTCCTTCCCGCTCTCGTCAAAGATATTGACCTTGTGCTGCATAATATCTAACGATATCTCACAGCCAATGTCATACTCCGCGTCCTCCTCACGGGCATATTGGTTAGCCTCCACGGTGGAACCGTCGGAAAGCTCAATTTCGTAATTGATAAAATCGCCCAAAAATGTTTTCAGGCCGATTCGACCCGCCATTCCGCGTGTGCCTTTTTCCCGGATTACAAACTCCTCCGGGCGAACCGAAACCTTGACAGCACCGGTGGCAGTACACTTAAGGGGAACTTCAATACACAGGTCATCCAGCAGGGCAATCCTTGCTTTTCCATTGTTGTTTTCCAAAATCGTACCGTTTAAAAAAGCAGAGGTGCCAATGAAGTTTGCCACAAATTCGTTGGCCGGGCGGGTGTAAATTTCCTTGGGCTTGCCAATCTGCTGAATTACGCCGCCACTCATAATGGCAATTCTGTCGGAGATAGCCAGTGCTTCCTCTTGGTCATGGGTTACATAAATGGTGGTAATGCCCAGCTTGTGCTGTACCTTTTTAATGGTGGTTCGCATCTGAACGCGGAGCTTGGCATCTAGGTTGGAAAGCGGCTCGTCCATCAGCAAAATGTCAGGCTGAATTACGATGACGCGCGCCAGCGCTACGCGCTGCTGTTGTCCGCCGGACATGTTGGCCGGTTGCCGGTCACTTAGTGCCTCTATCTGCACCATTTTCAAAGCTTCGGTTACGCGACTTTTAATCTCCGCCTTGGGAATTTTTCGAGCCTTAAGCCCGTAAGCTACGTTATCAAACACCGTCATGTGGGGAAAAATGGCATAGTTTTGGAACACCATGCCCATGTTGCGCTTGTGGGCGGGAATATCATTGATTACGGTGTCACCCAGTGCAATGGTGCCGCTCTCAATGGAGTTGAACCCCGCAATCATGCGCAGCAAGGTTGTTTTCCCGCAGCCGGAAGGCCCCAGCAGGGTAAACAGCTCGCCTTCCTTAATCTGGGCGCTGACATGATTTACTGCGTTAAAATCGCCATAGGTTTTTACAACATCGTTTATGTTTACATTTTGACTCATGCTACTACCTCCATACGATAAAGGGTGCTGTAAAGGGCCAACCCATTTTACAGCACCCTTGTCTCTTGTTTGTTATTTGCCTATGACAACATCATTCCACTTTTTGACAAGGTCCTGCTTATCGTTGGCAGCCTTTACAAAGTCGAAGTTAGCCATTTTTACTTTTGCCATGGGAACAAAGGATGCGGGTTCTGCAACGCCGGTGCGTACTGCTCTATACTGGAAATCTGCAATTCTGCTCTGTACCTTTTCGGTTAGCAGCAGGTCAACAAACTTCTTTGCGTATTCAGGGTTTGCAGCGCCCTTGACGATACCGACAGCACTGGGAATTGCACTGGTGCCTTCTTTTGGAAAGACCAAATCAATATTGGTAGCACCGTCACGCTGATAGCGCTTGACTGCTTCCTCGGTGGTAATGCACATGCAGTATTCGCCGTCCACAACACCCTTAGGTGGTGCGCCGGAGCTGCCGAGAATCTTGCCATCCAGAGTATCTACATACTGCTTGATGAAGCCCCAGCCGCCGTCGCCGTTGTTTTCCATGGCAGCCAGCAAAATGGCAAGGGTCGTGTAAGCGGAGCCCGAAGCTGCGGGGTCAGGGAATGCAATCTTGCCCTTCCACTTGGAATCTGCAAAATCAGCCCATCCGGCTGGAATGTCCTTACCGGTTACCAGATTGGTATTGTACATAATGACCATGGGGGAGTTAAACACGCCGGCCCAATAGCCCTCCGGGCTTTTGAAAGATTCCGGAATGTTTGCCGCTTCCGGCGAAATGTAGGGCTCTAGGTACTCTTTGAACGCATCCATGGATTCCGCGCCGCCGCCAAACATAACGTCTGCCAGTGGGTTGGCACTTTCGGCCTTAATACGGGTCAGCAATTCTCCGGTTGCGGCCTGAATCAGCTCAACCTCTACGCCGGTCTCACTTTGAAACTGCTCAATGACCGAGGTCAACAGAGCTTCAGGAGCAGGGGAGTAAACGACCAGCTTTTTTTGTGCGGCATCGCTGGGCGCAGCAACCGCCGACTGGGACTCTGCGGGCTTGGATTC
>JAVVRO010000173.1:0-3570 GCA_036654695.1 Angelakisella sp. | reverse complement strand
TGCAAGGTAATTGAACTGGTACATGTGCCCCGGATAGCCCTCGTGTGCCATGGTAGTAAACAAATCTCCCCGTTTGTCATCTTTGTAATAGCTCTGGTTGACATAGATGGAGTTTTCTGCCACCGCATCCACCGGCGGCAGAAAGTAGTAGGCCGGACTGGAGTTTTCCTCCACGGATGGGTCAACATATTTTACAGTATACTCCAGCGCACTGAGCTCCGGGAACCGCGTAGCGCAGCGCTGGCGCAGCAGCTCCAAATTTTCCGCCGGGTCACTGCGGATTATTTCTGTCTGCTGATACCGCTGAAAGATGTCCTCATCCTTTGTAAATAAGCTGTTCATTTCCTGAAACCAGCTGGAGAGATGCGAATCAATCAGCTCTGCCATCTGGGTGGCACTGCGGTCGGAGCCGGTGCTGCTCAACAGCAGATACTCGTAATACTTGCGTCCCTGCGGCAGGTAGTACATCCCCTTGTCGTTTTTTCCGGTGCCTTTCAGCGCCTTAATGCCCTCCACAAAGCTGTTATAGGCCGGAATAACCTGCTGGGTGACTGCCTTTTCATTTTGCTCCATCAGCTTTATTTTTTCGGGATCGGTCATGCCGGGCAGGTCGGAAATTCGGTTTTCAAAGGTGGCAATCAGCATGTTGTCCGGGGCGTCGGCAAAGTTGGTGCAGCTCTTAATCACCTCGTCCGCCATGGTGTCGGACATAAACAGCCCTTTTTCACTGCGCACCCGCTGGTATTCCAGCATCTCATCAAAATACGCCGGTACGCTGCCCAGCATCTCAATATAATCATACGCATCCTGCACGGTACGCATGTAAAACTCCGACAGCATTGCAGGCAGGGAGGACTGTAGGCCAAGCAGCGGGCCGTTGGGCTCGTAGTAGTAGGACAGCTCCTTCACCGGCTTTTCCAGCGTAAGCTGGTACAGCATTAAGTCGTAGGTAAGCTGCTGCTCCGCAGTCAATGCGTCGTGGTCAAAGGCCATCACCTCATCATACCTCTCCTGCCACTGCCCGGCCATATTCTTTTCGTCCTCCAGGTTCATGCTGCCAACAATTTTGGGAATATCCGTCAGTCCGCGCTTTTCAGGGTTGCGCAGCAAAAATCGGCTGTCCAGCAGGTTGGCACCTGCAACCTCGTTAAAGCACTCGTCAAGGTAGGCATTAAATTTTTCGCTTTGGGTCTGCTCTCTTTTGGGTTCCGATGATGTGGAGGACTGAATGGGGCTGCCGTTTTGGTCGGTCAGCCGGACGCAACCAGCCGCCGAGCACAGCAGAATGACCGCAACCAGCGCCGCTAGTAGTCTTGTCAATTTCATGCTCAATTTTGTCCTCCTGTTAATGTGTAGTCCCGCGCTACATCAGCGGCGCAAACACACGCAGTATGCCCCGTCCCACCTGCCGTAACCACGAAATGTTATGGCAGTCCTCCACGGTGACTTGGCCGCTAATTTCCTGTGTTGCCAAAAAGTCATCCCGAATTTGGGCAACGCTGCTGCTGCCGCAGAGCCATGCCCCGCATTCAAAGTGCAGATACAGACTGCGGTAGTCCATGTTAATGGTGCCCACCACCGCGTAACGGTCGTCGCAGACATAGGTTTTTGCGTGAATGAACCCCGGGGTATACTCGTAGATGCGCACACCGCTTTCCACTAGCATGGTGTAGTAGGCGCGGGTCACTGCGTGAACATACCACTTGTCGGCGATGTGGGGGGTGATAATGCGCACATCCACCCCGTTTTTGGCGGCTACTGTCAGTGCGGTTACCATTTCATTATCAATAATAAGATATGGCGTTGTGATGTAAATATACTTCTGCGCTTTATTAATCATGTTGAGGTAGACGGTTTCTCCCACACATTCGCCATCCAGCGGGCTGTCGGCAAAGGGCTGAACATAGCCGTCGCCCTGTGGGGGCAGCGCCGAAAAGCGGTCGGGGCCGTAAAGGTTATAGTCCTCCTGAATGCCCTTGATGTAATCCCACATGGACAAAAACATGACCGTCAGGTTCCAAACCGCATCCCCGCGCAAAAAAATTGCAGTATCCTTCCAGTGTCCGTGCTTTTCCACCGCGTTAATGTATTCGTCGGCAAGGTTAATGCCCCCGGTAAAGCCAATATATCCGTCAATGACGCAAATTTTACGGTGGTCACGGTTATTGAAGCGCACACTGAGCAACGGGACAAAGGGGTTAAAGATGGCAACCTGTATCCCCTTTTGCTCCAAAACCTTGTGGTACTGGTAGGGCAACGTACGAATACACCCCATATCATCATAGGTGACCCGAACATCAACGCCCTCCTTGACCTTTTGCTCTAGTATGGCAAGAACAGAGTTCCACATCTTTCCTTCCTCAATAATAAAGTATTCTAGGAAGATGAAGTGCTCGGCCTTTTGCAGTTCTTCCAGCAATCGCTGGAATTTTACCTCTCCAGAGGGCAGGTATTCCGAAAGGGTATGGTTACAAAGCGGGCTTTCCGCGTAGTTTGTGATGTAGTTGCTTTGACTGTAGCCAATAATATCTTCCTCCCGCAGCTTTTCTAGGGCAAGGGTTCTAGCGTTGGGAATGTATTCCTTGGAGTTTTCGGCTACCTTCATCATCTTTTTTAGCTGGTAGCGGCCAATGCGTACTCCCCCAAACAGCAGGTAAAAAATGCCGCCAAAAACCGGTACCAGCAAAATCGGGATTGCCCACGCCAGTTTGTAGGCAGGGTTACTGCGCCCATTAATAATGTAAAAAACCACCAATACGCTGATGAGTACCGAGACAGCGTAAAAATAGATAAACTGATTTTGGAACTTAACCAGCACCACCACTAGCAGCACCAGTTGGAGGAGAATGGCCAGCCCAACCAGCACCAAGCGATGCAGTAGCAAATGCAGCATTTTTTTCATGATTTTACCTCCTCAGCCTTGTCCTCCGGTTTGCTCTGGGCAGGAATCACCGGCTTACGGCGATCCACCGCCTCCCACAGCAGGGTGTAAAGCACCGAACAAATTGGAATGAATAGCAGCATTCCTGCAATGCCCATGGCACTGCCGCCCACCGTAACTGCCAGCAGTACCCAGATGGAGGGCAGCCCGATGGAACCGCCAACCACCTTGGGGTAGATAAGGTTTCCCTCCAACTGCTGAATGACAATAAACAAAATGATAAACCAAACCGCCTGCATGGGTTGAATCATCAGAATGAGGAACGCGCCCACCGCACAGCCGATAAACGCCCCAAAGATTGGGATGAGCGCGGTAAAGCCGGTCAGTACACTAATCAGCAGCGCATAGGGGAAGCGCAGAATGGACAGCGTAACAAAGAAAAGCGTCCCCAAAATGACAGCCTCCAAGCATTGCCCCGAAAGAAAGCTGGTAAAGGCACGGTTGGTCAGC
The DNA here is from genome assembly GCA_036654695.1 of Angelakisella sp. Taxonomy (GTDB): domain Bacteria; phylum Bacillota; class Clostridia; order Oscillospirales; family Ruminococcaceae; genus Angelakisella. The sequence continues at coordinate 179 of JAVVRO010000173.1, read as the reverse complement.
CCCGAAATGTACAACAGGCGGCTGCAGCGCTGCTCCGGCAAAAAGGCCTGCAATACGCGAATAAGCTGCTGGTGCAGCTTTTCTTTTTGTAGCAGTGTATAGATGGCAAAAATAACTGCCAGAAAGAAGCTGAATACTCCGCTGAATACTCCCGCGGCAATGCCGACCGTCGAGGACAG
>JAVVRO010000172.1:0-3628 GCA_036654695.1 Angelakisella sp. | reverse complement strand
TGCCATGGATGTCCGGCTGTCGCTGGTCATTCTGTCTGGGCTGCCCTTCGCCCTAGCAACCATCCTCATCCTGCGTCCCATGCAGCGCCGTGCTTGGCAGGCACACTCCAACAAGAGCAGCAATATGAATGCCTACCTGAACGAGAGCATTGTTTGCATGCGCATTACCCAGCTGTTTACCCGCGAAAAGTACAATACCGACATCTACGAGGACCTAAGCAAGGGCGCCAAGCAGACTTGGTATCAGGCGCAGTTCAGCTCCGGCGCGGTGGGGCCGATTATCGACTTTATCAGTAAAGCCGTGACGGCGGCCATGATATTGCTGGGTGCGTTTTACTTTCAGCCCATGGTGTCCTTTGGCGTGCTGATGGCGATGATGCAGTACTGCTCTCGCTTTTGGGGGCCGATTAACCAGCTGGCCGGCATCTACAACAACTTTATTAACAACATTGCCTACCTCGAACGCATCTTTGAGATGATTGACGAGCCGGTAGAGGTGCAGGATCTGCCCGACGCAGGGGTACTGGGGGAGATTCAGGGCGAGGTCGAGTTTAAAAATGTCACCTTTGAGTATGAAAAAGGAATACCCATTCTTAACAATGTCAGCTTTAAGGTACACCCCGGGGAAAGCATTGCGCTGGTAGGGCCTACCGGCGCGGGCAAGTCCACCATCATCAACCTCATCAGCCGGTTTTACGATGTTACCAATGGTCAGGTGCTCATTGACGGTCAGGATATTTCCAAGGTGACACTCAAGTCACTACGCTCCCAAATGGGCATTATGATGCAGGACAGCTTCATCTTTTCGGATACTATTATGGCCAACATTCGTTACGGTAAGCTGGATGCCGACCGCCAGCAGATTCAGGCGGCAGCGCACACCGTCTGTGCCGATGACTTCATCGAGCAGATGCCCGAAAAGTACGAAACGCCGTTGCCCGAGCGCGGCTCCCGGCTTTCCCAAGGGCAAAAGCAGCTGGTGTCCTTTGCCAGAACCCTGACCGCCGAGCCCAAGATTCTCATTTTGGACGAGGCCACCAGCTCCATTGACACCCAAACCGAGCGACAGCTGCAAGAGGGCTTGGCACGGATGCTCAAAGGGCGCACTTCTTTCATTGTAGCCCACCGGCTTTCCACCATACGCACCTGCGACCGCATTATGTATATTCAGGGCGGCAAGATTGTGGAGTGTGGCAGTCACGATGAATTAATGGCACAGCACGGACTATATTATGACCTTTGCAGCTCTCAGCGATAAATTAAAACAGATTGGAGTATCATGTATGAACATTACAACACAGCGGCTTGCCGCACTGCGCGCCTCTATGGCAAAAAGCGGGGTGGATGGCTATCTGGTGCCCTCCGCCGACCCGCATATGAGTGAATATTTGCCCGATTGTTACCGTTCCCGCAGTTGGCTGTCCGGCTTTACCGGTTCGGCCGGTACGCTGGCAGTAACCGCCAACCAAGCGGCACTGTGGACGGATGGACGGTACTATATTCAGGCCGAGCACCAGCTGGCCGACAGCGGAATTGCGCTGATGCGTGGCAAAGAGAAAACCACCCCAAAGCTGCACAGCTGGTTGGCAGAGCAGCTGCCGGAGGGCGGGGTGATGGGCATTGATGGCATGATTACTACCATTGCCACGGTGGAGGAGCTGGAGAGGGCGTTCGCCGATAAAAAGCAAACCATCCGTGATGCCAATTTATTGTTGCCGCTGTGGACTGACCGTCCTGCCGCGCCTGCAACTGAAATTTGGCAGCTTACCGATGCCGTTGCCGGAAAATCGGTCGCCGAAAAGCTGACTGCCGTGCGTGCCCGACTGGGCGAGCAACAGGCCGAGGGCACCCTGCTTACCGCGCTGGACAGTGTTGCGTGGCTGCTGAATATCCGTGCCGATGATGTTGCCTATACCCCATTTGCCATGGCGTTTTGTCTGGTACTGCCGGATAGCGCCGTGCTGTTTGTGAACCGGGAACGTCTGCCGCAGGCCATTGAAGCGTCGCTGAATGCAAACGGCGTAACCGTAATGGCTTACGAGGCTGTTGCAGGGGTGCTGTCGACCCTTGACACACCGGTCAAGCTGGTCTATTCTGCCAATGGGCTAAGCTATACGCTCTTTAGTGCAATGAAGGGCAACAAGCATATTACCCTGTCGGTGAGCAAAGAACCGGTGCAGCAGCTCAAGGGCACCAAAAACGAAGCGGAACTGGCGGGACTGAAAGCAGCGCACCGCAAGGATGGCGTTGCCATGGTACGCACACAGATAGAGTTTGAGCAGCGACTGGCCGCAGGGGAGGCCTTGACCGAGATGGATGTCTGCGACATTGTGGAGAAAAACCGCCGTGCCCAGCCCGGGAGCTTGGGGCTCAGCTTTAACTCCATTGTCGCCTATGGCGCAAATGCCGCCATGATGCACTACAGCCCCACCGCCGCCAGTCATGCAACGCTGGAGCGTAAGGGACTGCTACTCATTGACTCCGGCGGACAGTATTTGAACGGTACCACCGACATTACCCGCACCTACGCGCTAGGGGAGCTGACCGAGCAGCAAAAGGAATATTATACACTGGTACTGCGCAGCCACATCGGTTTGGCAAAGGCGGTATTTATGGAGGGCTGCACCGGCGGCAGTCTGGATATTCTGGCTCGCGGCCCGATTTGGCAGCATGGCATTGATTACCGCTGCGGTACCGGACACGGTGTCGGCTTTGTCGGAGCAATCCACGAGGGTCCGCAAGATATGCGCATTGGCAGCAACGTGCCCTTTCAGGTGGGGATGACCATTACCGACGAGCCGGGCATTTATGAAGAGGGCAATGTGGGCATTCGCATTGAAAACGAGCTGCTTTGCAAGGAGTGGGGAGAAAACGAGTATGGCCGCTTCTTCTGCTTTGAAGCGTTTACCTACTGCCCCATTGACACTCGACCGGTGCTTGTTTCCCTGTTGACGGAGGACGAGCTGGAGTGGCTCAACAGTTATCACGCCATGGTGTACGATGCCATTGCCGATCTGCTGACTGCAGAGGAGCAGCGTTGGCTGAAGAATGCTACCCATCCGCTGCGCAAAGGCTAATGGTGCCGGATGAACATCTTTATTGCAATTTTGCTGCTGCTGGGGTTGGCCGGTGCCTTTGACAAGGTGATTGGCGGGCGGCTGGGTCTTGCGGTTGAGCTTGACCGGGGTCTGGCGACCATGGGGTCGCTGGCGCTGTCCATGGCGGGCATTTACTGCATTGCGGTAACGGCGCTGGGCGGCAACCCGGAGCTCATTGCCGCATGGGGGGCGGGGTTGCCCTTTGACAGCTCGCTGCTGGCAGGGGTGCTACTGGCGCCTGACCTAGGCGGACAGGCCATTGCCCTGCAACTGGCCAAAACACCGCAGCTGGCCGCCTTCACCGGGCTGCTGGTGTCATCGACGCTGGGGTGTCTGGTCAGCTTTGTGCTTCCTATTTCCTTGGGAGCGTTGCAGGCCGCTGGCACTGACGGATGCGCCGACCCAGTGGGCAATTTTATGAACGGCGTAGTGTACGGCATTCTAGTATTGCCGCTGTCACTGTTTGTCGGTGGCTTGCTTTTGGGGCTTCCGCTGGGACAGCTGGCGGTCAACACCCTGCCGCTGTTGCT
>JAVVRO010000171.1:1237-3787 GCA_036654695.1 Angelakisella sp. | reverse complement strand
GAAAGACCCGCATTTTCCTCAGATTACGCATCGGCCTGCACCCCCTCGCGGTAGTACCTGCCCTGCACCGTAAACATTTCGCAGTAGCTGCCGTTGGCCGCCATTAGCTCGTCGTGGGTGCCATACTCCTTCAGGCCGTCGTTGTCAAACAGCGCAATGTGGTCGCAAAACCGCGTGGAAGCCAACCGGTGTGAGATGTAAATAGCGGTTTTCCCCTGCACCAGACGGTCAAACTGCTGGTAAATTTCTGCTTCAGCCAGTGCGTCCAGCGCCGCAGTGGGCTCGTCCATAATGACCGCCGCGCCCTGCCGGTAGAGTGCCCGAGCAATGGCCAGCTTCTGGGTCATCTTCAATAATTTTGAGCATAGGCTGGTTCATGCCCTTGGGAAGGCTGGAAACCTTTTCCCACAGTCCTGCCTGTTGCAGGCAGTCACGCACGCGGTCTTCGTCAATGTCCTTGGCACAGCAGGCCACATTTTGCTGGATGGAAAAGGCCAGCATCACCGGCTCCTGAAACACGACCGAGTAGAGGGAATAGAGATATTTTTTGTTGTACTGCCCGACCGGTACTCCATTGAGCAGCAGCTCCCCCGCGGTGGGGTCAAACAGCCCGCACATCAGCTTGACCAGCGTGGACTTGCCTGCGCCGTTAATGCCAACAATGGCCAGCTTTTCCCCCGGGGCAATGGTCAAATTTAGGTTTTGAAAGATAAATTTTTCGGTATTGGGGTAGCGAAAGCTCATGTTTTTGAACTCAATTTTTAGGCTTTCCAGCTTTGCCGCAATGTAACCGCCGCCCTGTTCGCCAAGGTCAGCGTCCTCAAAGCTGTAGAAGTCCGAGACGTACTGCATTTCGTTGAGCAACGTGGCCAGACTTTCCGAAAAGGCGGTCAGGTAGGCGCTCAGCGACACCGTTGCCGCTAGATACATGGAAAAGTCGGCAAGGCTCATGCCGCGCACCACCAGCACAATCAGCACAAGGTAGGTGGCAGCGTCACTGAGCAGCAGGGTAAACAGCGACAAAAACCCCAGTGTAAACTCACGGTTTTTAATCAGGCCAAGGACAGTAACCCATGCCTGTGTCTGCTTGCGGTAGTTCGCCAAAAGGCTGTTCTGCATCCGGTAAAGCCGGGCATCCTTGCCATAGGCAAAGTCGCTGGAGGTTTTGTAGCAGTAGTCCGCCCGCCGATCGCAGTGTGCCAGCTCTTCATTTTTGCTGACGGTCAGGCGCTGCACCTGCCGGCCAATCCAGAACACGGCGGCAAAGTTTAGCACCAGCCCCAGTAGAATAATGGGATTTAACAGGCCGATGAACACCGCCAGCCCCAGTAGAAAAATAAACTGTGACGGCGCTTCAAACAGCTTGCGGTAGCTGCCTCCATGCCGTTTGTACCGTTACTGGTGGCGTTGAGTGCCTTTTGGTGCTTTTCATAAAAGGTGGCGTCCTCCCGGTAGCAGTACTTAAGAGTAAGCAGCTTGTTAAAGTTTTCCAGCATATAGTCCAGCCGCAACCGGATGAGCTTGATGCCGGTGGTATCCTTGAGGTAGACCGAACCGAATAAAAACACCGCCCAGAGGACGCAAAAAGCTGTGAGCTGAAGCAGCAGTGCCTGTAAGGTGCCGCCCTGTAGCTGAGTAATGGCGAGCTTTGGCAACAGCACCGGAAACACCGGTGCCGCCACTGCCGTCACGGTGTAAAGCGCGAACCAGCCGTAAAGCGCGGGGTTTATGTCGGTGACATTTTGAAGCATTCGCCGGAGAGTTTTAAAAAACGGGTAGCCAAGGCCTTTTTTCATCATAGAAAGGTCCCTTTCCCACAGCGCACGGACGCTGCCTACACAGTGATTGATTTTGTCGCGAGGGGTGCGGTAACAGATATCATTTTTGTCCTGCTCGCGCAAGCCCAGCGGGATTAGGGGTAACGAGAATCTACGGTATAGTATATCCGCATATAAAACGATTGTCAATTTTGCAGACCCTAGGAAAGATAGTTTGGACGTGTTTGAATTGGGATTCAAACACGTCCAAATAAAGGCAAAGTTGTAGAGTAGTGCTTTGGTTTGCGGCTGCATTCTGCCGACAAACAGGTAGGAGGCGAACAGGGAGGACGGTGGCGCTATGGGGAATGTTATTCGGCACTATTCTTCGGTCAACATGCCATGCAGGAGGTATTTACCCATGCAGTTATTGTTAAGCAATGCCGGTTGCTTGCCATAACCGCCCCACAGGCGCAGTGTTGTAGCATAAATTCTGCCTTTTCCGGTGCCGATTCTTGCCATGTAGTCGTGTGCTAACCAGCGGCGGCAGTCGTAGCGGCGCAGTATGGGGGTATAATCGCGTAACAGCTCGGCATCAAATGTACCAAAGTCCAGCGCATGGTCAGCGGTGACGCTGTAAAATCGCAAATCATCCATCCAGCTGTCGTAGGCAAGCTGGTCAAGAAAAGAAGGGAAGCCTCGCCAGACCATGCCTTCCCGCCAAAATGGCAGTTCACAGGAGGGCAGACTGCCCTTACCATATTGTAGCAAAACTACCCGTTTGCCAGAACGT
>JAVVRO010000171.1:0-1227 GCA_036654695.1 Angelakisella sp. | reverse complement strand
GGTAATGATGGCATCGCACTGTGGCAACGGCTTGCAATCCTCGACCTCCACCGTGTCCAGCAATTTTTCTACTCCGGAAAGCACCGCAGCAGTATCATAAATACCAACTTTACAGTTGGGAGCTTCCCACGCAGGATACACAAAAACAGGCCATTGGTTGGTGATTGTCCGTCCCTCAGCTTCGGCGGTGACCCACAGTACATAAGTAACCGGCGTCACGGTTTCCGGCAAGGGAAAGCGGACAGTTGCAAGCTTTTTGACTGCACCATTGGCTACGGCTTGCACGCAGTCCACCGCGCCGGATAGCAGTTCTGCCTCACCCCGCATTAAGCGATAGCGGAGTTGCCGCGGCGCAAGCGCTTTTCCGCAGTAGTTGGAAAGGAGGACATGAACGCCGTATTGCTCGCCACTGGAAAAATTGTACCGTTCACGACATTGCACCCGGTCGGCGCTTTGCCAAATTCTGGTGAGATCCCATGCCGGGACAAGCACCGCATCGTCATTGCTTTGCCGGAAGACAGCCGTGTCAAATTTTGCTCTGCCCATGTCGTCAAATAGCCCTTGAGAGCATAGCGGAACATCATGTATTGAGGTGATATTGTAGCCGCAGATATGCGAACATGCGCGAGTCATCTCCAACGTCACCTTGCGGTGTACCATGGAATGGTTCAGTGACCAGAGATGCTTTTGGTCAAAGTTCTCACGGATGCCACTCGTTACGATTTTTTCATCATGGGTATCTGCATAAAAATCTGGTTTTAGCAGGCTAATCGGGTTTTTGCTGTTATCCTTTTGCTCCCACATCAGCCGCTCTACACCATACTCCGTCCGCACACGCGACAGGTCGCGCAGTACATCACTGTCGCAAAATTCTCCAAACACCCATGGCATGGTGTTGCGCCATGCAGGAGTAAAGTTTTCAATCAGCTGCTCCATATTGTTTAGCTCTGCATAAAAGTGATAGTCAAAGTAGTCGGCATATCCGTCAGAAAGACCGCCGTAACATTCACCCGAACCGGAGTTATCATTGACCAGCGTGTCCGTTTCCTTTTTTAGCAAGGTGTACATGTCACGCAGCAAGGTATCCTCGACCTTGTTGTCCAGCTCACAGCCAAGCGTCGTGAAAATGATGGAGGGGTGTCCGGAAATTTGCTTGATAATGCGGGGATATTCACGGCGGATACGCTCGGAAAGATGCTCGGTCGGATCGGGAAGCCACAATGGCAG
>JAVVRO010000170.1:0-3820 GCA_036654695.1 Angelakisella sp. | reverse complement strand
GACCGTCCATCACAGGCATCCTGATATCCATTAAAATAGCGTCATAGGTGGATTCCGGTGCGGCAGCAAACATGCTAAGACCTTGTTGCCCATTTTCGGCCACATCCACAGTAACATTTTTAAATTCCAACAGCTTTTTTGCCACCATGATGTTGATGCAATGATCCTCCACCAGCAACACCCTTTTACCGCTGAAATCATAGGCGCCCCGCTGCTCCGGCAGCTGCCTTGCAGGAATTATCCCGGTAGAGTCGGTTACAATGCCAAGAGGTACCTCCACCCGGAAGGTAGTGCCCTGTCCCAATTCGCTCTTGACAAAAATGTCGCCGCCCATGAGCCCGGCCAGGTTTTTGGAGATAGCCAACCCCAAACCGCTGCCGCCGTACCCGGAGCTTTCGGCACTGTGTTCCTGAGAAAACGGCTGAAAAATATCGGGCAAAAACGCTGTGCTAATGCCGATGCCGGTATCGGTTACCTCAAAGCAGAGGGTCACTTCTTCTTCCCCGGCGCTAATTTGCGTAATATTAAGCTGTACCGTTCCTCCCGATGGCGTAAACTTGACTGCATTGGAAAGAATGTTAATTAAAATTTGCTGTAAACGAACGCTGTCGCCCAGATAGCTTTCCCTGTGCTCGGCAAATTCCGAAATCTGGTACTGCACGCCTTTTTCCGCCGCCTGTGTGCCGATAATGGTACTGATAGCGTTTAAAAAGTGCTGGCAGTAAATGACTTCGCGCTTAAGGGTGACCTTTCCGCCTTCGATTCTGGACATGTCCAAAATATCATTTAGCAGCAGCAACAGGTACTGGGATGCGTAGAGGGATTTTTTGATGCTTTCCGCTGCCAGTGCTTGATTATCCAGACTTTGCAGCGCAATTTGCGACATGCCAATGATAGCGTTCATGGGAGTTCTAATTTCATGACTAATGCGGGAGAGAAATTCAGATTTTGCAGCATTGGCACGCTCTGCCATGGTGACCGCAGCCACCAGCTCCCGGTTTTTCTTCTCTTGTTCCTCCATTGCCGCCGTAATATCGACCCGCGTCATCAAAAAATTCTTCAGTTCCCGGTTAATGTAGCTAAACCGTAGCTGCTTATGCAGTACTCCGCCCTCTGGGTTTGGCACACGGTAGAAGATGTTGTAGATACCGCACGCGTCCAGCTGTGCAAGAATGTTGTCCACTGCAATCTCCCCCACTACCCGCTCCACATCCTCCGGGCAAAGGTACTGGCGCACATAGTCCCGTGTCTCTTTATCAAAGCACTCGCTTTCGCAGGCATAGGGATTGGAAAGCTCCTTTTCGCTGTAACGAATCGCCACGTTTCGTATGGCATCCACTACCACCAAAAAGTCGTAGTCCGTTTTTACAATAGCGTTCATTACATTTTGCATGGTTCGTTCGTTGGTAATGTTGGTGGAGTATAAAAAAGCGACAATATCGTGGTCTTCCGGCCGTTTCATCATATGGGCAGTCAGCACCGTCCAGTATCTGCGCCCCTCGATTCTGCGAGTTAGTTCCATGGACAGGGTCGTTTCCCCATTGGCAAAATGCTGCAACATGGCGCTGCGGTTGAACATTGCCATACATTGGCTTTGCTGCTCCTTTGTTGCAATCTCGGTATACAGCTGGTTAAAATACTCCTGTGCTGTTTTTGCGTTGTTCAGGTGCTCCGTAAGCTCCGCAAAGTTGCTTTTGTACCCCATAATTGTATTTTGAGTCAGGTTTACATTGATGGAGGCCATGGTCGCATTTTGCATGGCTTCGCGGTAGGAAAGCTCATCACGGTAGCGCTTTTCCGCCACTTTTTCTTTGGTGACATCGTGACCGACGCAGTAAGCCTTCGCAGGCACCCCGTTTTCATCAAAAATATTGGTGTACAGCACACGTTCACACCAAAACTCACTGTCACGGCAATTCCGAATCCAAAGATCCCCGGTTACTTCCCGCGCGCCGTTTTTCAGCTGCTGAATCAGGCTAAAAAAGAGTTCGGCACTGTCCTCGCTAATGTGCCCCTCCGCAATGACCGACTGCAAATAATTGGGAATGACTGTACCGATTGAATTTACCTTTGGGGATTTTGAAAAGATAGTCATGCAATCCTGCTGGTAGTCATACTCCCAGATGTTAATATTGGAGGATTTTATTGCAACCGCATAGCGAAACTCGCTGTCACGAAGCGCCTGTTCGGCCTTAACCTGTTCGTGAACATCAGTAAATACCGTGTACAAAATAGGGGTACCGTTCTGCTCCGCCACCACCTGCCCGGAAACACACATCCAACGGTAGCTGCCATCCTTTTGCAAAACGCGGTGGGTATAGGTGAATTTGCGGTTTTCCGCGTAGGCCGCCTGTACCTCGTCAATGAGCCCCTGCCTGTCATCGGGGTGGAAGATGTCCAGTGTGGAGTTGCGCGTTACCGCGCAGTATTCCTCCTTGGTCATGCTGCAAAGCTCATACACCCGGTCGCTGATAAAGATAGGGGTAAATTCCGCGTCCCAGCGATACATCCCTACCCCGCCGGGAATGGAGTGGATTAAGTTTTCATACTTTTTAACACCGGCACAGATTCTTTGCTCCATCTGCTTTTGCGCGGTAATGTCCACGTAGTAGGCATAGACCAGCTCGGTTCCGTTTTCATCCAGCATGTGCTGGGAGCACTGATTGACCCAAATAATGCTGCCGTCATTTTTCACCATCCGGTAGGCAATTTCGTACAGCTCAGCGCTGCCGTTCCGTTGGGCGGCCAATTCCTTCAGCCAGCTGACATCCTCAGCATAGATGTAGCCCCATGCAGATTTAGGGATGGCTTGCATCGATTCTTCCCCTTCAGGAAGACCCAGCATCTCACAAAATTTTGCATTGGCAAAAACGATGTTGTAGTCCGGGTAGGCGGTGACAATAATCAGTCCAATGGGAAGGGAAAGCTTTAGCAGGTCCGCCTTCAGTTCCTTCAGCATCTTCATGTTGCTATTCCTCCTTGTCCAGAAAGTGTTGCAGTGTTTGGTAAAGCAGCAGCGGCTCAATCGGCTTGGCCAAATGCGCGTTCATTCCGGCGGCTTTTGTCTTTTCAATGTCTTCATCAAAGGCATTTGCCGTCATGGCAATAATGGGAATGGTCTTGGCATCTGCCTTTCGCATTTGGCGAATTGCTCTTGCAGCGGTCAGCCCATCCATGACAGGCATCCGAATGTCCATGAGTATCGCGTCGTAATAGCCCTCGCCATTTTGCGCAAAGGTTTCCAAGGCACGAAGGCCGTTTTCGGCCACATCCACTTCCAAGTTCCTGCTGTTTAGCATTTTTTTCGCAACCTCTATGTTCAGCAGATGATCCTCCACCAGCAGAACACGCTTACCGGAAAAGTCAAAAGTAACTGGCACGGTTTTTTGTATCAGGTAATCTTTTTCCCCATATATCTTTTCAAACGCCGAACAGAGTGACGACTTAAACAGCGGCTTTGACAGCAGCAAATTGACGCCTGCTTGCTTTGCTTCCACCTCAATCGCCGCCCAGTCATAGGCAGTCATGATAATAATGGTAACCTCCGGCCCCACAATTTTGCGGATTGCCCGGGTGGTTTCTATGCCATCCATATCCGGCATCTTCCAGTCTACCAGAATAATGTCGTAGCGCTCCTTGCGTGCCCACTTGTCCCCCACAGCGTCTACTGCCTTTTGGCCGGAAACAACATACTCGGCTTGCAGCTGCATGTCCAGCAGCACCTGCTGGGTGTGCTGACAAATAATAATATCATCGTCCACAATGAGCGCCTTTAGCCGTTCTAGGTGCATGTTCGGCCTTGTTGATGCCATTCGCTTGC
>JAVVRO010000169.1:0-3845 GCA_036654695.1 Angelakisella sp. | reverse complement strand
GTGTTGTCGTCAATGGCGGCAAAGCTGCGCAGGGCGCGCAGAGGTGTGCTGAGCAACATCTGCTTCGACATTTCGTCGCTAATGGCTGCCTTGGCAGTGTCGTTACTCTGCGCTGCGTTTTTGCTCAGGTAGTCCGCAATCTGCGCAGTGACCACCGGCTCAGTAATCGGGTTATCCAACAGCTCGCCTACCGTGGTGTTTTCCGTTACCACCAGCGGCAGTACCTTGGCAGTGGTAAAAGCCAGCGGCAGCTCGGCGCGGATATCGGCGGAGGAGTGACCCAGCAGCAGAGTATAGGTTCCGCTGGGAGCGTACCAGTCGCACAGCTCCACACAGTACCGGGCAAGGGAGCGCGCCGTCAGGGGAATGGTGACGGTTTTGCGCTCGCCCGGAGCCAAGCTCACCTTGCAAAAGCCCTTTAGCTCCTTAACCGGGCGACCGACTAAGCTGGGGCAGGGCTTGACGTACAGCTGCACTGTTTCCTTGCCGGGGAGCTTGCCTGTGTTTTCCACCTCCACCGACACGGTAACTGTGCCGCTGTCCTCTAGGCAGGGCGCACTCAGCTTAGGATTCGTGTAGCGATACTCCGTGTAGGAAAGCCCATGCCCAAAGGGATAGCGTACTGGCATTTCCTTGGTGTCGTAGTAGCGGTAGCCCACATAGACACCCTCGGCGTAGGTCACCTGATTGCCATCCCCCGGAAAGTTGAGGTAGGATGGGTTATCCGAAAGCTTTTGGGGAAAGGTTTCGGCCAGACGGCCGCAAGGGTTGGCATCGCCAAACAGCAGGGCGTGCGTGGCCTCGCCCACACCCTGACCGCCCAAGTACAGCTCCAGTATGGCGGCAACATCCTCCGCAAAGGGCAGCTCCACTGGCGAACCGTTGTGCAGCACCACCACGGTGTTGGGCTGTACCGCTGCAATGCGCTCTATCAGCTGGTACTGGCAGTCGGGCAGGCGCATGTGCTGGCGGTCGTAGCCCTCGCTTTCAAAGCTATCGGGGAGCCCGGCAAAAATAACCGCGACCTCCGCTGCCCTTGCCGCCGCTACTGCCTGAGCAAAACGCTGCTCGTCGGCTTCGTCCTTGTCAAAGGGAAAGCCCTCGGCGTACACCACATCCAGCCCCTCCGCCCGGGCGCTGTCAAGGGCGTTGGTCACCTTCGAGGCATTAATATGGCTGGAACCGCCGCCTTGGTACCGCGGCTTTTGCGCATACGCCCCGATGTATGCCAGCTTTTTGCGACGGCTTAAGGGTAACACGCCGTTGTTTTGCAGCAGCACGGCGGATTCTTTTTCGTAGCTTACCGCAAGGGCATGGTGCGCCTCCCGGTCAAATACGCAGGGCTTTTCGGGCGCGTCCGCGTAGCGGAACACCATGGTTAAAATGCGCGACACCGCCTTGTCCAGTACCGCTTCGCTAAGCGTGCCCTCGTTCACGGCAGCAACCAGCTTGGCATCGTTACTTCCCCCGCTGGCGGGCATTTCCAAATCCAGCCCTGCCGCCAAGCCCTCTACCCGGCGGTTGACCGCGCCCCAGTCGGACACAACCACACCGTCAAAGCCCCAGTCCTCCCGCAGAATATCCGACAGCAGCTTTTTGCTTTCACTGGCATATTCGCCATTCAGCCGGTTGTAGCTGCACATGACCGTCCACGGCTTTGCCTCCTTTACCGCTATCTCAAAGGCGGTCAGGTAAATTTCGCGCAGGGTGCGTTCGTCCACCTGAGAGGATGCGCTCATGCGGCGGTACTCTTGGTTATTGGCGGCAAAGTGTTTGAGACTGGTGCCCACATTCCATTGCTGTACGCCCTGAATCTGTGCTGCCGAGAGCTTGCCCGCAAGGAACGGGTCTTCGGAAAAATACTCAAAATTGCGGCCGCACAGCGGACTGCGCTTGATGTTGACCGCTGGCCCCAGCAATACGGAAACTCCTTCAGCGCGGCATTCCTCCCCAAGGGCGCTGCCCATTTGGTACAGCAGGTCTGGATCAAAGGAGCAGGCTGTGGCGCACGCCGCAGGGAAGCAGACCGCCTGAATGCTGTCGTTAATGCCTAGGTGGTCGGCCTTGTCATCCTGCTTGCGCAGGCCGTGTGGTCCGTCGGACACCATGACAGAGGGAATGCCAAGGCGCTCAATTGCCTTGAGATGCCAAAAATCCTTGCCGGAGCATAAGCTCGCTTTTTCCTCCAAGGTAAGCTGTGCCACAAGTTCACGAATCTCACGCATTTATTTTCCCTCCTAGTACTGCTTTGACAGGCTACCTTCGGCCTCCCGTCTTGTCATGCGCCCGGCATTTACGTCTGCCATAATCTGCACATCTCGGTCGCACAGGGTGTACATCATCAGCAGCGGCATACACAGCACCGCGCCCACCACCGGCACCCAGCTGGAGTAGAACCAAAATTGCGCGGCTGTTTCAGCGGACTGCACCGCCAGCGTTGCGTCGTAATTCATCATCAGCAGCACCAGCCCCGAAATGGCGCCCGAAATAGCTGCTGTGAACTTAGCAGTAAAGGTTTGAATGGAAAAGGTGATGCCCTCCTTGCGAATGCCGGTTTTGAACTGACCGTATTCCACGCAATCTGCCGCGAAGGTAAACATCAAAAGGCTGGGAATGCCTCCGGCAAAGGCGCGCAGAGCCATAAACACAATGTAGACAGTAATATTGCTGTAACCGACAAAATACAGGAGAATGCCAAGCAGTACATTCACGAGAAGGCTGACCTTGTACAGCAGTATTTTATCCATGTACTGCAATAGTTTGGGGACAATCAGATAGGTGAGCAGCGCCGGGACAATGCTGGCTACAGTGATGATGGACAGGTAGTCCAGACTGCCAAGGCAGTATTTGGCCACATAGTTATTGAGCGCCACGGTAAACATGTCCTTGACACAAATTGCGCCAAAGATGAGTAGCAGGTACTTGTTGCCCTTTAGGTAGGTCAGCATTTCCCGAATGCCCCCGTCACCTCTGCCTTGGGGGTGCGTGGCGCAGCGTTCCTTGGCCACGGCACAGATGGGCAGCATGGTGAAGTAGCAGCCTGCGCAAATAATTAATGCGGGCGTTAAGTACCCCATACGCTCAATGAGGGGCGGTATGAAAAGCGAGATGAGCATACCGCCAAAGGAGGCAGCCAGCCGCGCGTAGCTGATGAGCCGTCCGCGCTCCTTGACATCCTCGGTCATGGCAGTGGACATAGCGTACACCGGGACATCGCTTACTGTGTACACCATGTCCCAAAGCAGGTAGCCCAAAGCCGCCATGGTAATGCGAACACCCAGAGAGGCGGACGCGGGCACAAGAAACAAAAATAGTGTTGCCAACGGCAAAAGCACCGTGGAGAGGCGAACCCACGGTAAAAACTTGCCGCTTTTAAAGTTGCATTTGTCCACCACCATGCCAAACAGCGGGTCGTTCACCGCATCCCAGACCTTTGACACCAGCAGCAGCAGGCTGACAATTCCCGCAGGTAAAAAGATGTAATCGGTATAAAAGAGCATCAGGAAGCTGGTAACCAGCCAATAAATGAGGTTTTGCCCCACAAAATACAAGCTATAGCTGAAGTTTTCTCGCAAGGGAATCTGCCCTTTGGGCATTGTCAACAGTTTCATACCATACCGCTCCTTTCATACACCACATGATATCTCCATAATAGTACGATTTTGGAAAATCGTCAATGGTGCAGCACCGGAACGTGGGGCGGGATCTTGCTTTATTGCGGGTATCACAAAAGCCTCGCCACGCAAATTGCGTGGCGAGGCTTTTGATGGTGCGCCCTAAGGGATTCGAACCCCCGGCCTTCTGGTCCGTAGCCAGACGCTCTATCCAGCTGAGCTAAGGGCGCA
>JAVVRO010000168.1:0-3963 GCA_036654695.1 Angelakisella sp. | reverse complement strand
ATTGCAAAAGGATGGAATGATTCAGCGCTCCCACGGTGGGGCAGTTATCATTGAAAGCATCGGGGATGAGTCATCCCGCTCGGTAAGAGAACTGGAACACCGCAAGGAAAAGCGGTGTATTGCAGCATTGGGGCGGGAGCTGCTCCATCCCAATGACGCTATTTTTATGGATTCCAGCAGTACTGTGGGTACCATTGCGCCAATGCTTGCCGGTTTTAGCTCTCTTTCGGTAATTACCAGCGGTTTAAAGAATGCCATGCTGCTTTCACAGTACACCTCTGCCAAAATTTACCTACCGGGCGGGGCGCTCAACAATACCTCCAATTCCATGACAGGGAGTGACACCTGCGCCTTCATTCTGCAAGTAAATGCGGACATTGCTCTACTGTCCTGCGGTGCGGTCAACCTTTCCGGCGCAGTGACCGAGGTTTCCCTAGAGCAGTCACAAATCAAGCGTGCCATGCTAAAAAACTCCAAAACCCACATTCTGCTTTGCGACAGCAGCAAGCTGGGCGGTACCCTGTTGTCCAAGACCTGCGGCCTAGAGGCGTTCGACTATCTGGTAACCAACCAACGCCTTTCTAAGGAATTTATGGCACTTGCGCAGGCATGTCACTGTCAGGTCGTCTGTCCTTAGTCTGCTTTACCGTTTGTTTTTGACTGATTGTGATTGTTTTCTTGCCATTCTTCGGGTCATTTTCAATGTATCAATCAAATAGACGCATCAGGTTTATTTTATGATACAATGCTTGTAAACAGCCCTTGCAAAATTGCATGCAACTGCTGTTCTGCGCACAATGGTCATAGAATGGAGGAGGAGGGCGCGCTATGAAACGTGTTTTGGCATTTGACCTTGGCGCATCCAGCGGCAGAGCAATTTTGGGCAGCTTTGATGGAGAGCGGATTGTGCTAAGCGAAGTGCATCGCTTTGGTAACGACCCTGTACTGGTATCCGGCACCTTTTACTGGGATGTTCTACGGCTGTTTCATGAAGTGAAGCAGGGCATTCTGAACGCAAAAAATAGTGGCGGGTTTGATGCCCTTGGCATTGACACCTGGGGCGTAGATTTTGGGTTGCTGGATGCTCAGGGACGCTTGCTTGCTAACCCGGTACATTACAGGGACACCCGCACAGAGGGCATCCCCCAGCAGTGCTTTCAAACGCTGTCGCAAAAGGAGCTGTATGCGGAAACCGGCATTCAGTTTTTGTCCCTGAATACGCTGTATCAGCTGGTTGCGCTTCGCAACACGAATCCCGCCCTGATGCGTCAGGCGGATTGTCTGCTGTTTATGGCTGATTTGCTGGTCTATTTTTTAACCGGCCAAAAGGTGACCGAAGCCTCCCTTGCCTCCACCTCGCAATTGCTGGAGGTCACAAGCAGGCAGTGGTCCCGCCGCTTGATGACGGCCTTTCAGCTTCCCGAACGCCTTTTTTCCCCACCGCTGGTGCAAGGCGGTTCGGTGCTTGGAACACTTTCCCCGGCGCTTTGCGAAGAATTGGGCTGCGCTGCCGCAACTGTAATTTCGGTCTGCGAGCATGACACTGCCAGTGCTATTGTAGCGATACCCACGCAGGAAAAGAACCCCCTCTACCTTTCCAGCGGCACTTGGTCGCTGATGGGTACCGAGCTGGACGAACCAATTGTAACCGATATGAATTTTACCAACGAAGGCGGCTACCACCATACCATACGGTACCTAAAGAACATTGCCGGGTTGTGGCTGATTCAGGAAAGCAGGCGGGCGTGGAGCCGTCAGGGGATGGACTTTACCTTTGGAGAGCTGGAGGCCATGGCTGTGGAGGCAGGCCCGGCAGAAAGCTTTATTGACCCGGATGACCCTGTTTTTGCTACCGCTGGAGATGTACCGGAGCGCATTCGGCGTTACTGCGAGCGAACCCGTCAGCCGATTCCCCAGTCAACAGGTCAAGTAGTACGGTGCATCTACGAAAGTCTGGCAAGACGGTATGCCCAAACAAAGCTTCTTTTGGAACAAGCAACAGGGACGCAGTATCACACACTGCACATTATTGGCGGCGGCATTAAGGACACCTTTCTTTGCCAGATGACCGCAAACTACACCGGGTGCCGTGTGCTGGCCGGTCCCGCCGAAGCAACCGCGCTGGGCAACATTGCGGTGCAGCTTATCGCCATGGGGGAGTTACAGGACTTGCACCACGCCCGCCGTGTCATTGCCGCCGGGGTAACACTGACCGAATACCTACCAATGGTGTAGCGGAGCACACCGATCCTTTCCCTGGGGTACCTGCAACCTGATGCAGCGAAAATAAATGTGAATGGAGCTTACTATGGAGAAGAATCTATTTTTAAAGGCACAGCCTGTGTGGCTGGAGGGCAGGACAGAGGAAATTCATGTGCGCGCCCTGTTTCGTACCGTTGTGACAATGAATGCCGGGCAGGCCTTTGTGAAAATTGCGACCTCCGGTATCTACAATCTTTATGTCAATGGGTGCTTTGTTGCCTATGGGCCGGCAAGAGCCGGGCGCGGTAAATTTCGGATGGATAATCTGGAGGTCAGCCGGTGGGTGCGTCAGGGCGAAAATACTATTTCCATTGAAGTCGCCGGTTACTTTGTCAACAGCTTCTACCTCATCAAGCAACCCTCTTTTTTGCAGGCGGAGGTTATGCAGGGAGAGACTGTATGCAGCTTTACCGGGGACAATTCCTTTGAAGCGGCACAGGATAGCTGCGTGTTGCAAAAGGTGCAGCGGTTTAGCTTTCAGCGCCCCATGGTGGAAAGCTATCGTCTTTCGCCGGATTGGGACGCCTATCGAACCTCCTCCATGCCCATGAAGAATGCTGTAACGCCGGCCGTGCAGGAACAAAAGGAGATTATTGCTCGGTTGGCGCCCTACCCTGTCTACGAAGTTTTACCGGCAGCTCCCATTGGCAGCGGCACAATTGGCAAAAGCAGTTCCTCCGACCCGCCGCCCCGCGACCGTTCTGTCACCGACATTGGCCCCCTGTTGCAGGGCTTCCCTTTGGAGGAGCTGGAGCTTTGCGTGACCGACCAGATTCAGGGGCTAACCTTTTCCTTTGACTCATCGCCCAAACCGGGCAACCAGCTTGCCGCAGACGAGTTTCGTCTCTACGAGCTGCCCTACAACGCCACCGGCATGTTGACCGCACAGGTGCGCTGTGAGCAGGATATTGAGCTTTTCATGGTGTTTGACGAGGTTCTTTGGAATGGAGATATTTACATTCCACGCTCCGGCTGTGCCAACACTGTGAAGTTTTTCCTGAAGAAAGGTAGCTACCGTCTTAAGCTGTTTGAAGTGTACACCATGAAGTTCATTAAGCTTTGCGTGCTGGGCGGCAGTGCCGAAATTAGCCAGCTGCAGCTGATTGAGTACAAGCATCCTCCTATTTCGTACCTACCGGAGATTGCGAAGAAGGATCCTGACCTAACCAAGATTTGCCATGCCGCGCTGGAAAGCTATCGCCAAAACGCAGTGGATCTTTTTATCGACTGTCCTTCTAGGGAACGTGCGGGCTGGCTGTGCGACAGCTTTTTTACCGGGCGGGTGGAAAAGCTGCTAACCGGCAGCAGCTTGCTGGAAAAATCTTTTTTGGAAAACTTTTTACACGAGGAGCACTATGTAGCACTGCCCCACGGCATGTTCCCCATGTGCTACCCCGGTGACCATCCCGATGGCGGATTTATTACTCCATGGGCCATGTGGCTGGTGCTGGAGCTGGTAGAATATCAAACACGCAGCGGCGACCGCGCCTTGATAGATGCCTTTCGCCACAAGGTTTACGAGCTTTTAGCTTACCTGAAGGGAAAGGAAAACAGCGATGGCCTGTTGGAAAAGCTGGATGGCTGGGTGTTTGTGGAATGGAGCAAGGCCAACGAGCTGGGGCAGGATGTCAATTACCCCACCAACATGGTTTACTGCGGTATGCTCCGTGCTGCTGCCCAGCTATATAACGACCCCGCGCT
>JAVVRO010000167.1:0-4005 GCA_036654695.1 Angelakisella sp. | reverse complement strand
AGCTGTCCCCACGGTAAACCGCCGCGTAGCAGACGACTGCCAACAGGGGGAAGATGACCGCCGACAGCATACCAACTTTCATTCCCAGCTGTTCGACGGTCAGCCCGGCGCGGGCGGCAAAGGCAATCATGGCGTTGCTGTTAATGACAAAGTCGGTGACAAGCCCCACATACTGCGGCCCGATGGAGCCGCCAAGGTCGCCGCCCGCCGCCATTAGCGCAAATGCGGCAACTCCTGCACCGGGGAACCGCTTGGAGGCAATGATTAAGCTGCCCGGCCACAGCATGGCAGTACACAGCCCGGTTAAGGCACAGGCCAGCAGCCCTACCAGCGCAAGGTTGGACAGCGCCGCCGTCAGGTAGCAAACCACCGCGCCCACCGCGCCCAGCAGCAGGACAAGGCTAATGTTTTTGCCGCGCTTGGCATACCAAGTACGTCCAATGCCCAGCGTAACGCCGAACATGGCCACCCCCAGCACATCCCCCCACACCTTGGGCAGCCCCAGCGCCTGCTCCAGATAGCTGGAGCTCCACTGGGACATAATGCACTCGCTGGCACCGCCAAGGAAGATACACAAAATGCAAAGGAGAAAGCCTTTGCTGCATAGCAATTTCCAAACGCCGGAGGTTTTCTCCGGCGTTTTCATTTGCGGAATGGGCGCTTTGGCAAATAGCCCAAACGAGATTAGGGGAATGGTCACCCACAGTAGGGCAAGCCACTGCCAGTTTTCCTTCCCAAACAACAGTAAAAATAATGTGCTAACCACCACCATAAAGACCACGCCCCACGCGTAGATGGAGTGCAGCTTGCTCATTTCCCGTTCGGGGTTGTCAGAGGGGATTTCGGCAATCAGCGGACTGATGAGCACCTCGGCAAGGCCGCTGGATGCGGAAAAAATGATGGTGCCCGCCACCAGCCCCCCATAGACGTGACCGGGAAAGAAAAACGGCCACAGCGCATACACCAACAAACCGGAAACGGTTAGCATTGGCATAAGCCGAACGGTTTTTGACAGGTTAAAGCGGTGGGAATAGAAGGAAAAGAGAAGGTCAATGAGCAGCTGTGTACAAAAGTTTAGAAGCACCAGCAGACCCAGCAGGGAGTAGGAGATGCCGTACAGACTGCGAAACGACAAAAACAGCAGGGGGGAAAGGTGCCCGATGACCGCCATCGAGACATTGGCACTGTAGCAGGCGTAGCGGAGGCGTTTGTAATTGTAAGTCATAGTTGTCCTTTTCTGCTATAGCTTTGCTTTAATGCGCACATCGTACAGCTTGTAAAAATTCCTGAGGGTGGGCACAAACAGCAGCTCGCGGTACATGCGGTCATACTGCTCCCGGGTAATGACCCGCGCCTCGGCGACCTCCTCGTGCTGTAACACCAGCCGGTTGAAGTCGTAGTCGGCGTGGAAAAACCAGGTGTCCCGAAAACAGCGATCCTCCCGGCAGCTGTCCAGCAGAATGCCGTCTGCGGGGTCCAGCAGTAGCCCGACCTCCTCGCGCACCTCGCGCAAGGCGGCTTGCACGCTACTTTCGCCTGCAATGGCCGAACCGCCGGTACACTCCCAGTAATTGCCCCAGGGGCGGTCGGGGTGGCGGCGTGTCACCAGCAGGTGTCCTTCGTGGTTCATCATCCAAACGGCGACAACCAAATGGTAGTCCCCAATGACCAGTGGCCCGCGGGGCTCGGTACGGCCGGTAGGAATGCGGTTGCTATCGTAAATATCCCAAAATTCTTGTGCCATTTTTTCTGCTCCTCCTTTTCACTACATATGGATTAGTATAACAATACGACGACTAAAAGTAAAGCGGGCGGGATTTTTAACAAACTATTAAATTTGTGTTTTTTTTATAAAAAGTGAAAAATGCACTTGATTTTACCGAAAAATGCGTTAAAATAGAAAACAGTTAGCACTCAGCTTTAAAGAGTGCTAAAAAATGAAACGCTAATGATAAAATTGGAGGTAACTGTTATGACTATTAAGCCACTTTCCGACCGTGTCGTTGTCAAAATGCTGGAGGCTGAGGAAACTACCAAGAGCGGCATTATTTTGGCGGGCAGCGCCAAGGAAAAGCCCACAATCGCTGAGATTGTTTCGGTGGGTCCCGGTGGACTGGTTGACGGAAATCAAGTTGATATGTACCTGAAAGCGGGCGACCGTGTGCTGCTTTCCAAGTATGCCGGCACCGAGGTCAAGCTGGACGGACAGGAATATACCATCCTGCGCCAGTCGGATGTACTCGCAGTCGTGGAATAATCTGGGTTTCTTTTGAATCTTAACACACATTAATAGGAGGAAATCAAATTATGGCTAAGGAAATTATTTATGGCGAAGATGCCAGAAAAGCGCTGCAATGCGGGATTAACCAACTGGCGGATACCGTTAAAATTACACTGGGGCCCCGTGGCCGCAATGTTGTACTGTCCAAAAAATTTGGCAGCCCGCTAATTACCAACGATGGCGTAACCATTGCCAAGGAGATTGAGCTGGACGATGCCTTTGAGAATATGGGCGCACAGCTGGTGAAGGAAGTTGCCACCAAGACCAACGATGTGGCCGGCGACGGCACCACCACCGCCACCCTGCTGGCTCAGGCCATTGTGCGCGAGGGCCTCAAGAATCTGGCCGCCGGCGCCAACCCCATGGTCATGAAGAAGGGCATTTCCAAGGCCACTGTCGCCGCTGTGGCCGCCATTCAGGCCGACTCTAAGCCCGTCAGCGGCTCTGCCGATATCGCCCGCGTAGGCGCGGTCTCCTCCGGCGACGAGGCCATTGGCAAGCTCATCGCCGAGGCCATGGAGAAGGTCTCCTCCGATGGCGTCATCACCGTTGAGGAGTCCAAGACCGCCGAGACCTACAGCGAAGTGGTCGAGGGCATGCAGTTTGACCGCGGCTATATCACCCCCTACATGGTCACAGATACCGAGAAGATGGAGGCCATTCTGGACGACCCCCTGATTCTCATCACCGATAAGAAGATCGGCAGCATTCAGGATCTGCTCCCCATTCTCGAGCAGGTGGTACAGTCCGGCAAGAAGCTGCTGGTCATCGCTGAGGACGTGGAGGGCGATGCCCTGTCCACCCTGATTGTCAACAAGCTCCGCGGCACCCTGAACGTGGTCTGCGTCAAGGCCCCCGGCTTCGGCGACCGCCGCAAGGAGATGCTTCAGGATATCGCCACCCTCACCGGCGGCACCGTCATCTCCTCCGATATGGGTTACGAGCTGAAGGAAGCCACCATGGATATGCTGGGCCATGCCCATCAGGTCAAGGTGCAGAAGGAGACCACCATCATCGTCGATGGCGCTGGCAACCCCGACGATATCAAGGCCCGCGTCGGCCAGATCAAGAGCCAGATTGAGAGCAGCACCTCCGACTACGACAAGGAGAAGTTGCAAGAGCGTCTGGCCAAGATGGCTGGCGGTGTCGCCATTCTCCGCGTCGGCGCAGCAACCGAGACCGAGATGAAGGAGAAGAAGCTCCGCATCGAGGACGCACTCAACGCCACCCGCGCTGCGGTGGAAGAGGGCATTGTGGCCGGCGGCGGCACTGCCTACGTCAACGCCATCTCCGCCGTGGAGAAGATCCTCGGCGAGGTTGACGGCGACGAGAAGACCGGCGTGCGCATCATCATCCGTGCGCTCACCGAGCCCATGAAGCAGATTGCCACCAACGCCGGCATCGACGGCTCCGTGGTGCTGGAGAAGGTCAAGACCGCCAATCAGGTCGGCTACGGCTTTGACGCTTACACCGAGGTCTATTGCGACATGATCGCCGCCGGCATTGTAGACCCCACCAAGGTCACCCGCTCCGCGCTGGAGAACGCCTCCTCCATCTCCGCCGTTCTGCTGACCACCGAGTGCTTGGTGGCCGACAAGAAGGAGCCCCCCGCACCCGCAATGCCCTCTCCCGACATGGGCGGCATGTACTAAGCAAACACCGAACACCAGTTATTTCCGATGATTTGCGGCTGAACACCACTGGTTTATACAGTATTTAGCCAA
>JAVVRO010000166.1:0-4016 GCA_036654695.1 Angelakisella sp. | reverse complement strand
TGATAGATGCACATGCGTTCGGCTTCGTCACAGCTGTTCAGCCACTGGCGCTGAAACCGCAGCTCCAGCGGGTCGCCCTTTTTTTCGGGGCACAGACGTTTAATAAAGGCCACCGAAAAGGTGGAGTAGATTGTGCCGGTCAGTATGACTGCCACGAGCAGCACCAGTCCGCTGAGGAGAAGGGGGGCATTCTTTTCGGTGAATGCAAGCGCTGCCGACATGCCAAACAGTCCGTAGCCCAAAATGCCGTTTGCGGTGGACAAAATCATGCCGATGCTCAGCATCTGCTCCGCACGGTCGCGGGCAGCCTCATCCTCGTCATTTTTGCGCAGCTGGCGCTCCCCAAGCTTGGCGAGCCAATAGAATACCACGCTGCCTACAAACAGCAGGATAAAAATGACCCACTGCAGGGGAACCATGATATCGCTGATAAAAGCGTTGATGGCATCGGCGACCACAGGAGACGCGTCCATGACCAGTACCATCAGCCTGCCTATGCCCATTCCGGCCAAAAGGCACAAAGCTAAAAACCCTAAAAACAAAAGCACGGTAACATAGGGCTTGCGGGCGGGCTTGGGAGCGCCCTTAGGTGCAACAGGATTTTCTTTTAAGTCATTCATGATTTTCTTCTCCTTCACTGATGTAGCTGAACAGTTCCTCCACGGTGGTCTTTAGGATGACGGACAGCTTGATGGCTAACGTAACCGACGGGGAGTAGTCCCCCCGCTCGATGAGACTGATGGTTTGGCGAGAAACCCCCGCAAGCTGACCAAGCTCCCCCTGACTGAGCCCGTCCCGCGCCCGCAGTTCCCGCAGGCGATTCATTAATGGCATTGCCAATTCCTCCATTCTGCAATAATTCTTGTCAAAATGACAACACGTGCTTACAAAATGACAATTTGTGTTGTCAAACAGAGTATATCATTGACAGGTTTCTTTGTCAATAGGGAATTGCAAAAATTTTGGCAGGGGGAGTTTTCATTCTGCAAAAAAAATGGTACAATAGAAAAGCGTATGGAGGCATACCGCAGCCGCTTTTGGCCCAAAATACAAGAAAGTATTTTTGGAAAGGGCGGAACAGATGAAAAAGTTAGATAGTCAGGCGAAAAATAGCGGCGACAACGACGAGGAGCAGCAGGAGGACGAAAAACGCGGAGACCAAATTGTCAACAGCGGGTCGGTGACCTCGGACGGCGGCAAGCACAAAATCCACTGTCTGACCATTATTGGACAGGTGGAAGGGCACTACATCCTGCCGGCGCAGAACAAAACCACCAAGTATGAGCATGTCATCCCGCAGCTGGTGGCTATTGAGCAGGATCGCTCCATTGAGGGGCTGCTGATTATCCTGAACACAGTGGGCGGCGATGTGGAGGCGGGGCTTGCCATTGCTGAGCTGGTGGCCGGCATGAAAACCCCTACCGTTTCGCTGGTGCTGGGCGGGGGGCACTCCATTGGCGTACCGCTGGCGGTCAGCGCGCAGTTTTCCTTTATTGCGCCTACGGCAACCATGACGGTGCATCCGGTGCGAATGAACGGTGTCATGCTGGGCGTGCCGCAAACGCTCTCCTATTTTGACAAGATGCAGGAACGCATTAGCGGCTTTGTAACCCAAAACTCCGACATTTCCGCCAAGCGCTTTAAACAGCTGATGATGAACAGCGGTGAGCTGGTCATGGACATTGGCACAGTGCTGGATGGGGAACAGGCGGTGGAGGAAGGGCTAATTGACAGTCTGGGCGGGCTGAACGAAGCAATTACCAAGTTGTATGAGATGATTGAAAGCAGCGATAACCGTAAGGCGGCTGACGCTGCCGCCGATGCAAAGGCTGCGGGTAAGCCGACCGGTAGGGCTGCGCAAAGGTCTGCGCCGAAGTCGGCACCGGCCGTAAGGCAGGCACCTAAAAAGCGCCCGGGCAGACCCAAAAAATCTGCGCAAAGGCAGGCAGAGGAGGAGACGTGATGTCGTTTCAGTCGATTGTCCCGCCCGAAGCGCTGGAGCTGCAAACAGAACCGCCAAAACTGGAGTACCGCCCCTGCCGCTACGGACAGCTGGCCGGTCACAGTGACGCAACCGGCCACTTCGTGGTTTCCCAAATGATATCCACCGACCCCACGGCATACCTTGACGACCGATACGCACCCGGCGCACTGCTGCCGCCCGTGCCAACGGAGCCTCCGACTGCCGTACTGTAACGCAATGCGGGCGATGGATGTCGCCCTACATAGGCAGTGACCACAGAACGAAAGGATGACATACCATGTCAATGATTAGCGCGATTTTACAGGGGCTTTTACAGGGCTTCACTGAATTTTTACCGGTGTCCAGCTCGGGGCACCTCTCCCTTTACCAGTACTTTACCGGCATCAGCTCGGATAGCTCGGTGCTGTTTTCGGTGCTGCTGCACTTTGGCACGCTGGTGGCGGTGCTGATTGCCTTTTGGGGCACCATTAAGGAACTGATTGTGGAAGGGCTGAAGCTGATTGCGGATATTGTTACCTTAAAGGTATTCAAGGAGAAACCAAACGCCAAGCGCCGGATGATTTACATGCTGTTCCTGTCCTGCCTGCCGCTTTTGGTGGTGCTGCCGCTAAAGGATACCATCGCGGGCTTTAGCGCGGACAACAGCATTTTGGTGGAGGGCATCTGCTTTTTGGGCACTGCACTAATTTTGACGGTGGCTGACCGGGTGGTCAAGGGCGGAAAAAATGCCCGGAACACCCGCCCGGGTGACGCGATTTTCATCGGCTGCGCCCAAGCGTTTGCCACGCTACCGGGTATTTCCCGCTCCGGCTCCACCATCTCGGCCGGGCTGATTATGGGGCTGACCCGCAGCTATGCCGTGGCCTATTCCTTTATTTTGGGAATGCCGGCGATTTTGGGAGCAGGACTGCTGGACCTGAAGGACTTGCTGGGAGGCACCGGTGCAGCTACCAACCTAGCGTGGGGGCCTGCGCTGGTAGGGATGGCGGTAGCCGCTGTGGCGGGACTGCTGGCCATTAAGCTGGTCAACTACATAGTAACTACCGATAAGTTTAAAATATTTGCAATTTATACCTTTTTGCTGGGCGTGGTGGTAACAGGTGTTGCCGTCATTGAACTGATGAGTGGAAACGCTGTCCAGCAATGGGTTGTGGGAATGCTGAAATAAAACTACAAGGATGTGCAACAATGGCAACCAAAAAAGCAACCAAGCCGGCCACGAAAAAAGCGGCCGGTGCAAAAAGCGCTGCAATGACCGAGCGCGAAACTAAAAAAAGACTCTACGCGATTCTGCTGTTTGCGCTGGGAGCCATGCTGCTGGCACTGGCGGCGGTGCCGGGTGACAGGGTTTGGCTTTCGGTACATGAATTTTTGCTGGGCTGCTTTAGCTGGTGCGCCTACCTGCTGGGGCCAATTCTTATCTACACTGCGGTCATGGTGGACTTGGACAAATCCACCTTTCCCGTCGGGGCAAAGGTAAGCTCCTGCGCACTGCTGATTGTGCTGCTGTGTGCGGCTTCGCAAATCTTTTACAAAACCGTGCCGGAGGGCACCCTTTGGGAGCTGATGCAGCAGCTGTACCGGCTGGGCATTGAGCTGAAAGCCGGCGGCGTGTTTGGGATGATTGTGGGAATGCCGCTGCTGTACTGGCTGGATGTAACCGGTGCGGCCATTACCATTATCGTACTTATTTTTGTTGCCTTGATGATTATTTCCGGTGCGACCATTGCCGGACTGCTGAAAAAAACCTTTGTGCGGCCGGTACGCCGGATGGAGGAGGCGTACATGAGCGCCGCCGAGCAGCGTGCCTATCAGGAGGTTACACAGCGGAACAGCTCTCGGGAGATTACCGACGCGGGCGCAACTGCCTTTGTCAGCGAAATGAAGCGCAAAAAGCCCGACCGGGAACCGACCCCCGCCCCTCCCCAAGGGGACAGGGTGCTGGACGCGCTGCGGGCGATGGATGCGCCCATTGCGGCCAAGCTGCCGGAGGGGAAAAAACCGTCCGAGGCTGACCCGGCAAACGACCGGC
>JAVVRO010000165.1:908-4020 GCA_036654695.1 Angelakisella sp. | reverse complement strand
GGTTGAATACCGCATAACCCCTTGTAAAACCAAATGGTAAATGCACCCAGCATGGGGTGGTCGTGGGAATTCATATGATTTCCCGACATCTTTTCCCAGCGTTCCCAAATGGTAGTCGCGCCGTTGTTTAGCATGTAGCCAATGCTGGGGTATTCCACGCAGGTGGCTGTGCGGTATGCCTGCTCCGAGTAGCCCTCCCTCTCCAAAACCTCATACAGGTATTTGGTCATCTGGTTGCCGGTGGTAATGCGATAGGAACGCTCACTAATCAGGTCATTGAGCAGATGATCCAGTACCAGCTGATGCCGGTCATCTGGTACAATGCCCAAAAACAGGGGAAATGTATTGGCGCCCTGCGTATTTTCGGCATAATAGCCCTCTTTGCGCAGGAAAGCGGCGTTCAGGTCGTGCTTGAGCCTTACCCGCTCATCGGCGTAGAAAGCGGCATCCGCCGGATGTCCCAGCAGCTGCGCCATCTGCTCCATGACCGTGCAGTCGTAGTACAGGTAGCCGGTAGTCACCAGCTGCTGTGGAATGTTCTTGGGCACGGCATTTTCGCCCCAGCCCAACTGGGACTCGGTCATGGGCGCTGCCCACTCGCCAAAGAACGCCTCCGGCAGCAAGCCGTTTGCCTCCCGTGCGTTTAGCTTAAATGCCACATATCGCTTGATGCTTTCGTAATGGGTGCGCATGGGCTGGCTGTCCCGATAAAAGGAATACAGCATCCAAGGCAACAGTACATAAACGCTGGAAACATGGCAAGCGGGCATTCCACCGAAAAAGAACGGTGCGGTGTCCGGCACTGCGCCGGTATCCCTGTCCTGTGCATCGGAAATATCGTTCAGCCACTTTTCGTAGAACAGTATCATGTCAAAATTGAACAGTGCTTCCTCGAAGCGTACCGTCATGTCGTTAAGCCAAGCAAGCCGCTCGTTTCGCTGGGGGCAGTCGGTGGGCACACTGTGCAGGTTGTTCAGCTCCGTGCGCAGTACTGCCCGCTGGATGTTGTTCAGCAGCTCGTTGCCGCAGGAAAAGGAGCCGGTTTGCTCCACTGCGGTATGTACGCGAAAGCCGCGCACCTTGGTAATAATAACACCGGGGTCGGTAATAATTTGCAGATAGCGAAACCCGTGATAGGCAAAGCGAGGGTGGTACACGGTTTCGCCCTCCTTGCCCAAGACAAAGATATCCTCCGAGGCCGCGTCGCGCATATTTTTTCGGTTGACGTTACCGGTTTGGGTCAGCACCTCGCCATATTGCAGCCGTACCGTCTGTCCCGGTTTGCCGTGCATGGTTACCGCTGCCCAGCCTGCAATGTTTTCGCCCATGTCAACCACCACCTCCGTGGGGCCGCCGTCCTCGGCATAGGTAATGGAAAACGGCTTTACCTCTGCTACCTCAGTGATGGGCGGCATCAGCTGACAACGCAGCCTGCCCCCCGGCGCGGCCACCTCTGCCGCCGGAGTCCATTCGGTCGGGCTGGGTCGATACCCTGCCAGCTGCCAACCCTCTTTTTCCAGCCGTGCGTCATAGTATTCCCCATCGTACAGGTTGTTGTTTTGCACAGCGCCCTCCGAAACAAGCCAGCTGCCATCGTTGGCGGAAATGATACGTTTTTCATCCAAAGCCAACATGGAAATGAGTCTGGGTGTTCCCAGCCAGTCCGGTAGGCGGCCAATTAACGTTTTAAAGCCTGCATGGTCGTTGCCGTACCAGCCCTCGCCCAGCTCTACCGCCAACACGTTCTCCCCGGTTTGCAAAAAAGCGCCCACATCCCACGCACGGTACAGGACAGTTTTCCGGTAGTCCGTCCAGCCAGGGTCCAGGCGGCTGCCGTCCAGCTTGTGTCCATTGATGGTTACCTCGGCGTACCCCAGTCCGCTAAGGTAAAGCCGTGCCACCTGCGGTATGGTATCCAGCTGGAACACACGCCGCAGCAGCGGAGCTACTCCGCGCTTTGGCACCGGTGCTGCAATCCACTTGGCCTGCGCCCAATCGTCTGCGCTGAATAGGCCAGTTTCAAAGTAGGCGGTGTCGCTCTCATAGCACTCGCCGGAATGCTCGGTGGTAATGCGCACATTCCAGCTGTAGCGGGTAGCCGACTGCAAGGGTGCCCCCGCATATTCTATCCCGCAGCTTTGGGAGGAGGATACTTCGCCGCTGTCCCACACACTGCCATGGGCATTCCACACATTGATTTGGTAAGAGCACTGCTTGGCAGTAGCTAAGGAGCCTTCGCCCTTCCACGCAAATCGCGGAGCGGCATTTTCAATTCCTAAAGGAGCTTTTAAATATTCACAGGTCAATACCAAGTCTTTGGCCTTTATGGCTTTCACAATTAATCACACTCTCAAAATCATATTGTTGGCACCCGCTGTCAAGCCTGCGCCAAAACGGTTGCAGTCCCAAAATTATTCCTTGCGCTTGGACTGTACAGTCTGTTCGTAACGCTCCATCTCTTTCATCCAGTCGGTTCCAACGCCCGTGCCGGTGCTCAGGCACAGGTAGTCCCAGACGGCGTTGTAAGGCAGGTTGCCGCAGGCATCCATCAGTGCCAAGCGCTCGGTCAGCTTTCCGTTGTTTTCGGCCTGCTGGAGCAGCTGAGTCGGTTCCAGCAGTACCTCCAGCAAGGACTTCCCCACAGCGCGCAAGCCAATGACCCATGCGGAAACGCGGTTAATGGTAGCGTCAAAGTAATCCAGCCCCAAGGCTACGTTTTTATTAAATAAACCCTGCCGCTTTACTTCTTGCAAAACCGCCCGCAGCTGGTCGTCCTGAATTAGGCAATGGTCGCTGTCCCACCGCACGCCACGGGTCAGGTGCAGCATAATTGTATCCACAAACGGGGCGACTGCCGTAATCTTGTCCGCTACATTTTCCAGTGGGTGATAGTGTCCGGTGTCCATGGTAACGCCAATGCCGTTTTTCGCGGCATAGCCAATGTAGAAGTCATGGGAGCCTACTACAAAGCATTCGGTGCCAATCCCAAATACCTTGCCCTCCAGTACATCGCACATGTTTTTGCGGTCGTAGGGCGCCGCCATAATTTGATCCAGCGAGTCGCGCAGTCTTGCGCGGTAAGCGCCGCGGTCAGCCGGCAAATCCTTGGTAC
>JAVVRO010000165.1:0-898 GCA_036654695.1 Angelakisella sp. | reverse complement strand
ATGCACACTTGGTGCAGCTCCGCGCCAATGTCGTTGGAAATCTTTCTGCCACCAATGCCCGCCTGAATCCAGTACTGCCGCACGGCTTCGTCGGGCGAGGCCAAGGAGCAGCCGTCCTTCATCATGGCATGGGTAAAGTAGGATACGTTAAAGTCAATGCCGTATCCATTTTGCTTGGCCCAGTCAATCCAGGTGCGAAAGTCCTCGGTTTCCAGCTCGTTGCGCTCTTTTTTAACCTTAGGCTCCGCGTACATGCTGTGCAGGTTCAGCTTGTGCCTACAGGGCGAGAATTTGAATGCCTGCGCAAGGTCTTGCCGCATCTCGTCGCCGTTATTGGCGCGGCCGGGGTAGTTGCCGGTTACCACGTTTTCGCTGTGCAGTCCGCTCGACCCTTCAAATCCGCGAACGTCGTCTCCCTGCCAATTGTGTACCGAAATCGGGATGGTTTTAAACTGTTCTATCACTGCGTCAACATCTACGCCATATTCCGCATAAATTTTCTTTGCGTTTTCGTAATTACTTAAAATAACATCTGCGTTCATTTTTTTAAACCATGCACTCCAGTTGTCCTTTGGTGGAGTGGTTCCTTTCTGTTTCAGTTATTGTTCGCTCCGCCTTGCGGTAGAGCCACCCTCTATTAGCGTCAGTTCGTTTTTATAAAACCCGGTAGTCCCGTTTACAATATTGGAGTAGAGCAGATCAAAGGCACGGCGACCAAACTTTACCTTGTCCACGCTCATGGTGGTCAGGGACGGCTCCCAGTAGCGACCCATTTCGATTCCGTCGAAGCCCATCACCGAAATATCCTCCGGCACGCGAAAGCCCTTTTCGTTAAACGCCCGAATTGCACCCAGCGCCATTAAATCATTCCCGCAGATGGCCGCGGTAAATTTCTTCC
>JAVVRO010000164.1:0-4032 GCA_036654695.1 Angelakisella sp. | reverse complement strand
TTTTTTACCATTGTGGGAATTATCATTGTCGTTATTTTGGCTACCATCAGCTACGCCATGTTAGTGCAATTCGCGAATTTTGTCAAGATGGTGTTTAGCGAACTAATCTTGAGATAAGGAGGAACCAGCGTATGTATCAGCGAAATTTACTGAAAAAGACAGCCGCGGTGTTGTTGGTTGTGCTGACCGTGGGCATGCAGGGCAGGCACGCTGTTCCGGCGTTGGCCGCGGACGTAACGGCGCCCCAAGGCTTTCAAACGGTTGCCCAGACCGACGCGCTCCTCCTTGCCGTCAGCGAGCAGGATACCAACATTGCCGTTACCAACAAAAAGGACGGCTCGGTTTGGTACGCATTCCCCCCCGACTACGGGCAGGATAAAAAGTCAACCGGTCTTTCCAAGTCCCGTCTGGGGTCGCTGCTGGTCATTTCCTACGCCAACCGCGACACCAACATTACCTATGCCGACAGCAACGCCGGCAGTGTGGCCAAGGGCGGCGCTGTTGTGTCCCGACTGGCCAACGGCGTGCGCATGGGCTTTAGCTTCCCGGAGGCAGACATCTTTGTCCCGGTGGAGCTGACCCTTGCCGGTGACGCGCTGCAAGCGCGGATTATAACCGCCGAAATTACCCAGTCCAATCCGGCATTTGTCCTGACCACCCTAACCCTGCTGCCAAACTTTGGCGCGGCGGGGCTGGCAGATACCGGGTATTCCTTTGTGCCCGACGGCTGCGGCGCGCTGATTGCCCACAACAACCAAAACAGCAACGTGGACTACAGCCAGTATGTCTACGGCCGGGAAAATGCCATTGTGGAAAAGACCAGCGACGCCGTGGCCGAAACTGCGCGTCTGCCTGTCTTTGGTGCCAAAAAGAACAGCTCGGCCTACCTTGCCGTATTGCGTCAGGGTGCGCCCCGCGCCAAGCTCAACGCGCATATCGCTGGGCTAAGCAACAGCTACAACACCGTCGAGTGCGAGTGGATTTATCAGGACTGCGCCGTGGTAGACATCGGCAAAAAGACCTACGAAACAACCAAGGTTACCATGTTTGAGCCGGAGCATACCGCAGCGCCGCTGTTC
This sequence comes from Angelakisella sp., assembly GCA_036654695.1. GTDB lineage: Bacteria > Bacillota > Clostridia > Oscillospirales > Ruminococcaceae > Angelakisella. The sequence continues at coordinate 2,953 of JAVVRO010000164.1, read as the reverse complement.
GAGGCTGCCTACTACTTTTTAGAGGGCAAAGATGCGGACTATGTGGGCATGGCCAAGCGCTACCGCCAGTACCTGACCGAGGAATGCGGCGTACAGCAAAAAACCGCCCCCGGCACAGCACCGTTTTATCTGGAGCTGCTGGGCGGGGTCAAGCACCTGCAAACCGTCTGGGGCATCCCTATGCAAAGGGTGTCGCCCCTGACCACGCTGGAGGACATTGGTACCATAACCGGCGACCTGCGCGACAACGGCATACAGGACATGGTAGTAAACTACACCTACTGGACAAAGGGCGGCTCGAACAACGTGTTCCCCACCGAGCTTGCGCCTGACGGGGCGCTGGGCAGTAAAAAGCAGCTTAACACGCTGCTACAGCAGCTAAGTGACCAGCAGATTGAAACCTATCTGGATGCTAACCTGACCGACATGTTCACAGGGGCTGGGAGTCATGTAAAGGCTGCAAAGTCGGTACAAAAGAACGATGCCATGCAGTACCTGTACTCTCTGGGAACCTACCAGATAATGGACAAGGCGCCGGTCTATACCCTGCTTTCGCCGCTCTACCTGCCACAGGCGGCAGAGCGTATTGCCAAAAAGGCCGGCAGCGTTTTGGCAACCGGCTATTCCGCTAACACCTTGGTGCAAAAGATTTACTCCGACTTTGGCAAAAAGCACCTGGATCGCGCCGCCAGTCAAGAGATTTGGGAAGATGCGCTGGCGCTGGTGGATGGAATGACCGGCCATTCCCTAGGCAAGGCCGCCAACGCCTACGCCTTTGGCTACACCGAGCACCTAACCGATGTGCCCATTGCCACCAGCCAGTACATCATTGAAACCAACGAGGTACCATTTTACCAAATTGCCCTCCATGGGCTGATTCCCCTGTCCACCACGGCGGTGAATGCCGCCGCTACGCCACGCCGCACCCTGCTCAAGGCAGTGGAAACCGGCAGCTCGCTGAAGTACACCTTTGCTAACCGCAATGTTGACGACCTGACAGGTACCGTCCTGCGGGACTACAGCTACATTGAGTACAGCCAGTGGCGGGACTACGCCATTGCCAGCTACCACGAAACACAGGACTACCTGCGCTCGGTGGCTGACCAGCCAATTGTCGCCCACAGCAGCCAAAATGGCCTGACCAAGACACGGTTTGCCAATGGGGTAATTGCTTACGTCAACTACACCAACGCCGACCAAGCCGCCGACGGCCTGACTGTACCGGCGCAAAATTTTGTGATTAAGAATGGAGGGATGTAAGGTGCGCAAGCGTTCAAGATTTTTTTCGTGGGAGAATCGCCGCGCACACTGGGGTTGGTTCTTCATCCTTCCGTGGCTGATTGGCGCAATCTTTTTCTTCTTGGTGCCCATGGTGCAAACCGTTATCTTTGCCTTTAGCGAAATAAAGGTGACAGAAAATGGCTTTGAAACAACTTTAATCGGCTTTAAGAACATCACAAACTTTTTTACCAAGGATCCCCGCTTTTTAAAGAATCTGACCGATACCCTAGTAGGTGTACTGCCCCAAATTCTTGTCATTATTTCGTTTAGTCTGTTTATCGCCGTCATTCTGCGGGATAACTTCCGGGGCAGAACCTTCTTTCGCGCTCTGTTCTTCCTGCCGGTCATTATTTCGGCTGGCGTAGTCATTACCATCCTAAAGGAAAACATTATGGCAACCTCCACCGACATCAGTGCCGGTGCATCGGCCTACCTGTTTAAAGCGCCGGACTTTTCGGCCTTCTTCGAGGAGCTGGGCGTGCCAGCCCTGTTTTTGAGCTTTATTAATCAGGTGATGAACATGACCTTTGACCTGACCTGGAAGTCCGGTGTGCAGATTCTGCTGCTACTGGCCGCCATCAACAACATCCCCTCCAGCTCCTACGAGGTAGCCAACATTGAAGGCGCAACCGAATGGGAAAAGTTCTGGATGATTACCTTTCCCCTGATTTCACCAACGCTGTTTGTGGCCGTCATTTACACCATCATCGACTCCTTTACCGACTATGGCAATGTCATTATGAAGACCATTATGGACTATTCCAACCGTGGCATCTATTCCTACAGCGCGGCGGTCGGGCTCATCTACTTTGTTTGCATCCTGCTACTCATTGGCCTAGTCAGTCTGGTGCTGCGGAAGATTACCCACTATGCAGACACCTGACAGGTGCGGAAAGGAAGGAATGACCATGAATCTTTTTTCAGAGCATCAGCTCGCCCACCGGTACCTTGCGGGAAGGATTACAAAGTTTGTTTTTCGCTGGGCAATTTTGCTGGGTATTGGGTTTATTATGCTGTACCCCATTTTGTTTATGACCTCCAACGCAGTGCGTGCGGTAGAGGATACCTATGACCCCACTGTCATCTGGATTCCCAAGCATTTTAGCTTCGAGAGCTTTCAGGTGTCCATTCAAATGCTGGACTATCTGCATTCGGTACTGCGTACCCTGCGGATTTTGGTACCCAGCGTGGCACTACAGCTGGTTTCGGTGCTCATGGCCGGGTACGGGTTTGCGCGGTTTTCGTTTCAGGGCAAAAATATTTTGTTCGCCCTGCTCATCTTTACCATTATTGTGCCTTCGCAGACCTACATCATCCCCCAGTACGCCAATCTGCGCTTTTTTGACCTGTTTGGGCTGGGGCAGCTGGCGCGGATTTTTACCGGCGAGCCGCTCACCTTTAACCTACTGAACACCGACTGGTGCTTTTACATTCCGGCGCTGTTTGGCTTTGGCATCCGCTCCGGCCTGTACATCTTCATCCTGCGTCAGTTTTTCCGCAACATGCCCAAGGAGTTGGAGGACGCGGCGATGATTGACGGCTGCGGCCCCATTAAAACCTTTGTCAAAATTATGGTGCCCAATGTTATCCCGGCGCTGGTAACCGTTCTGGTGTTCTGTTAAGCATGGCACTGCTGGTGGGGCTTGCCTCCTTTGGGGATGTGGGCTGGCGT
>JAVVRO010000163.1:0-4063 GCA_036654695.1 Angelakisella sp. | reverse complement strand
ATACCGTTACGCGGCATATGGGTGTAAAATTTCTCCGTTTTTAGTTTTGTGTCTCTGCTATAAAAAATAATGCCTATTACACAGCAAAACCTTGCTCTGTTAACCGTTACCCAAGCAACCAGTCCAGCAAATTCATCTGCTTTATTCCATCATAATTCGTCCCTGCCCCTATTTCATCCAGCGTCAAAAGCACCTTGGGGTGATGGTCTGGGATTTTTTTCAGCGGTTCCAGCTCACGGGTCAGCGTAGCCTCGCCCAGCACGGTAGCGGCTACCTGATAGTAGGTAATGCCCTCTGCTCGGCTTGCCACAAAATCTACCTCTTTTTCGGCCAGCTTGCCAATACTCACCTTGTTGCCACGGCGCAGCAGCTCCAAATATACCACATTTTCGATAAGGTGTCCAAGGTCTGCGGCGGTACTTGTCAGCAGGAGATTGCGAATGCCGGTATCCACCAGATAATACTTGCCAAGGGTTTTTAAATGCTGCCGCCCCTTAATGTCGTAGCGGTTCACCTTGTAAAAAATATAGCTGTCGGTCAGCGCTCGCAGATAGCTTTCCACCGTGTTTACCGAAATTTTCCGTCCGCTTGCACTAATGGTATCGCTAATTTTCTTTGTGGAAATCGGGCTGCCAATACTGCTTGCGACAAATTTTACAATACTTTCCAGCAGGGAAACATCGGTAATACCCTCCCGCTGTGCAACATCTTTCATTAAAATGGTGCTGTAGATGCCGTCAATGTAGGGCGTTACAATAGCATCATTATGCTCTAGCAGGGAAACATAGGGGAACGAACCGAACCGCAGATAGTCGTTAAACTGCTCTCGGGGTGTTTTGGTGCTGCTTGCCACGGTGCAGTATTCCTGAAAGGACAGGGGCAGCATGTCAATGGTAATATATCTGCCCGAAAGCAAGGTCGCCAGCTCCCCCGACAGCATATAGGCATTGGAGCCGGTAATATATACATCCACATTGGGCTGGATAAAAAGACTGTCCACCGCTTTTTCAAAGTTTTTACAGTTTTGTATTTCATCCAAAAACACATAGCTGTATTTGTCTTTGCATAGCCGCTCTTTGACATAGGTGTACAGTGCTTTATAGCTTTGCAGCTCCTCATAGGCAATATCTTCAAGGTTAATTTTGATAATCTGCTCGTCAGTAACCCCTGTCGATTTTAAATAGTCCGCAAACAGCTCAAACAGGGTGGATTTCCCGCAGCGGCGAACGCCGGTCACTACTTTAATTACCTTTTTTTCACGCCACGCAATAAGCCGGTTCAAATAGTCCATTCGCGCAATCATGCCACCACCTCTTTCCTGTTTCATTATAGCGCAGCCATAATAAAAAGTAAAGTTTTTTCTGTTTAGGGAAAAAACTTTACTTTTCGACACAAACGGTACCGGAAGTGGTGCAGGGGGTGGCAAGCTGTTTTTTTAGTCGTTCAGTTTCTCACTCGCCATGAAGTCCACAAAGTACTGTCCGTTAATGGTGGCTACATGGGAAAGCTGCCGAAACTGCCGCTTGTCCTTGATGAAGCGCAAGTCCACACTTAGCTCCTGCAACTTCTTCATGCCAAAGAGCGGGGACAGGTCGCTAACCCATGTGTCCGACAAATGCAGCAGCTCCATGTTGGTGCAACCGGCCAGCGGGGAAATATCCTCAATGGGGTTGTGCGCCAAATCAAGGTACACCAAACTTTCAATTTCTCCCAGCGCCGCCACATCCTCTATCATGTTGCCGGAAACATCCAGCGTTTGCAGGGGCAGTGCCGCCAGCGGGGCAAGGTCGAACAGTGCGCTGTTGCACAGCCCTGCCGCTTGCAGCTTTTTTAGCCCTGCCAGTGCCGCAATGTCCGAAACGGTACTATTCGATAAATTAAGGTACTCCACGCTGGGCAGCTTTTCAATTCCGCTCATATCCATTCCGGCGTAGCCAGTAACGGACAGCCGTTTGACCTGTGGCAGCTTTGGCAGCGTCTGTAAGGCCACTGCACCGCCCTCGGCGATGGAAATCTCCTCTAACGCGTTGCAGCCCTCTAAGAAGCTGTAATCGCTGCCGTAGCGCGTCGAAAGCACAGTCAGCCTTTCCTTGGTCGCCTTGGGCAGGGTCAGCTGTTTCCCCGCGGTCAGGCTAACCGCCAAGGTTTTCAGGTTGACCAGCCGGTCAAGGCTTGGCGCAACCGACAGGAGCATGTCCGTATTTTCCACCACCAAATTTTCTATGCCGGCGCTCCACCGGTGGGGGTACAGCTTTTTGGCGCTTCGGCCTGCGTTTTTCAGGCAAAGGTACTTTAGCCCTTGGAACAGCCCAAGGTCATACAGCGCCTTGTCGTTCAGCTGGCACTCGCGGGACTCCGCGCTGGCAATGTTGCCGGTGCGCTCCTTTGTGGTGGTGGTAATGCGGGTAACGCAGTCACAGTGAATCTCCATGCCAATTACGCGGTTCAGCTCCTCTTGCAGTCGTGCTTTGCTGCTGCCCACCGCGGTTTCTGCCATTCGTGCCATACTTTTGTCGGTGAATGTTACAATCTTGCTCATGTTGTGTCCCTCTTTCTTTTTTTCTTCGGCTTTGTTGTTTTTTTGCTTTGCCTACTAAAGTAAGGGGGAGCACAAAGGGGGGTATAGACGAAAAATCCCCGCCTTTTAAAGCGGGGATTGGGGGGAGGCGGTTTACCCCTCGTTGGTCAGCTGCTCTAGTTGCTTTTGCACAACCTCCTCCAACGTTGCAATTCGTTCCTGCGGAAGATTGTACAATCCGCTTGTGTCAAACCGGAAGTCCTTTAGCACCGTTAGCTTTTGCAGCTGCTCCTTGGTGGCAATGGCTTTGGCGGTCGTCACAAAGTCTGGATAAAGTCTAGGGAGGCGCTGTGCCGCATACTCCAGCATGGTGCCGGGGTTTGAGGCGGGGTAGCGAGGGTCTACGTGATAATAGCATAGTAAGCTAACGCCATTATCGTAAATTGGCGACAGCCCCTTGACCTCAAAGCTATCGGCATCACACAGTATACCAAAGTTACCCAAGTGTCTATCCTCATTGAGAATGACCGCATCCGTCAAGGCATATTCTGCCAACTGCGTTATTAGTCCTTTTTCCTCACATATTTCCACGAGCTTAAGAAAATCCAGCCTGTTCCCGCCAGACAAAGCCTCTATTGGCAGCAGCATTTCCTGTCGGCTGGTGAACAATGGACAGCGTGATACCAGCCGACCGCGGTACTTGATTACATCGTACTGTGTGTGGCTATACCCCAACTTATCCAACACCTGCGAGGCATACAATTCGCTGTATATCTCCTTGCCAGCGTTTGCCGCACCCTCCGAGCCTTGCTTGTAAAGATAAATTTGTCCGTTATCTTCACGATGCCAGCACTTGGCATATGCTCCGTTTGTACCAAATTCCGGCGAGGTGGCGGAGAAATGCTGACCATACATACCACCATCAAAGGCGATTTTCTCAATCACCTCATCAAACTGGTTATCAAACAAGTTAATTGCATTCCACTGATACCTATCGTCTATGTTGACCCACATGGTGTCCGTCAGTGCTAGCCCCTTTGAAAAATCAATGATGGACTTGGTATTTGTTAGCCCTATGCTTTTGAGTAGCTTATCCATGTGCTCCCGATGCTTTGTTACGCTTCGGTATTGTAGCCACTGCGAAAAGTCCGTGATAAACCACGGCATTTGATAGACCCTATCAACTACAGCCTTTTCGTCAATTCCCTTGACACTCTCCCAATGAAAGTCCATCAAAGGGGTGTTTTTGTTCATCAGCGTGTACATATGCTCACCTCACATTCTCTTGCTTTAGTATATACGGATTTTCTTCAAAACGCAACTAGCGGAGGCTGTCATGCCCCCGCTTTCCTCACACCTCCACAAACCCCTCAACCGCAATGACAAGCCTACGCTGCCTGCCTCCACCCCCATGTCCCCTGCTCACTTCGTAACTTCTTTTTGATACAGACAATATGTATACTCGGTGCGCTTGCCCTAAGTCTTACCCCGTATCTGCCGCCCTGCTTGACTATCTCCGGCTGCTCGAGACTAAGCTCCTCAAGG
>JAVVRO010000162.1:2409-4124 GCA_036654695.1 Angelakisella sp. | reverse complement strand
TCACATGGTGGGAGGGCTTTACCCAGCTGCTGCTGGGTGCGCTAACCACGCTGCTGGGGCTGATTACCGGCCAGTGGCAGCTGGCATGGCAGGGGCTATGCAATATCTTTGCCGCGGGCAAGACGGTCATTGTGCAGAGCTTTGCCCTGCTGTGGGAGGAGGTAAAGGCCTTTGCCGGTGTTGCAGTCGAGGCGGTAAAGCTGCTGTGGCAGCCTGTTTCACGCTGGTTAATGGAAAAGGTGCTGACCCCCCTATACAGGGACTTTGGCTGGCTGTGGGACGGCTTTCGGTTGGCGGCTGACCTTGCGTTTCGGGCAACGCTGGGCATTTGGGAGCCGCTTGCGGCATGGTTTACAAAGTCGGTGGTTACGCCGGTCACAAGCGCCATGAGCCGGTTATGGAGCGACTGCACCAATCAGTTTAACCATGGCAGCGGGTCGCTGCTGGGGACGCTTAAGCAATACACCAACAAGATGCTGGAAATGTTTGAAGTGGGCGCCAACTTTTTTGTGGGACTGCTCAACGGATTGATTAGGGCACTGAACAGCATTTCCATCGACATCCCGGACTGGGTGCCCAAGTACGGCGGCAGCAGCTTTGGCATTGCCATTCCCATGATTCCCCAGCTGTCGGTGCCGCGCTTGGCTACCGGTGCGGTTATCCCGCCAAACGCGGAATTTGCTGCAATTTTGGGCGACCAGACCCGCGGGCGCAATCTGGAAGCGCCGGAGGGATTGCTGCGGGAGATTGTCCGGGAGGAAGGCGGCTCGCGGGAGATTGTTATTCGCTTCGAGGGCAGTATGGCACAGCTGGTACGGATGCTCAAGCCAGAGCTGGAGCTGGAGGATAAGCGCTGCGGCGCACAACTGATTATAGGGTAGGAGGGACCGGAAGTGCTGAAGATAGATGGAGAATGGTACGATGTGCCAGTATTGTCCCTGCACCGCAAGGCAGAGTTTTTGGACAAATACGCCAATCGAACCGAGGACGGCGTGCTCCACCGGGAGCTCATAGGAACATACCTTAATTTCCAGCTAAAGCTGGGGAACGGTGATAGCGGAGAGTACCAGCGGTTGTGGAACAAGCTGACCGAACCGGACGAATTTCACCTAGTGACGGTGCCCGAGGGAGAACGCAGCTTTACTTTTATGGCCTATTTTTCCAATGTGGGGGACAGCCTACTGCGGACATACCAAGGAAAGCCATACTGGACCGGGCTGACCGTTAACTTTATTGCGCGTTCCCCAGCCAGGAGGTAACGAATGTCTACAGGAGCCGAGCTTGAAATTAAGCTATTTGATGTAAGCGCCAAGCAGGACGCAGCGCACCGGTGCGACAGGATGCAGCCGTTTTGCGACCTGACACAGCTAAACGCCGAGGGAATACTCCCCGGCAGCTACGCCACACTGGAACAAGATTACTTTCGGCTGGACGGTACAATGGCACCATTCCCGGACAGTCCCCAAGGGGGCAGCTGGGGGCTATGGAGCAATGCGCAATCCGACGCGGCGGGTTGCTATGCCGTTCCACCGGTGCTGCACATTCGCTTTACAGGCGGCCACAGCAGTGTGGGACTGACACTGCTGTTTGACCCGCTGCACCGAGACTGGTGCAGCAAGCTGCGGGTGCGCTGGCTGGACGCCAGTGGCGGGGTGCTGTCGGCCAAACAGTTTTTACCTACCGGCAGCGTCGCGGTGCTGCGCAACAAGGTGGAG
>JAVVRO010000162.1:0-2309 GCA_036654695.1 Angelakisella sp. | reverse complement strand
GGGTGCAATTTTTTGGCGGCATCTACGCGGGGGTAGCTGCACAGGCACTGCTGCGCGAGATATTTGCCCAATGCAATGCGCAGTTTACCATGGAACCGGCATTGGCAGACCGAAAGCTGTGGGGCTATTTGCCAGTGTCAAGTGCGCGCGCGGCGCTGGCACAGGTGGCGTTTGCCATTGGCGGCGTGGTGGATACCAGCCGTAGCGACAAGATTTTCATCGGGCAGCTGCCAGAACGCCCTACCCGCATGATTGGGCTGGAACGCAAGCTGCAGGGGCAGCGGTTGGAGCAAAAAAAAGCGGTGACCGCAGTGGAGCTGACGGTACACAGCTTTGTAAAAAGCACCGAGCAGACCAAGGCCTTCGAGGGTACATTGCCCTGCGGCGAAGCGCTGGTGCTGTTTGGGGAACCGGTATGCGACCCGGTAGTCAGCGGCGCAACCCTGCTGGAAGCGGGAGCAAACCATCTGCGTCTGTCGGTAGCGGCGGCTGGAACGGTTTCCGTAACGGCCAAGCGATATCTGGATAACCGCAACATTCTACACCGCACCGTAGCGGAGCAGAGCGTGAATTTGCAGCAGAACCCCATCAGAGTGGATAACGCAACGCTGATTAGCCCCCAAAACGCGGCAGCGGTCGCCGACCGGCTGGTCAATTATTATCGCTGGCAGTACCGTACCGAGTTTTCCTTACTGCTAGGCAGCGAATGCCCCGCCGATTTGCTGGTGGTGTGCAGTGCCAAGGGCGACAACCTAAAGGGCATGGTAGAACGCGTTGAGGTTGACCTTGCGCGGGGCTGCATTGTGGGACTGACCATGGTAGCAAGCAGGATAGAAACGCTGACACTGGACTACGCGGGCGAGCTGTGGGCCGGACAGCAGATGGGGGTGCTGTAATGTGGATAGAACCGATTGTTGACCGGACGGCGGCCGACGCTGCCGCAGGCAACGCAAAGGGTTGCTGCAATGTTGCTGACTTGGAGCGCTTGGAGGGTAACGTTGCGCTTTTGGCACAGCTGCTGGAGCTGACGGTAACACAGCGTGGGCAGCCGTGGACGGCAAAGGACTTTGTAACCGACAGCGAGCTGCGTCGCATTGTAGAAAATGTTGCGGCGCTGCGTAACAGCTACCCCTGCTACAGCATCACTCCGCCCGCGCCGCAGCACCCGCTGAACCGGTGGGACAAGTGGAATGCCGCCGAACAGATTTTGCAGGACATTCAGCGGCTGTATGACGACCGCAGAGCGGCGCGGCAGTTTTGCGGCGAGCTTGGCTGCGGCCAGAGGATAGGAGTAATTTAAAATGGCATACGAAAAAAAGACATGGGTGAACCGCCAGAGCGAGTTCCCCAACCGCCGCAAGCTGGTGGCGACAAGCACTGCCAATGTGTACGAGATTGAACGCGTGGAGGGACTGGTGGTTGAGGAGGGTGACGCCTTTGAGCAGGCCAGAATGAACGCGCTGGAAACACGCATTGCCACGGGCTTTGACCAACTGGCCAACGGAACGCAAAAGGCAGGTAAGGCAGCCCTCGCTGACGCTGCAACCACAGCAACCCTTGCCGACCGCGCAACCCTTGCCGACCGTGCAACCCTTGCCGACCGTGCAACCCTTGCCGACCGTGCAACAGTCGCAGACAACGCAACCAAGGCTTACGGAAAAGCGGAAAACGCGCTGAACGTAAATTCTGCCGCCTCTGCCGCTTCGGCAACGACAGCCAACACGGCAAATTCGGCCACCAGCGCAGGCAATGCCGACACGGTGGACGGCTTTCACATTGCGGGAAAGGGCACCTCAGCGCCGGGCAGCTTGGCGGAAAATGCCCTGTATTTTGTCTATCAGTAGGAGGAATGAGCCATGATTGGAGCCTATATTGGGGTCGGGGGTGTCCCCAAAAAGCTAAAAGGATGCCAGGTTGGTGTAGGTGGCACGCCACGGAAGGTAAAGGAAATTTATCTGGGCGTGGGCGGCGCAGCAAGGGTGGTTTGGAAAAACCTGCCAGACCTGTTTGGTACCGGCGCGGACGGTGACCTGTACATTGCCGCGGGGCAGACGGTGACGCTGCCGGTGGCAACGCCCCATCAGTCGGTGGTGGAAAAGCACTACAACAACATTACCATTGAGGCGGGTGGCGTGCTGACTACCAGCGCCCCCAATGCAGGGCTGGTACTGCGCTGTCAGGGCAACTGTACTATTCGCGGCACCATTAGTCAAGCGGCAAAAGCGCCGCTGACTAACCCGAATAACACCTATCGTTATCCTGCCGAGCTTAGCTGCGGGGCGGGCGGAAATGGCGGCGCCGGTGGCGTT
>JAVVRO010000161.1:0-4243 GCA_036654695.1 Angelakisella sp. | reverse complement strand
ACGACCTTCGGGTTATGAGCCCGACGAGCTACCGGACTGCTCCACCCCGCGATATCAGGCCCCTTTTTTGGGGCGCCTGATTAGTATACCACAAGTAGAAGGTCATTGCAAGTGCTTTTTTAAAAAACTTAGAATTTCAGGTCTTCGTCTGGGCCGGGTGCGTCGTCAGATGCTTGTTCAGCGGCGGCATCACAGTTGCAGCAGTCGCCGCAAGTGTCGTCGTCCTCGTCATCGTACAGCTCAACCATGTCGTCCTCCAGATCGTCGCAAAGGGAGCAGCTTCTCTTCTTGAAATAGGCAATCAGTGCAATCATCAAGCCCGCAATGGAAACCAGCAGTGCGATTACCGCAATCAGGGTAGATTTTTTCATCTTTGAACCTCCTTTGTTGTTAGTATTTCAATTCATGAATCCATTATAGTATCAAACCTAAAAAATAACAACTAGGCAGTGACAAAGTTAAAGATAAGTTCACAGAAAATGTTATCTTAGCAGGCTTTTTCCATCCATTTCAGTGGGCTGAGGCAATTCCAGCAGCTCCAGCAGCGTGGGTGCAAGGTCTGCCAACCGTCCGCCCAGCGCAAGCTTGCGACCCTTGCCCCCCACCAGCACCAGCGGAACCGGGCTCAGGGTGTGCGCAGTAAAGGGCGAACCGTCCGGTTCGTACATCTGGTCGGCATTGCCGTGGTCGGCGGTAATCAGTGCCGCACCGCCCATGGACTCTATCTTTGCCACAACCTTGCCCAAGCAGCTGTCCACCGCCTCAACGGCCTTGACTGCCGCTTCAAAAACACCAGTATGTCCTACCATGTCGCAGTTGGCAAAGTTCAGGATGACAACATCATACTTGCCGCTGTCCAGCCGTGCCAGAACCTCCTCGGTTACTTCGTAGGCGCTCATCTCCGGCTTGAGGTCGTAGGTGGCAACCTTGGGGGAGGGAATCAGCGCACGATCCTCGTTTTTGCAGGGCGCTTCCACACCGCCGTTGAAGAAAAAGGTGACGTGGGCGTATTTTTCCGTCTCGGCAATGCGCAGCTGAGTTAACCCCTTGTCCGCAATGTATGCCCCGAAGGTGTTGTCCAGCGACTGGGGCTGAAAAGCCACCTGTACATGGGGCATGGTTACATCGTACTGGGTCAGGCAAACATAGTGCAGCGGAAAATAGCCCTTGACCCGGGCAAAGCCGGTAAAGGCTTCGTCGACCATGGTGCGGGTAATTTCGCGGGCACGGTCGGGGCGGAAGTTAAAGAAAATTACCGAATCGTGGGGGGAAATTTCGGCATTCGGGGTGCAGATGGTGGGCTTGACAAATTCGTCGGTAATGCCATCGGCATAGGAGTCGGTCATTACCTTGACCGGGTCGGCGCAAAAGCCGCCCTTGCCGTTGACCATTGCGTCATAGGCCTGTACCACGCGCTCCCAGCGGTTGTCGCGATCCATAGCGTAGTAGCGCCCGCTGATGGTGGCAATGCTGCCCACACCCAGCGCGGACATCTTGTCCAGCAGCGCGGATACAAAGTCCTTGCCGGAGCTGGGCGGCACATCGCGTCCGTCCATAAAGCAGTGGACAAACACCTTGTGCAGTCCCATCTTTTTAGCAAGCTCCAGCAGGGCATACAGGTGGGTATTGTGGCTGTGGACTCCACCGTCTGACAGCAGCCCGCACAGGTGCAGGGCGGTACCGTTTTTCAGGCAGCTTTCCACAGCGCCCACCAGTGCGGGGTTGCAGAAAAAGTCGCCGTCGGTAATCGATTTGGTAATGCGGGTCAGCTCCTGATAGACCACCCGGCCGGCACCCATATTGGTGTGCCCGACCTCGGAGTTGCCCATCTGTCCTTCGGGCAGGCCAACATCCATGCCGGACGCGCCGATAGTGACCATGGGATTATTCTTAAAAATGCGATCCATCTCCGGGGTATTGGCGGCCGCTACCGCATTGCCGTAGCGTTCCTCCCGGGCACCGCAACCATCCAGAATAATTAATGCAACTGGCTTTTTGCTCATTTGGACGCCGCCTTTACAATAACTGCAAAGTCGGGAGCCTTTAGCGATGCGCCACCAATCAGTCCGCCGTCCACATCGGGCTGCGCCACCAGCTCGTCAGCGTTTGCAGCGTTCATCGAACCGCCGTACTGGACGGTCAAGCCGTCTCCGGCAGCCTTGTCGTACAGCTTGGCAACCACGCTGCGGATGTAGCGGCAAACCTCGTTGGCCTGCGCGGAGGTGGCAGTTTTCCCGGTGCCGATGGCCCAGACAGGCTCGTAGGCAATAATAATATTTTTCAGCTCATCACGGCTTACGCCTGCCAGTGCAATCTTGGTCTGCATGCCTACAATCTCCTCGGTAATGCCGGCCTCACGCTCGCCCAGCAGCTCACCGACGCACAAAATTACCTTTAGTCCTGCGTTCAGTGCCGCGCGGGTGCGCTTGTTGACCGTCTCGTTGGTCTCGCCAAAATACTGACGGCGCTCCGAGTGGCCGATAATGACATAAGGCACACCCAGCTCAGCCAGCATATTGGCCGAGATTTCACCGGTAAATGCGCCGTTTTCGGCCCAGTGGCAGTTTTCCGCACCAACCTTGATGTTGGTACCGCGGGTAGCGTCCAGAGCGGTTTCCAGATTGGTGTAGGGCACACAGATGATGACATCACAGGTGGCATCCTTGACGGCGGGTACTAAGTCGGCAATGAGCGCCTTTGCTTCGGCGCGGGTTTTGTTCATTTTCCAGTTTCCGGCAATGACTGCCGTTCTCAGCTGCTTGTTCATAATAAAAAACTTCCTTTCATTCTCCCCGGGGAGGAAAAACTACGGGAGGGGAGTTTCCTCCTCTCCCGTGTCAGATGGTACTTACTTGTTGGCGATGCAGGCAATGCCGGGGAGCACCTTGCCCTCCAGATATTCCAGCGACGCGCCGCCACCGGTAGAAATATGGGTCATCTTGTCGGCAAAGCCCAACTGGATGACTGCCGCCGCGCTGTCGCCGCCGCCAATGACGGTGGTTGCGTCAGTTTCGGCCATTGCCTTGGCAACTGCCATGGTACCCTCAGCCAGCACGGGGTTCTCGAACACGCCCATAGGGCCATTCCAGACAACCGTTTTGGCGGAACGTACCGCCTCGGAAAACAGCTGGCGGGTCTTGGGGCCAATGTCCACGCCCATCTTGTCGGCGGGAATTTTGTCTGCGTCCACCACGGTTACTGCAATGGGGGCATCAATGGGGTCGGGGAAGGATTTAACGACTACCGTATCTACCGGCAGCAACAGGCTTACGCCATTTTCCTTGGCTTTTTTCAGCATTTCGCCGCAATAGTCAACCTTTTCCAAGTCGACCAGCGAGGTGCCAATCTCGCAGCCCTGTGCCTTGAGGAAGGTATAGGCCATGCCGCCGCCGATGATAAGGGTGTTTACCTTGGTCAGCAGGTTTTCAATCACGCTGAGCTTATCGGCGACCTTTGCGCCGCCCAAAATGGCGACAAAAGGACGAACCGGAGTTTCCACGGCATTGCCCAGGTACTTAATTTCCTTTTGCATTAGATAGCCCACGGCGGTTTCCGGAATAAAGGCGGTGACACCGGCGGTGGAGCAATGTGCGCGGTGGCAGGAGCCAAACGCGTCGTTGACGAAGATATCGGCAAGCGAGGCAAGCTCTTTACTGAACGCTTCGACATTCTTGGTTTCTTCCTTGCGGAAGCGGGTATTTTGCAGCAGCACGACATCGCCGTTTTGCATGGCGGCGACAGCGGCGCGGGCGTTTTTGCCAACAACTTCGTCATCATTGGCGAAGGTGACCGGCTTGCCCAGCAGCTCGCCCAAGCGAACAGCAACAGCTGCCAGCGAGAACTTCTCCTCGGGGCCGTCCTTGGGCTTGCCCAAGTGGGAGCAAAGAATGACGCGGCCGCCGTTCTTTACCAGATATTTAATCGTGGGAAGCGCTTCGACGATGCGGTTGTCATTGGTAATGACGCCCTCCTTCATCGGCACATTGAAGTCGCAACGAACTAGCACGCGTTTGCCAGTAACTGTAAGGTCCTCAATGGTTACCTTGTTGTAACTAATCATATTCACACAATCCTTTCTTTTTCTACGGTTTGGTACACTTAGTATTGTATCCGAAAACCGTGTTTTTTGCAATAGTGTCTCTTGTCAAAATTGTTAATTTATTATCATCTTTTTTGGAATTTTTGCGCTTAGGCAGTACTGCCGTCCTTGCACCATTTTTTCTGGAGAGGGGAGAGGTGGCGC
>JAVVRO010000160.1:0-4323 GCA_036654695.1 Angelakisella sp. | reverse complement strand
ACAATCATCTCCGGCATGGTGGTTGCAATGCTGACAATGGTTGCGCCGACAATAAACTTAGGGATACCAGAAATCTCTGCCATCCAAGATGCGGCATCGACAAAATAATCGCCCCCCTTGACAATAAACACGAGGCCAAGGATAAAAAGAAGTGCCGCCACTAAAAATTCCACAAAAAAACGCCCTCCAAAAAAAGACAGTCTGAACCGATGAAATACCAATTCTTCCATGATACCCCAAGTAGCAAGGGAAGTCAAGCCTGCATGCTAGTGCGCTGAAGCAATGGAATCTGGCACTGCTGTTTTACAGGCGGGCAGCCAAAGTCGCAGTGCGCCGGGCAGTATTTTCGCTTCGATGCGCTGGGTTTGCGATGTCTCGCCATCCAGACAAATGGAGACCGGTTTGTCGTAATCCACAGTCAATGCGCTGCACTTGCAGTACTGTACCAGCTTAATTAAATCAGGGTCGGTAGTGTGGCGCCCCTTTTGGTAGCGTGGCAGCACCGACAGAATCTTGCAGTGCCCCAGCTTTGGCACAATGGATAAATCCAACAGTCCGTCGCTGGTAGAGGCCTCCGGCGCACCGCAAAAGCTGCCGCCGTAGTATCTGCCGTTGGCAATGACCAACAGCAACAGCTCGCAGGAGTAGGGCAAGCCGCCGTCCACCGTAATGGTGGCGTGCTGCCCCAGCTTGCCAAAAAAGTTTTTGCACAGGGATAGGAGATAAGCCATCGGCCCGCCCATCAGCGGCAACCGTTTAAAGAGGACAATATCCCGTGCGACATCAGCATCCAACCCCGCATTGCAGATGTTGGCCGTCAGCCGCCCATTGCATTCCAGTAAATCCGCGGTAGCTTCTTCCCCGCGGCGCTGTGCGGTCAGGTCGTTAAAGTCGCATTGAGGAAAGTTTTTGACAAAATCGTTGCCGGTACCGCAGGGTACTACCCCCAGCCGTGCAAAGGGAAAGGGTGCGATGCCGCAGACCACCTCATGCAGGGTGCCGTCGCCGCCGCAGGCATAAAAGCAAAGCTGCTCCCCCTCGACCGCGGATTCGCACCGGCGCCGTGCGTAGTCGGTGGCGTCACCGGCACGCTGGGTCAGGTACAGCTCGCAAAGCTCCGGGCAGTCGCCAAAGGCCGCGCCTACTCGATCGGTTACCGACTGGGCGCAGCTGCCGCTGCCTGCATGGGGATTAATGATGAAGATATGCTTCCGTTCGGTCACAGAATTACGCCTCCTGTCATTTTGAATACTACCCACAAGACCAGCATATGCAGCGGATAGTAAAGGTAGAAAGTGTATTTTAAGCTCGGCCCGCGTTTTCCGTTGTACAGTGCGATGGGAAGAACCGCTGCCAAGGAAAAGAGCTGCAACGACCCAAAGAAAAGCCCGGTCAGCAAGCAGGCAAGTGCCATGCCGCACACCGGTTGCTGCTTGCCCGCATAGTGGTGGAGAATGACTACTGCCAGCACGCCGGGAAAGGAATAGTCGGTGGCCAACAGTGCAACAGCGGCCTGTAGTAGTACCGCCACCGTGGTGCTGCGGCTGTCGCGGCGTTCCAGCAGCCAGACACAAGCGACTCCGGCGGCCAAGGTAAAGCAAACATTCATCCCGGGGGCAACGAGCTTGCCTTGCGCCAGCAGGTCGAAGGGAACCTCGGAAAGTGCTCCCAATACCAGCAACCGGGTTAGGTACCCCTTGCGGTCATGGGTGTACCGTGCCCCCTCGGCGGCACAGTAGGCAAACAACGGAAAGGCAACCCGTCCAACCGCGCGCAGCCAGTCATACTCCGGAAAAAAGAGGAGTCCAACATGGTCAAGTGTCATAGTGACCAGCGCAATGACCTTAATCCAAAAGCCGCTCAACCTCATTCCTCCCTCGGTTCTATGTCTTTCATTTTACCACTTTTTTTGCACCAGAGGAAGTCTTTTTTGAACAAATAGTTCTAGCCATTGTCGCAGAAATGTGCTATACTATATAGGCTGAAATTCTACTTATCACTGAATGGAGCGATTCTATGGACTGTTATGATATTACCATTGGGGGGGTCAAGCGCAGCTTGCCGATTGTACCGCTTTCCGACACAGTTTCTATTGCGGCGTTTGTCATCTTTGGTGACACCGAAATAGTGGAGCCCTGTGCCCGGGCACTGGCAGAGCGGTTGCCGCCGGCGGACTACCTGATTACCGCCGAGGCCAAGAGCATTCCCCTCATCTACGAAATGGCCAAGGTCATGAAGATGCCCCGCTACATCATTGCCCGCAAGTCGGTCAAGGGCTATATGGCACACCCGATTGTAACCCGTGTCAAGAGCATTACCACCGACAAAGAGCAGATGCTTTGCTTGGATGAAAGCGACGTTAAGCTGCTGAAGGGTGCGCGGGTCGCCATTGTGGACGACGTGATTTCCACCGGAGGGTCGATTGCCGCAGTGGAGCATCTGGTAACCGAAGCGGGCGGCACGGTGGTTGCGCGGGCGGCAATTCTTGCCGAGGGCGATGCTGCCGACCGCAAGGATATTTTGTATCTGGAACGGATTCCGCTGTTTGTAAAATAAATACTGTAAGGAGTGTAAGACATGAAAGTAATCGTTACCGAAAGTTTTGCCGCGTCCTGTAAGCTGGTTGCCCAGAAGATTGCCGATTTGGTCAAAGAAAAACCCAATGCCAAGCTGGGGCTGGCCACCGG
Organism: Angelakisella sp.; assembly: GCA_036654695.1. GTDB lineage: Bacteria > Bacillota > Clostridia > Oscillospirales > Ruminococcaceae > Angelakisella. Next base: position 1,636 of record JAVVRO010000160.1, on the reverse strand, counting down.
CGGCACCTGCGAGGATATCTATGCCAATCTGGTGCGGATGTACCGGGAGCAGGGGTTGGATTTTTCCAAGGTACACACGGTTAATCTGGACGAGTATGTGGGGATGCCTGCTGAAAATCCGCTTAGCTACCGGTATTACATGAATCACCACCTGTTCGACCACATCAATATCAACAAGGCAAACACTTATGTTGCCGGGGGTGTGGGCAGCGTGGACGAGACCATTGCCGAGTTCCGCAGCAAAATTTACGAAGGCGGTGCGCCTGACTTTCAGTTGCTGGGCATTGGCGTTTCGGGGCACATCGGCTTTAATGAAGCAGGCGAGCGTCTGCACAGCCTTGCCCACGAGGAGCACCTGCAACAGAGCACCATTGACGCCAACGCGCGTTACTTTGAGGACAAGAGCAAGGTTCCTACCACCGCGCTTACCATGGGTGTGGGCGAAATTTCGGCTGCTGCCGAGCTGGTACTGGTTGCCAGCGGTGCCAGCAAGGTTAACGCCATCAAGGGATTGATTATGGATCATTATGTCACTACGCACAACCCCAGCACCATCCTGAAGCTGCATCCCAATTCGGTGGTTGTCATCGACCGCGAGCTGGCGGATATGGTAGGCTATCAGGGGTAAGCCCGTCAATTGAGTCAATTTAAAAACAGCGGCCACCGGCTTTGTCCCTGGGGAGGGAACTGGTGGCTGCTGTTTTTTTTCAGATAGCGGAGGTAATTACAAAAACAGGAGGGCACAGCGGTAGACTACCAGCGCCACCAGCCAAGCAATGCCGGTTTGGGCACCCATAATGGCAACGGCACGAGCAAACCCGCCATATTCGCGACGCACTGCTGCAAAGGCGGCCACGCAGGGCATGTACAGCAGGGTAAAGCAGAGGAAGGACAGGGCGGCGGCAGGGGTAAACAACGCGGCTACAGCGGTGTAGAGCGCGTCACCCTGCCCTGCACCGGTCAGCACTGCCATAGTGCTTACCACCGCCTCCTTGGCGGTCAGGCCGGTCACCAGCGCGGTGCTGGCCATCCAGTTGCCAAAGCCCAGCGGAGCAAAGATAGGTGCAATGAAGCCGCCGAGGGTTGCTAACATGCTGTCGGCACTGTCAGCCACCGGGTAAAAGCGGGCATCAAAGCTTTGCAGCACCCAAATAATGAGGGTTGCTGTGAAGATAACAGTAAAGGCCTTATGCAAAAAGTCCTTGGCGCGTTCCCAAATGTGCAGTCCAATACTGCGCGGGGAGGGCAGACGGTAGGCGGGCAGCTCCATGACAAAGGGGATAGGTTCTCCTTTAAACACGGTGGACTTTAGCACCAGACCATACAACACGGCGACCACCATTCCCAGCAGGTACAGAAAAATCATCACCAGCGCCCCGTGGCGGGGAAAGAACACCGAGGTAAACAGCGCATAGACCGGCAGCTTTGCGCTACAGGACATAAACGGGGTCAGGATAATGGTCATTTTGCGGTCGCGTTCGCTGGACAGGGTACGGGTGGCCATAATGGCAGGGACGGTACAGCCAAAGCCCATGAGCATTGGCACAAACGACCGCCCGGACAGGCCGATTTTGCGTAGCAGCTTGTCCATGACAAAAGCGACCCGCGCCATGTAGCCGCTGTCCTCCAGCAGGGA
>JAVVRO010000159.1:0-4395 GCA_036654695.1 Angelakisella sp. | reverse complement strand
ACCGAAAATCTGCGCGCCCAAAACGAACCGCTGTTGGCGGTGGAAAGCTTTTTGTCTACCGGCATTCGGCTGGATGCACCGGAGGGCGAGGGGGTACAGTTGGTACGTTGTGCCGACAAATACGATGAAATCCGCTTTGCCGCCGCCGAGATTACTCGATTGGTGCGAGACTGCGGGTATCGCTACCGCGACATTGCGTTGGTCTGCCGCAATCTGTCGGATTACCAGACCGCGCTGGAAACCACCTTTGCCGCCTACCAAATTCCGCTGTTCTTTGACCGAAAAGAGCAGGTGACCTCCCGGCCGGTGGTGGCGGTGCTGCTGGCGGCGCTGGATGCGGTGCGCGGCGACTGGAAAACCGAAGCAATTTTACGCATTGCCCGCTGTCCGGCCTCCGGCGTTTTGCTGGAGCAGGCGGCTCAGCTGGAAAATTACGCTTACCTTTGGTCGCTGGAGGGCAAGGAGTGGGCAGTGCCCTTGCGCGGGTCGCCCTCCGGCCTGTCGGGGACACTTACCGAACTGGACAAGCAGCAGCTGGCCGGGCTGGAAGCCATCCGCAACAAGCTGCTCCCCCCATTGGCAGCGCTTAAAAAATCGCTGAAGAGCTGTACCGGCAGCAGCTTTGCATTGGCGCTCTACCAGTATTTGCTGGATGCCGACGTACTGGCAAACCTGAAGGCCTACTACGCCGAGCAGCTGGATGGCAGCGCACAGTTGGACGAAACTGACCGTCTGTACAATATGCTGCTTGATATTCTGGATTTATTGAGCGATGCCATGTGCGACACCGGGCTTGCCCCCTCGGTTTTCATTGAAATGTTTGAGCTTGCTACCAACTGCATTGAGCTGGGGCAGATTCCCAATACTAACGACCAAACCATTGCCGGCGGCGCTGACCGCATCCGGCTGGATTCCCCCCGCGCTGTTTTTGCCATTGGGGTGAACGAGGGCGTTTTTCCCGCGCGCTTCCAGTCCGGCGGCATTTTTAGCGATACCGAGCGGGAACAGCTGGTGGCACATGGTGTAGAGCTATCCGCATCCCAGTTCCAGCGTGCGCTGTTGGAACGTTTTTATCTGTACAGCGCATTGGCCGCCCCACGGGAGCGCTTGTATGTCACCTATAGCTGCGCGTCACTGAGCGGAGCTGCCAGCGAGCCGTCGCTGGTAGTCAGCCAATTGGCGGCTATTTTGCCCAATGCAGTCCTTACCGCAGGGTCGGTACCGCCAAGGGACTACGTTGCCGACCTGTTTACCGCACGGGAGCAATACCTGCGGGAAGCTGCCGCCGGTCATGCACCGGTAGCCTTGGCCGAAGCGCTGCGGCAGGAGGGCGACGGTCACTTTTTGTCCCTGATGGAGCGCATTGCTGCCGACGCGCCCGCTGCGGGCATAACGCACACCACCGCCCACGCACTGCTGGGCGGTAAAATTGCGCTGTCACCCACCAAGGTTGAGAGCTTTTATCGCTGCCCCTACCTGTACTTTTGTGACAGTATGCTGCACCTGCGCAAACGCAAGCGGGTGGAGTACACGCCGCTGGAATCGGGCAGCGCAATTCACTATGTGCTGGAACAGCTGCTTAAGGAGCTGGGCGGCAGGGGCATTTCGGAGCTGCCTGACAACCAGCTGGAGGAGATGATTTCTCGGCACCTCAGTGGCTTTATTGCCACGGTTGCCCAGGAGGACGCGCCGCTACAAAACCGCTTTAAATACCAGTTTAAGCGTCTTGTTTCGGTGCTGCTGCTGTTGCTGCGGCGCATTGGGGACGACTTTGCCCAAAGTCTGTTTACCCCGGTGGGCATGGAAGTAACGGTAGCGGAGCAGGGGACTGTAAAGCCAATTACCATTACAGCATCGGACGGTACAAATTTGGTGGTAAATGGTAAAATTGACCGTGTAGACCTGTTCGCAAACGGCGAAGAACGCTATGTGCGGGTAGTCGACTACAAGTCGGGTGGAAAAGAATTTAACCTAGATGAAGTTTTTTATGGGCTGAACATGCAGATGCTACTCTACCTGTTTGCCTTGTGCAACGACCAAGGTGCCTTTGGCAAGGTGCAGCCAGCCGGTATTTTGTACATGCCGGGCAATCTGTCAGCGGCGGAAGCGCCTCCCGGGGCGGACACGCAGCTCATTCGCAGCTTGCTGGATGATACGCTGAGGATGAAAGGTCTACTGCTGGAAGATGAAACGGTGCTACGTGCCATGGAACGTGAGCTGGCGGGTAAATTTATTCCGGTCAAGGCCAATAAATCCGGCGGGCTTGGTGACAGTGCCAAGGTCAAAAGTGCCGCCGAGTTTGCACAGTTAAAAGACACGGTAACTGGTAAGGTCGCCGAAATGGGGGAGGCGCTTATCAGCGGCGGGGTGGAACCGATGCCGATTCACAGCCGGGGGCTGAACCCCTGCGATTATTGCGACTATGGCGTGCTTTGCGGCAACCGCAATACCAAGCGCTTTCGCGCAACCTCTGCTGCGGCGGGAACCGAAGAAATGGCAGGTGACGACAATGGCTGAAGTAAACTGGACTCCGGCGCAAAAAAATGCCATTGAGGGCAGCGGAGGCGATCTGTTGGTGTCGGCGGCCGCGGGCAGCGGCAAAACGGCCGTGCTTGCCCAGCGCGTTCTGCGGCTGATTACCGACAAAGACCATCCGGTCGATGCAGACCGTCTGCTGGTGGCAACCTTTTCCAATGCGGCCGCAGGCGAAATGAAACAGCGCATTGCCCGTAAGCTGTGGGAATTGGCCGAGCAAAATCCCGGTGACCGCCGCCTGATGCGCCAACAGCTGCTGCTGGATTCTGCCCAGATTAGTACCATCCATTCCTTTTGCATTCGTCTGCTGCGAACCAATTTTCATCTGCTGGGGCTTCCGGCCGATTTCCGCGTGGGCGACGAGCGCGAAACAGAGCTGTTGTCGTTGGAAACGGCAAGGGCTGTTGTGGCCGACTGCTATGACAAGGGCGACTCGGTATTTTTGGACTTGGTGGAGCTGGTTTCCAGTGCGCGCAGCGACCGAAAGCTGGAGCAAACCATGTTACAGCTTTACAAGTTTTTGCGCAACCACCCATTTTATGAGGAATGGATGGAGCGCGTGCTGGCAGAATACCGGCAAGGGCAGACGCTGGAAGAATCACCGTGGTTTGTCATTATTATGGACTACGCGCGGGATGCTGTCGACCATTGCTGCGGTGTGCTGGCAAGCTGCCTTGCGGTAATGGAGCAGGACGAGCAGCTGTTTGCGGCCTATGGCGGCGCCTTTACCAGCGACCTTGCTCAATTGGAGCGCTGCCGTGCAGTGTTTGCAGGTAATGTTTGGGAGGACTGCCGCACCGTGCTTTCTCAGGTCGAGTTTGTCAAGCTGGGCAGGCTGTCCGGCTACCCCGATGAACAGCGGAAAAACCGGATGCAGGAGCAGCGAAAAGAGATTAAAAAAATTGTTTTACTGCTGTTGGAACGTTGCTTTGCGCTGTCAGCGGAGCAGTACCGGCAGGACACTGCCGCACTAACTCCAGTGGTGGAACGGCTGTTTGCGGCGGTCACCGAGTTTGACCACAGACTTTCGGCGGTCAAGCTGCAAAAAAAGCTGCTGGACTTTGGCGACTTGGAGCACTACACCCTGCGGCTGCTGTACGACAGCCACAATGGGGAGCATACCCCGTCGGCAGTTGCGCTGGAGCTTCGCGGGCAGTACCACGAAATTATGATTGACGAGTATCAGGACACCAACGGTACGCAGGAGATGATTTTTCGCGCGCTGACCCGACCCGAGGGGAACCGATTTTTAGTCGGCGATGTAAAGCAGAGCATCTATCGCTTCCGGCAGGCGCGCCCGGAAAATTTTTTGGAAAAGAAGAACACCTTTTCCCCTTTTGACGGAGTGCATTTCCCCGCTAAAATTGCGCTTTCCGCAAACTTTCGCACCCGGCGCGAGACTACCGAGCTCATTAATTTTATCTTTGGCATGGTGATGAGCCCCAAGGTGGGGGAGATGGAATACGCCGCCGAGGACGCGCTGTATGCCAGCGGCGACTACGACTACAGCCAGACGCTGCCGGTTCAGCTGCTGCTAACCGACCCAAACCTGCTGCCCGCAGACAGTGATTTTACTGAGGCGCGCATGGTTGCACGGGAGATTAGGCGTCTGCTGGACGACGGTACCCCCGTGCAAGGGAAAACCGGTGTGCGCCCGCTGACGCCCGGTGACATCTGCATTTTGCTGCGTTCCCGCACCAAGGCGGGGCTATACATGGAGGAACTGGACCGGCAGGGCATTCACGGCTGGTCCGACCGGCAGGAGGGCTTTTTGGGTACGCGGGAGATTGCCCCGGTGGTCAGCTTCCTTAAAATACTGGCAAATCCGCTGCTCGACCTTGAATTGAGTCAGGTGCTGTG
>JAVVRO010000158.1:0-4419 GCA_036654695.1 Angelakisella sp. | reverse complement strand
AAAAGACCTGTGTTTTGCCACTGCCGGTAATGCCGAACAGCAGGGCAGTACTGCCGTTATGGGCAAGGTACCGCTTGAGCAGCTGCTGGGTAACCGCCGTTTGCGCGTCGGTTAGGGCGGGGGGCGGGGTATTTTCGCAAAACCGGTCAGCCAAAGCGTAGGGGTCGCGGTAGCAGTCCTGGGTGTAGTACCGTGCGGCTCCGGCGGCCACAAGGTTGTCAACAACGCCCTTGGTGACTCCGGCATAGTAGCACAGCTCCCGCACCGAGCTGTCCCCCCCGCCGGACAGCAGCTCGGCGACAGCCCGTTGCTTGGGGGTCAGCAGACAGCTGTCCCAGTCGTCGGCCAGCTCCACCATGGTCAGCGTTTGATCCTGCGCCCGGCGCAGCACCAGCTGTTCCCCGGTGGCGGCGCCCTTGTCGGCCAACGCAGCCAGTAGTGTGCCGCCATCCGGCCAGTCCGGCTCCAGCGACGCGGCGGTGGCGGGCTTTCGGCGGCGCTGCAATACCGCCAGCACACCGGCTTCCCGGTCGGTCAGCGGTTGGGTGGGCGGCGCTCCGGTAGGGGTGTAGCCCAAATCCAACCGCTGACCGTATCCGGCGGGCAACAGAACCCGCACCCCGTCGAACCAAGTGCAAAAGGTGTTTTCCTTCAGCCAGCGCAGCAGTGCCAGCAGCTCCCCGGACAGCACCGGCTCCCGGTCGGACACTGCCACCACCGTTTTTAGCGTTGCTTGGGGGGACAGCACCTCGGTGACCTCCAGCACCATCCCCATGCGGCAGGGCCCCCGGCCAAAGGGCACAACTACCCGCATCCCCGCAGCGGCGCACAGTCCGTCGGGCACCAGGTAGTCGTACAGCTTATCATAGCAATAGGAGGCCTGGTCGACAGCCACCGATGCAATTGTAGCCATCTACACGCCCCCCAATCTCGTGATTATTTGTTCTTGGTGTCAAGCAAATCAGGAGGTTTGACGCTCCATGGAAACATCCAGCTCGGAGAGCTTTTCCTCGCCGGAGGCAAAGAGCGCAACTGCCATAGAAACCGGCTTCTCGGGCAGCATTTCGTGGTTTTCCTCTGCCTCGGAGGCAATTTCCCGCGCTTTTCGGGCAACGGCAATGACAAATTCGTAGTAGCTTTCGCCGGGCTTTAGAATTTGGGACATGGATGGTCTAAGCATTTTTAAGCACCTCGTTAATAAATTCTTGGTTGAACTTCTTGCTGCACCGCGCAGACTCAATAATATACCCCAGACGGTCCGCCGCATCGGTCACCACATCGTTTACTACAATGTAGTCGTAGTCCAGCGCCATGGCGACCTCCTTGCGGGCGGTAGCCAGACGGTTGCGGATTTCCTCGCTGTTTTCGGTGTTGCGCCCAACCAGACGGCGCGAAAGCTCCTCGAAGGTGGGTGGCATGACAAAAATAGACAGCGCGCCGGGAAACCGTTCCCGCACCTGTGACGCGCCCTTGACCTCAATCTCCAGAATAACATCCTTGCCCTCGGCCAGCAGCTTGCGAATGGGCGCGGCCGGGGAACCGTAGTAGTTGCCGTTATAACAGGTATATTCAATGACCTCGCCTTTTTGAATCATTTCCTCAAAGGCTTCCCGGGTAACAAAATGGTAGTGTACACCGTCAACCTCGCCGGGGCGGGGCTTGCGGGTTGTGGCCGAAACGGAACAGACCGCCGCGCTGCCCCGGTGCAGGTATTCGGCAAGGATGGTGCCCTTGCCCGCGCCCGACGGCCCGGAAAACACTACCAGCATTCCATACTGCTTACTCATCGTTTGTCAGCTCCTCCTCGTCATCTTCGTATTCCACAATGCGGTTAGCGACCGTTTCCGGCTGCACCGCCGACAGAATAATGTGGTCACTGTCGGTAATAATGACCGCGCGGGTGCGTCGGCCATAGGTTGCATCCACCAGACAGCCGCGTTCCCGCGCGTCTTGGATAATTCGCTTAATGGGCGAGGATTCCGGACTGACAATGGCAACCAGCCTACTGGCCGACACCATGTTGCCAAACCCAATGTTGATTAACTTCAAGTCTGATGACTCCCCTTTCAGGTTCTCCCGGAACCTTGCGTCCTCGTCTATTCGATGTTTTGTACCTGCTCGCGTATCTTTTCAATCTCACTTTTTACCTCTACCACAATGCGGGCAATCGCAACATCCTGACTTTTGCTGCCAATGGTGTTAATCTCCCGGTTCATCTCCTGCACCAAAAAGTCCAGCTTGCGCCCCACGGCATCGGGTTGGTTCAAAATGTCCCGCAGCTGACTGATGTGGCTGCGCAGACGCACCGTTTCCTCATCCACCGCCAGCTTTTCGCTAAGGATGGCGACCTCGGTAATCATGCGCTGTTCATCCAGCGTGGTGCTGCCCAGCACCTCTTGTAGCTTGGCGGTCAGTCTGGCACGGTAGTCAGTTACCGTTTGGGGGCTGCGCTGCTCCACCAGGGTCACGGCATCCTCAATGGCGGTCAGCCTGCCCAGCAGGTCCTCCTTGAGCTTGTCACCCTCTACACGGCGCATGTCAAGGAAGCAGTCAATGGCCTGCCGCGCTACGGCAGCGACGTCGTTCCACAGCTGCTCCTCGTCCTCGGGGGCTTTTGTTACAGTAAAAATATCCGGCAGACGGCTAAGCGCCGAAAGGGTCAAATCATCGGGAACCCCCGCTGCCTGTCCAAAGGCGCGCAGCGCCGTCAGGTATTCCTGCGCCAGTGGGACATTGACCTCCACCTGAGAACCGCTGTCGGTGGCAAGGGTCAGCCCAACCTCCACCTTCCCGCGGGAAACTGCCGACTGCACCAGTTTTTTTAGCCGGTCGTCCATGTAGTTTGCGCTGCGGGGCAGACGCGAGCTATATTCAAAGTAGCGATGATTGACCGAACGCAGCTCCACGGTAATATCCCGTCCGTTTACCACCTGCTGTGCGCGGCCATAGCCGGTCATGCTTCTAATCATGCAATCTTCTTCCTTTCCCCAAAGGGGACTGTGCGCCCCTCTCTATTCAGTGTACAGGATAACCGGGAGGCCGTCAAACAAAAGGACGCTTTTATTAACAAAATGTTTACAAATTGCCTTATTACAGGCCGTTGGTCAAAAAGTTGATGACTGAATTGGACACCAAAAAGCCCCGGTCGGTTAAAAACAGCCGGTCGCCCATTACCTCGGCCAGTCCCTCGGCGACCAGCGGCTTGGCGCGGGCTTGCAGTTGGCGGCTATCCAGTCCGTAGCACCGGGACAGGTGTTCCAACGAAAGACCCTCCCGCAGGCGCAGCGAGAGCATGACATATTCCTCCCAACCGCCGCCGTCACCGTCGGGCACCAGCGTATCCCATACCGTTGGAGCTGCCAAAAACCCGTCAAGGTCGCTGGGAAAGTAAAAGCGCTTGGTGCCCAGCAGCGAGTGCGCACCCGGGCCAATGCCCAGATAGTCGGTCAGCCGCCAGTAGGCCGAGTTGTGCCGGCTTTCGTAGCCGGGCAGCGCGAAATTGCTAATTTCATAGTGCCGGTAGCCCGCGGCCTTCAGGCAGTCGCAGGCCGCCAGATACAGGTCGGCGGATTGGTCAGGGTCGGGGCAGAGCGCCGCAATGCCCTCCTCCCAAAAGGGTGTACCCGGCTCCACTTGAAGCAGGTAGGCCGACAGATGCGGCGCGTGCAGGTCAATCGCCATTTGGCAAAGCTCCTGTACCGCGGCGCTGTCCTGTCCGGGCAACCCCAGCATCAGGTCAACCGAGATGTTGTCAAAGCCTGCCTGTCGCGCCAGCTCCACCGCCTGTACCCCCTGACTGGCGTTGTGCGCCCGCCCCAGCTGCCGCAGGGTGCTGTCGCGGTTGGACTGCAAGCCAAAGGAAATGCGGTTAAAGCCTCCCTGCCGCAGTGCCGAAAGAGTAGCAAAGTCAACGGTGCCGGGGTTTGCCTCCAAGGTAATCTCCGCCCCGGGCAAAATGGGCAGCCGCTGCCGCAGGGCACTGAGAATATCCAACAGGCGCACCCCCAGCAGGGAGGGCGTACCGCCACCAAAGTAGATGGTTTCGGCGGTGCGGTTGTCCAGCGGTGCCGCGGCGATGGCACGAATCAGTGCGTCGGTGTAGGCATCCAGCTGGTCAAGCCGCGTGGTGGAGTAAAAGTCACAGTACCGGCAACGGCTTTTGCAAAACGGGACATGGAGATAAATCGGAATGGGCAGTAGCCCCGCACTGCGAACAGGGGTGGTACTGCGTCTGCTTGCCCGTGCCGCGGGTTGGCCTTGGTCGGGTGTCGTCATGGCGGAACCTCCGTTATTCATCCAGCTTGAGCACGGCCATAAAGGCCTCCTGTGGGACTTCCACCGAGCCTAACTGACGCATCCTCTTTTTGCCCTCTTTTTGCTTTTCCAGCAGCTTCTTTTTGCGGGTAATGTCGCCGCCGT
>JAVVRO010000157.1:0-4517 GCA_036654695.1 Angelakisella sp. | reverse complement strand
CGACTTCGCGTCCCCATGCGCAATACCATAAATGCTTTGCACTTATGGTATACTAGTCGTAGCCGACTAGTATACCTTTATGCGCAGGACGACTTCGCGTCCCCATGCGCAATACCATAAATGCTTTGCACTTATGGTATACTAGTCGTAGCCGACTAGTATACCTTTATGCGCAGGACGACTTCGCGTCCCCATGCGCAATACCATAAATGCTTTGCACTTATGGTATACTATTCCTATTAGTCCAACAGCTTGCGATTGTTCGTCACCCCGCGGGAACGGCAATCGGCGGCAGTTCACGCCGCTATTCAAGGCACCGGCTGCCAGACAGCTGGATTGTAACCAAAAAGGTGGGAGTTCTATGGAGTTTCAAGCATTTTCTCAGGGAGTGCGCCCCGGTGGAGTGACTACCAGCCACGAAATTATTATTTTAATCTGTTACATGACCGCCCGCGCTGGGCAACCGGTGTCTTTGGAACAGCTTTCCAGCGCGCTGATGCGGCAGGAGCTGGTCAACTACTTTGAGTTTGCCAATGCTGCCGAGTACATGCTGCAAGCAGGGCACCTTGTGGAAACAAGCGACCATCGGTATACCCTGTCGCCATTGGGGCAGCAAACTGCCGAAACCTTTGAATCCGACCTGCCCGCTACCGTGCGGGAACGAGCGCTTTCAGCGCTGCAAAACATCCTGACGCTGCTGCGCAGGCAGGAGGAAAACCGGGTAGACATTGAAAAAACCGTGGATGGCTGGCAGCTGTCCATTACCATGACCGACATTGGCACCGACCTGCTGTCCCTAAAAATGTTTATGCCAACCAAGGAGCTGTGCGAGGACATTCGCCGTCGAGTGCTCAACGACCCGACCATTTTGTACAAAGGGGTATTTGCACTGCTGACCGGCGACATGAAAACGGTGGGTACACTGTTGCCCAGCGGCGAGGATTTATTTGCCGACTAAGAAAGGAATATCATCGGGATGACTAAAACTATCATTACCCTGCTCATTACCATCTATTCTCTGGCACGGCTGGTGAGTATTGCACTGCTGTTTTACTTTGAAAAGATGCGTTTGCCGGGCGGCGTGCTTTTTTGCACCGTGCTGTGCTGCCTGTTCTGCCTGTTTGTTTGTGCCAGCTGCTACCTTGGCCGCAGCACCGGCAACACTCTGCGACTGGCTCTGCTGGCCTGTTCGGTTGCCGCAATGACCAACATGGTGCTGGTGCTAACCAAGCAGCCCGGCAGCTTGACTACCGCGGAGCTGCTGGTAACCGGTACGCTTTTTGACCTGCTGGCCTTTGCGGGCAGCTGTACCTTAAAGATACGCGACACCCGCGGACTTACCGGGAAATCGCCATTTTCACGAATCGTCGCGCAAAATAAACAGCAATAGCGGAAGAATCAAGCGGGCAGTAGCTTTACTGCCCGCTGTTTTTATGCTGCCCTGCAATGAAAATTAAGGGAATTACTGGTTACTGATGGTATCCGCAACATACAGCCCATTGGCAGCGGCTTGGGACAGGGACCGGGTAAAGCCCGCGCCGTCACCGATGGCATAGAAGCCGGGGTGTCCATCCAGCTCAAAGTTGGTACAGTTAGGTCGTGCCGAGTAATACTTGCACTCAATACCGTACAGCAGCGTATCGTAGTTGGCGGTACCGGGAGCAATTTTGTCAAGCTGCTCCAGCGTTTCCAGAATGTTGTCCAGCTGCCGCTTGGGTAGGCAAAGGCTGAGGTCGCCGGGCACCGCATTCAGCGTGGGACGAGTGGTGCTTTGGCGCAGCCGCTTTTCCTCGGTGCGACGGCCGTTTTGCAGGTCGCCTAGTCGCTGTACCAACACACCGCCGCCGCTAATAAGGTTCGCAAGGCTGGCCACATGGCGGGCGTATTCAATCGGTTCCCGGAACGGACTGGTAAAGCGCATGGTAGACAGCAGCGCAAAGTTGGAGTTTTCGGTCTTGCGGGCAGGGTCACGGTAACTGTGCCCATTGACGGTAAGCACGCCGTCGGTATTTTCGGTGACCACCTGACCACGCTCATTAAAGCAGAACATGCGGGTGGTGTCTCCGTAGCCCTTGCTGCGGTAGATAATTTTGGGCTCGTAGATGCGCTTGGAAAAGTCCTCCCAAATCATCGCAGGAAGCTCGACCCGCACACCAATGTCAACTTGGTTATTTTGCAGCTCAATCTTGTTTTTGTGACACCAGCCGGTAAACAGCTTGCTGCCCACGCGCCCCACTGCAAAGATAATCTTGTCGGCGGTGGCGGTGGCTTCGCCCGCTTTGCTTTCCATGGTCACACAGCGGGTGTTCACATCCACATCCACCACGCGGGTATTGGTACGTATTTCGCAACGGCTTTCCAGCGCTTCGACCAACCGGAGCATTGTTTCAAAGTTGCTGTCGGTGCCCAGATGCTTTAGCTGGGCTTGCAGCATGTGCATGTCGTACCGCAGGCAGAGCTTCTTAAGCTCGTCGTTCGGCATGTACCGTTCGGTGGTCGCGCCGTAGGACACCATAATGCGGTCGGCCTGCTCGATGTAGTCGATTACCGTTGCCGGATCCAAAATATCGGTCAGCCAGCCGCCATACTCGGTGGAGATGACATACTTGCCGTCCGAAAACGCGCCCGCACCGCCCATGCCCTCCATAATAGCGCAGCTGCTGCACCGAATGCAGCGCTCCACCTGCTTGGTGACAATGGGGCAGCGCCGGTTGGAAAGTGGATTGCCCTGCTCCAGCAAACAAACCTGCAGTGCCGGGTTGTTTTCGGTCAGGCGATGAGCGGCCATCAGTCCGCCAATGCCTCCGCCAATAATAATTACGTCATAATGCTTCAAGTGCAATGCTCCATTCTTATAATTGTAAAAGGTTCCCCGGTTACGGCAGGCAGCTTGTGCCTTTGGCTCGGCTAATTGCCTTTTCGTAGACATTTAGCGTATTTTGCGCCAAGGTTCGCGCGCCGCTGTTACGGATGGATTCGGTAACAGAATGCCGGAACTGTGCCAGTTTTTCGCTATCCATATTGCGCACATCGCGTAATTTTTGTGCCATTTGAACCGCATTGTCAAAGACAAAGCCATTGTCGCCCTCCCGCACTTGGTCAGCGTTCAGCGGGTCGGTGCGTTGCAGCGCGGGCAGTCCGGAGCACATGCCCTCCAGCATGGAAATAGAGTTGGTGTCAGACAGCGATGCCGTCACATAAACATCCGAAATGGCGTAGTAAGGCGGCAACTCCTCGTGGGGAATTTTGCCGGCAAATACCACCATGTCAGTAATACCCAGCTGCGCGGCCTGTTCCTCCAGCGCGGGCTTCACCGGTCCGTCACCAATAATAAGCAGACAGCAGTTGTCCTCCCGCGTGACCGCCTCGGCCCAGTAATCCAGCAACACATCAACGCTTTTTTCCCGTCCCAGCCGACCGACAAAGCAGGCGATCATGGCATCGGGCGGAATCCCATGCTTTTTGCGCAGCTCGTGTTTGGTAGCCTCATCAAAGTTTTTAGGTGCAAACTGTTCCATTTCAACGGCATTGGGAATGACGTTAATATCCTTTTGCACACCGGTCAGGCGGAAGTACTCCTCGCACTTTTTGGAAGGGCCAGTTACTGCGTTTGCCTGTACCGCAAAAAACTTCATGTATCTGTGGGAAATTTGGGTGGTGGTGTTCACCAGCATTTTCGGTGCGACATAGTAGATGTAGTCATCATACATGGTGTGCAGCGTGTATACCAGTGGCACCTTTAGCACCTTGGCACACATCAGCCCGGAAAATCCAATGCCAAACTCGTTATGAATGTGTATAATATCCGGCGCGAATTCCTTAACAAACTTTAGGCGCATCCGGCTAATGGGTTTTGCAAGACTGTAGCCGTAAAACTTTTTACTGCGCACCGCAGGACAGCGCAGCACACCGTCGTCAATATAATGCCGGTGCGTATTGGAATCGGCAGTAACCACCAGCACCTGATGCCCCAGCTGTTCCAGTCCCTCTTTTAATATTTTGACATGGGTAACCACTCCGTTAATGTGTGGCAGATACGTTTCGGTAAATAAGGCAATCCTCATCAGTAACGCTCCATTCCGCCGCTAACCGGCAAATTCCTATTTTGCTGACCCGCAGGTGTCCCACTCATAGCACGCACAGCAGGCAACAAATATTTGGGAATTAAATTATTGGCACAAAACTATTTACATTGATTATACCAAATCCTTGGGCAAAACACAACCATACTAGCATAAAGCTGCAAAATACGGCAAAAAAACTTTTGCTGACAAAAGCCTGGACATTTCTTTTTTTCCGCCATGTAAAAAACCTCCAGCCGTAGGTTCTATTCTACGACTGGGGGATTTTTTATTCAATGTCCATTTTTCTTAGTTCTAAGCTGATTGCTTTTTATCTGCCTTTTTAAGTTCTTTTTCTTCTGCGGTCAACTGCCTCTTGTGGCCATGGGCTTGCCCGGGCAACATGGTTGCTGATGATTCTTGCATTTGAAGTCCTCCTACTTGTGCCCTGCCGTT
>JAVVRO010000156.1:0-4530 GCA_036654695.1 Angelakisella sp. | reverse complement strand
GCGGGCGGTAGCGGTGCTTTCCCCCAGCACGGCAATCTCGTACCCCAGCTTAGTATATTTAAACAGCACATAGACCAGCGCCGCGGCAACCAGCGCAATAATCCAGCCTATGTGTACCCCAAACACCTTGGGCAGTACAGCCGCCTCTACAAACTTTGGCATTTTGGGAAAGCCGTTTTGCTTGGGGTCCTTCCACGCTACATATTGCAGGTAGGTAATCCACTTGATGGCAATGTAGTTGAGCATGAGTGTAACCAGTGTTTCGCTGGTGCCAAACTTGACCTTGGCAACCGCCGCCAGCGCCGCCCACAGTCCCCCGAACAGCATTCCAGCCACAATCATGGCAGGAATCATCAGCAGCGGAGGCAGCTTGTAGGCGTAAAATGCCACCAGCGCCGCACCGAACGCACCCATGTAGAACTGACCCTCCGCGCCAATGTTCCAAAACTTCATTTTAAACGCTACGGCAATGCCCAGGGACAGCGTAACCATGGGGATGGTGGTGTTAATGGTTTCCTTGAAGCGATACGCCGAGCCCAGACAGCCCTCCAGCATCTTTTGGTACATGACAAAGGGGTTGTAGCCCAGCGCGGCCATGACAATGCCGGTGGCCACCAGTGCCGCCAGCGCCGCAGCTACCCGAACCAGCGACTGCCGCAGGGGGGTGCTCTCCTTGCGCTTTACAATTTGCAGCGTCATTGACTGTCACCTCCCGCTTCCATAATTTTATGTCCCAGCATCAGCATACCCACGTCCTCCTTGGTTACTTCCCGCGGGTCAACAATGTCCATAATTTTGCCGCCGCTCATCACAATCAGCCGGTCACACAGGGAGAGCAGCACATCCAAATCCTCGCCAATAAACAGTACCCCGACCCCGGCCTTTTTTTGCTCCCCCAGCACCTCGTAGATGTTCAGCGACGCGCCGATGTCCAGCCCGCGCACCGGGTAGGCGGTAATCAGTAGTTGGGGGCTCAGGTCAATTTCCCGCCCCAGCAGCACCTTTTGGATGTTGCCGCCCGACAGCTTTTTGACGGCGTGCCAGCGACTGGGGGTGCTGATGCTGAACTTTTCAATGATGCGGTCAGCCAGCCGCGCCCCCTCCTTGCGGTCCACAAACAGACCCTTTTTGCGGCTGTAGGTTTTCAGCAGCACGTTGTCCACAATGCTCATGCCCGCAACTAGCCCCATGCCAAGGCGATCCTCGGGGATAAAGCTCATGCTGATGCCCCGCGCAATAATCTCCTTGGGACTTAACCCGCGGATATTTTCGCCCTTAAACTCCAGATAGCCGCTGTTGTGGTTTTGATCCAGCCCTGCGATGGTTTCGCAAAGCTCCTTTTGACCGCTGCCGGCAATGCCCGCCACGCCCAGAATTTCGCCCTTGTGCAGGTGAAAGCTAATGTCGCTAAGCAGCGCAACGCCGTCGCTGTCGGTGGCGGTCAGGTTTTTAACCCGCAAAATTGTCTCGCGGTCGCCCGCATACTCCGGGCGCTCAATGGCAAGGTCAATGGCGCGACCCACCATCATTTCAGTCAGCTGCATGGGGCTGGTGGCGGAGGTGGTCACTGTGGCAATGCCCTCGCCCCGGCGCAGTACCGTCACTCGGTCGCTAATTTCCATAACCTCGTTAAGCTTGTGGGTAATAATGATAACAGAGCAGCCGTCGTTTTTCATGTTGCGCAGGATTTTAAAGAGCGTCTCGGTCTCCTGAGGGGTCAGTACCGCCGTGGGCTCGTCCAGTATCAGGATACGCGCGCCCCGGTACAGCACCTTGATAATTTCCACCGCCTGTTTTTCGCCCACGGACATTTCGTAGATGTGCTTGTCGGGGTTAATAAGCAGACCATATCTGCGGCATATTTCAAAAATCTTTTCATTGAGCGCTTTTTGGTGCAAAAACACGCCCTCGTGGTTGCCCAACACAATGTTTTCCCGCGCGGTCAGCACATCCACCAGTTTAAAGTGCTGGTGTACCATGCCAATGCCGGCGGCAATGGCGTCGGCGGGCGCGGCAAAGCGAACGGGTGCGCCATTCATCTCCACATGGCCGCTGTCCGGAGCATAAATGCCGGACAACACATTGACCAGTGTGCTTTTGCCGCTGCCATTTTCGCCCAACAGCGCGTGGATTTCTCCTTGAAGCACCTCCAAGGACACATTGCTATTGGCAACAACGGTACCAAAGGTTTTTGAAATGCCCCGCAGCGCGACAGCGACAGCGGCGTTGTTTTTAGTCTCCATAGTACCCTGCCCTTCCTTCGTGTAGTAACGAAAGGGCGGACTTTTTTTGTCCGCCCTTTAAAAGCTCTTAGTGGGGGTTAGTTACTTTGCTGTGGGTACGCTGCCGACAATGCCGTCTACCAGCCACATCATCGATTCCATGTCGGCGTCTGCCATCTGTGCGCCGCTGGCAACCATTTCCTTGCCGGTGTTGTCCTTGATAGGTCCGGTAAAGACAAACAGCTCGCCGGCTTCAATCTTCTTCTGGGCTTCGGCAACCTTTGCGGCAACACCGTCGGCGTTGTTGGCGGACAGGGCATCCAGCGAAACCATGCCGGTGTTAATGCCGCCCCAGAAGCGCTGGCTTGTCCAAGTGCCGTCCATAATGGACTGGACATCCTTGGTGTAAAATGCGCCCCAGTGGAACAGCGGTGCAGTCAGGTACGCCTTGGGCGCTGCGTTCAGGGTCGGCGCGTTGTAGCCAACACAGGCAACCCCTGCGTCGTTGGCGGCAATCTGCGGGCCGGTGGTATCGCAGTGCTGGGCAATGACATCTGCGCCATTGTTAATTAACTGCTGTGCGGCGGCCTTTTCGCTGGCCGGGTCATACCAAGCGTTCGTCCACAGCAGCTCGACGGTTGCGGTGGGGTTGACCGAACGCACGCCAAGGGTAAACGCGTCAGCGCCGCGTACTACCTCGGGGATGGGCATGGCGGCGACATAGCCGATTTTGCCAACCTTGGTCTTCATGCCGGCGGCAATGCCTGCCAGATAGCGGGCTTCGTAGACGCGCCCCATGTAGTTGGACATGTTGGGCAGGGTGTCGTTGCCGGTTGCATGGCCGAAGTAAACCTCCGGGTGCTCCTTGGCAACCTCGGCCGCCCAAGAGCCGTGGCCGAAGCTGGTAGCGTAAATTACGTTGCAGCCTTGGTCAATCAGGTCGCGGATGGTCTTGGCGCAACCCGCATCCTCGGGCACGTTTTCGACAATCAGGGTCTGGTCGTCCCGCAGCCCTAGGTTTTTAATCATTTCCTTGCGGCCTTGGTCATGGGCAAAGGAGTAGCCCTCGTCACCAATGGGGCCGACATACAAAAAGCCGATTTTCAGGTCGTCCTTGGCAATTGCCTTGGAACCGGTCGCGGTTTGGTACTGTGCCCGGGGGTTGCCGGTGGCAGGCGCTGCCGCGTCGGGGGTAGATGCCGGTGTAGACGCCGGTGTAGACGCCGGTGTGGATGCCGCGTCAGAGCTGGAAGCAGTGTCAGCTCCGGTGGGCGCGCCACAGGCTGCGGTTAGGGCAATCATCATTGCCGCCATAACCAATGCAAGAGTTTTCTTCATCTTTCTTTTTCCTCCATCATGTATATCCATTTATTCAAAAGCCCTGTTGGCTTTGAACCGACCTGAAACCGCCGCAGCGGGACGAATAAAAGCTGTCATAATTGCCGGAGCGTTTGTATATAAATAGCAATATCACTGAGGACGAAACACAATGCCCTCCGGCCCCATTTTGTCAATAATGGCCAGCGAACAAACCGGAATGCCCATGCCGCGGATAATCGCGCCGCCCTCCTGAAAGCCCTTTTCAATGGCGATGCCGCAACCGGCAACCTCGGCTCCTGCCTTTTCCACCAAGTCGACCAGTCCCAGCAGGGCGTTGCCCTTGGCTAAAAAGTCGTCAATGATTAGAATGCGGTCCCCGGGGACAATAAACCGCTTGGATACTATGACCTGATAGGTTTGACCGTGGGTAAAGGATTCTACCGCGGTGGTCAGCACCTCGCCGTCAATGTTTTTGGTGCGGGATTTTTTGGCAAAGATGGCCGGAACGTTAAAAAACTGCGCGGTAACGCAGGCAAGGCCAATGCCGGAAGCCTCGATGGTTAGTATTTTGGTAATGCCACAGTCCCCAAAGTGGGCAAAAAACTCCTGCCCCATCTCGCGAAACAGCGCAACATCCATCTGATGGTTGAGGAAGCTGTCCACCTTTAGGATATCGCCCTCTTTGACATGTCCGTCTTTTAAAATGCGTTGTTCCAAAAGCTGCATTTTCTGTCTCCCCCTTCTTGCAAACAATACTTATAAAGTACCACAAAAGCGACTTGCTTTGCAAGTGTTAATAGAATGTTCTTTATTCACGCCGTGCATTCTTTTTCGTGCAAAGTGACTGAATTTTACAATTTGTGGTGCAATAGCAGCATCTTGTGTAAAAAGCGACCTATTTCAGGCAATTTCGACAAAAAGGAGAATTTTTGCTATTGGAATTAACAAGAACATGTGCTATACTGTCTTAAAAGATGCACCAAATGGT
>JAVVRO010000155.1:0-4620 GCA_036654695.1 Angelakisella sp. | reverse complement strand
GGCGGCGTGGGCAAAACAACTACCGCCGTAAACCTTGCCGCCGCGCTGGGCGACCGCGGTAAAAAGGTACTGCTGCTGGATTTGGATCCGCAGGGAAACGCTACCAGTGGGTTTGGAATCAACAAACGCGAGGTGCAGCGCTCCTCCTATGACCTGCTGATTACCGGCGTTACGGCAGCCGAAGCCACAGTAAAAAGCGGCTTTAAAAACGTTTGGGTCATTCCTAGCAACATCTCATTGGCCGGCGCCGAAATTGAGCTGGTGGAGATGGAGAACCGTGCGATGAATCTGCGCGCAGCATTGCTCAAGGAAAAAGAAAAATATAGCTATATTATCATTGACTGTCCGCCGTCGCTGGGGCTGATTACTGTCAATGCGCTGAGCGCTTCGGACACCATCCTGATTCCAATGCAGGCAGAATACTACGCGCTGGAGGGCGTTTCGCAATTAATGAGCACCGTGCGTACCGTCAAAAGAATGTACAACCCGGATATTGACATTGAAGGGGTATTGCTGACCATGTACGACAGCCGCCTGAACCTGACCATGCAGGTGGTGGATGAGGTAAAGAAGTTCTTTGCCGGCAAGATATTTACCACTGTGGTGCCACGCAATGTCCGGCTTTCGGAAGCACCAAGCTTTGGACAGCCCATTATCTACTACGATAAAACCAGCAAGGGCAGCGAGGCGTACCTGTCGCTGGCCGACGAAGTAATTAAGAAGAACAAGTAAGGAAGGGTATCGATATGGTGAAAAAAACTGGACTGGGTAAGGGACTGGATGCCCTTTTTCGCGACAATGAATCGGACATTAGCGCAACCCTGCTGCAACTGCGCGTGTCGGATATTGAGCCGAATAAGGAGCAGCCACGCGGCTACTTTGACCCTGCGGCCTTGCAGGAGCTGGCCGATTCCATTCGGGAGCATGGCGTTTTGCAGCCTATTGTGGTGCGCGCCATCCCGGGTGGAGCGTACCAGATTATTGCGGGAGAACGGCGCTGGCGTGCTTCGCGGTTGGCGGAGCTTAGCGAAATTCCCGCCGTGGTGGTGGAGGCCGACGACAATAAGGTCATGGAGCTGGCGCTAATTGAAAACCTGCAACGACAGGATTTAAGCCCCATTGAGGAAGCACAGGGGTACAAAACACTAATGGAAAGCTATGGACTGACCCAGGAGCAGGTGGCAAAGCGGATGGGAAAATCCCGCCCGGCCATTACCAACGCGGTGCGACTGCTGTCGCTGCCGGAGCGGGTGCTGGACGAGCTGAATCAGGGAGAGATTAGTGCCGGACATGCCAAGGTGCTGGCGGGGCTGACCGACCTTGACCAGATGAATGCCCTGCTGGACAGGATTATTGTGGAGGGCTTGACAGTGCGACAGCTGGAAGCCGCTGCAAAAGTTGCGCATAAAGAGGGCGAAGCCGGGAAAGCACCCAAGGAAAAACAAAAAGAGCAAAGCAGCTGGGGGGATTCTTGGTACAAGGAGCTGGAATTAAGCCTGCGGGATACGCTGGGGCGCAAGGTAAAAATCAGCAAAAAGGGCAAAACCGGCACGCTGGAAATTCAGTTTTATTCCCGCGAGGAGCTGGAAGAATTTGCAAAATTACTTTCCAAAGGGGAGTAGTATGGACGAGCGCTTAACACTGATTTCCCAAATGGTAAAGCCCTGCCGCTATGCCGCCGATATTGGCACCGACCACGGGTACCTCATCTGTGCGCTGGTGGGGCAGGGGATAGCCCAGCGGGGGATTGCCGCCGACATTAACCCGCAGCCGCTGGAAAAAGCGGTTCGCCAGATTGCGGCCTGTGGCTTGCAGGAGCACATTCATACCCTGTGTACCGACGGCCTTTGCGGCATTGGGGAGCAGGTGGACGCGGTGATTTTGGCCGGGATGGGCGGGGAGCTGATTGCCCGCATTTTGGACGACTGGCGGTACAGCCGCCGCGCGGGTGTCTCGTTTTACCTGCAACCCATGACCAAGGCCGAGCGTCTGCGGGAGTACCTGTACCAAGCCGGATTTTCCATTCAGCAGGAGCGATGCTGTGTGGCGGCACACCGACCCTATTCGGTAATGGAGGTAGTCTTTACCGGGAAGGCAAAGGAGGCTACGCCGCTGGAACTATGGTTGGGAGCGATTGACCCCGCTGCCGGAGCAGGCGAGCAAGCCTACTGCAGCCGGTTGCGGGCCAAGCTGGAACGAAAACAAAACGGGTTGCAACAGGCAGCCACACCCAAAGCCGAGCTGGACTATTGGCGTACGCTCTGCAAGGAACTGCAAGAACGTTGCAACAACACTATACAAAAAGTATAAACAATAACGCAATATACTAAAAAGGAGAACAAATGGCCTTAGACGGAGCATACCTCCATAAAATTAAGCAAGAAATTGATGTCCTGTGCGGAGCGCGTATTGATAAGGTAAGCCAGCCCACTCACGACAGCGTTATCCTTGTGCTGCGTGGCGAGGGCGCAAACCGGAAGCTGCTCCTTTCAGCCGAGCCAGCAGGCTCCAAGCTGCAATTTACCACGCAGCAGCTGGAAAATCCCAAATCCGCCCCCATGTTTTGTATGCTACTGCGCAAGCACCTGGGCAGCGGCAGACTGCTGCGATGTGAGCAGTACGGCATGGACCGCATCCTGTCGCTGGTGTTTGAAACGGTCAACGAGCTGGGGGATAAGGTGGAGCTGTCGCTGGTTTGTGAAATCATGGGGCGACGCAGTAATATTATTTTGGTGAACGAGCAGGGCAAGGTAATCGATGCCATTAAGCGGGTGGACTTTGTGACCTCGGAGGTGCGGCAGATTCTGTCCGGAATTTCCTACCAGCTGCCGCCCGCACAGCAAAAGCGAAACCCCACTACCATCGACTGTCAGGCGGTTGCCGCAGAGATTCGCAATGGGCGGGATATTCCCCTCTCCAAAGCCCTGCTGGAACAGCTGGAGGGCGTATCTCCCACGGTCTGCCGGGAGTTAGCCTATCTGGTTTGCGGCGGTGACAGTACAGCGGCTTCGCTGGATGCGGCAGCGGTCAGCCGACTGGCCGAGGTGTTGCAGCAGCTGCAAGCGGCGCTGGAGCCGGGGGCAGGGGTGCCCACCTTGGTGCGCGACCTGACCGGAAAGCCGGTGGAATTTAGCTTTATGCCCCTGACCCAGTACCCCGACAGCTACCCCCGCGAAACCTACCCCAGCTACAGCGCGTTGCTGGACAACTTCTATGCCGGCAAGGACATGGCGGAGTCCATGCGCCAAAAGGGTGGCGACCTGCGCAAGCAGCTAAGCGTGGCACGGGACCGGATTATCCGCAAGCTGGCTGCACAGCAGCAGGAATTTTTGAACTCCCAAGAACGGGACAAAAAGCGGGAATTTGGAGATATTATCGCTGCAAATATATACCATATGAAAAAAGGCGACGAGAATCTACAGGCTGTAAACTTTTTTGACCCCAATCAGGCCGAAATTGTCATTCCGCTGGATCCACGCTTGGGACCCTCCCAGAATGCCCAGCGCTACTATGGCGAGTACCGCAAGGCGGCTACCGCCGAGCAAAAGCTCCATGGGCTCATCGAAAGCGGCACCCACGAGCAGGCGTATTTGGAAACGGTGCTCAGCGAGCTGGACCGTGCCGAAAGCGATGCCGAGCTGCAAGCCATTCGGCAGGAGGCAGTGGGGCAGGGCTACCTGCGCAGTCGGGTGGTCGACCGCCAAAAACCGGTCAAGCTGTTACCCCATCGCTACCTGTCCTCCGACGGCTTTGTCATTCTGTCGGGGCGCAACAACCTGCAAAACGACCAGCTGACCTTGCGGGAGGCGCAAAACTATGACCTGTGGCTGCACACCCAAAGGATACCGGGGAGCCACACCATCATTATCACCGACGGTTGCCACGAGCTGCCCAACCGCACCATAGAGGAAGCGGCGGTGATTGCTGCCTGCAACAGCGGCGCAGGGGAGTCCCATGCCAAGGTGGCAGTGGACTACACCTACGTTAAAAATGTCAAAAAGCCGCGGGGCGCCAAGCCCGGAATGGTAATCTACGACAACTACCAAACGGCAATGGTGCAGCCCGACCGCGCCCGTGCCGCCCTACTGGAAAAAAAGTAAAAGGAATTGCTTTTTTCCTTTACAAAGGCGGTCGATTTTGGTATAATTCTGACGGTAATAAATGGTACAAAGGGGTACAGCGGGAGAGTTTTGAGGAGGAGTACAGAATAATGACAAAACAAAAAGAGAAAAAAGTAAAGCTAGGCCAAGATGGCATCTATGATGCACGCTCACTGGGCGTTCCAAAGATGCTGGTGCTTGGCTTTCAGCATGTCTTCGCCATGTTTGGCGCAACGGTGCTGGTGCCCATCATCACCGGGCTGAGCGTGTCCACCACCCTGCTGATGGCCGGCTTGGGTACGCTGCTGTTCCATCTGGTCACCAAAGGGAAGGTACCGGCGTTCCTTGGTTCCTCCTTTGCGTTTTTAGGCGGGTTTGCCATTGTTGCACCCAAGCTGATTGACCCTGCGACTGGGCTGCAAACAGTGTCCAATCTGGAAATGCTACCCTATGCCTGCGGCGGCGTGGTTGCGGCGGGACTCATTTATGTGGTGGTAGCAGGCCTAATTCAAGTCTTTGG
>JAVVRO010000154.1:0-4621 GCA_036654695.1 Angelakisella sp. | reverse complement strand
GTCCCCGCGCTACGCCAATGGAGATATCCGGGTTGCGCCCGGCAAGGGACGCCTCAATAAAGCCCTGCGTCACAAGGCTGAGATTGACCTGAATGCCGGTTTGGGGAATAAAGGAGTCCTCCACCAGCGTTTTCAGCATCTGCGCTTGGTCACGCCCTTCCCCCGACCAAATGGTAATGGACTGAGGGGTTTTCTCCTCCTCGGTGGAAAAGCTATTGTAGTCGCTGACAAACGACGCCAAAAACGCCCGGACATTATGCGCTGCCGACTCCCAAACGGTAGCGCGGGGACTGGGCAGCGGTTGCCCGGCGGAATGTACCACTAAATAGTCCAGCTCCAACGACTGCAAGGTGCTGTCCAGCAGCCAGTTGGAAAGCGCGTTAATGTCGTCGCGGAACACCTTTAGACGCTCGGGGATGGTTTGGGGCTCCTTGGCAAGCTCCCGCAGCTGGGAGGAGATTTTGCGCAGCTGGAACAGGTAGGAGCTGTTCGATTTTCCAAAGGCGGTGTATTCCGCAATTACCGCATCCAGCCGGGCGGCGATGGATTCAATGCTTTCCACCAAGCCCGGAATCTCCCGCTCTAGGTTAAAGTCGCGGAATTTATCCGGCGAGGTTCCGGTAATCATAATAATTTTGCGGTAGACGCGGCTTAACTCCATGTTAATGGACTCCACCTTTTGCAGCAGGGAACCAATTTGACCGGCAGTTACCTCTAGGGTAATGCGGTTTGTGCCTTGCTTTAAGAACAGGTAGGCGGGCGCGTCGCCGTCGGACACGGTTTTAATGTTCCATATAATGTCATACTCAAAGGGAATTTCCTGAAAAGCGCTGTTTTGCAGCTCGCCGTTGACATAGATAGTGCGGTAGGTGCTGCGGTCGCGGCAAAGGTCTTGCCGGTACTTCAGCGACAGCAGGTACAGCCCCGCTTGGTCCACCGTTACATCGTAGCTGACGCTCATGCCGGGTTGCCCCCAGGTGTCAGCGCCGATGGTATTTCGGCGAATGCGGGATACATCGTAAGGCTGTGTTTTCGGGCTGCTGCGGTCATACACCGCCCGGATGCTTTGGTCGGTGCGCTCTGCCGGCGCCTCGGCCTCCAGCAGCTGGAAGTACCCCTCCACCGGCTTGGCGGAGGTTTTGGACAGCCATTCCTGATAGGTGATGGGCTCGACCACATTCCCCAGCGCCACCTCGCCAATGGCAAGAGGCTCGCGCTCACTCTTTAGCGTCAGGGTGTGCTTGCCCTTGGTTAGTCGCAGCTGGAGCGGGGCGTAGGAAAAGCCTGCCGCATCCCGCAATAGCTCGCTTTTCCAGCGGCAGACCTCAACGGCCTTGGGCAGCACATCATTGCCCTTTTTGTCCCGGGTAATTTTGCCGTCGTTTGCCCAGCTACGCTTCAGGGTAATTTCCTCCAAGCTAAGGTAGGGAGCAGCGCCGTCCAGCCGCAGTGAGATTTCCATGTTGCGCGGCTTGGCTGCAAGGTTGTAGTACGCCACCGTAATGGCGTACAGGCCATCCTGCGCCACCTCAAACTCCCAAGTTAGGGTGTCGCCCTCCCCCAGCACTGCCGCGCTGGCACGGCCGTCCAGTGTGGATAGCTTGGCTGACCCGGTTAGCTTGCCGGTCGCTGGCAACAGGGTAATTTTGGCGGTAGCATTCTGCGCGTCGGCATTTTTTTGCAGATAATCGTAAAAGCTGCTGCCAATTTTTACTGCCTCCTGACTGCCCTCCTCAAACGGCGCGGGGGTGGCGGTAACGCTGCCCACTGCGAATGCGGGACAGGTAAGGAGCATCGCGAGTGCGGCGGTC
The DNA here is from genome assembly GCA_036654695.1 of Angelakisella sp. GTDB lineage: Bacteria > Bacillota > Clostridia > Oscillospirales > Ruminococcaceae > Angelakisella. The sequence continues at coordinate 2,810 of JAVVRO010000154.1, read as the reverse complement.
ACCGCGGTTATTTTGATTGCGTTTCTACGAAATTTCAAGTCTAAATATCCCCCTTACTTGATTTAGAGTACAAAAAACCAAGCCTATCGCACGGTTCGTTTCGATAAGTTCCTACAATACGGTATTATGTTGTTGTGCTACTACGCTTGCTCCTGCTGGAGAAACTCCTCAAGGGGCATTTTTGTTACACGGTTAAATACGCGGGTAAAGTTCTCTTGGCTCCCAAAGCCCAGCTGGGCAACGACCTGCCCCAACGGAACCTTGCCGTGTCCCAGCAAGTCCAGCGCTTTTTCCACCTTTTTGTGCTCCAGATATTCTTGCAGGGTCATTCCCATATGCTTTTTAAATAGCCGCGCAATGTAGGCGTGGTTATAATTAAGACTTTTAGAAATTTCCTCAATGCTAGTTAGCTCAAAAATGTTGTCCTCGACGTAGTGAATGACCGCGTACAGCGTCGTCCCCGACGAATTGAAGATATGCCGCTGCTTGGGTATTCCAATATTGTGTTCGTCGAAGCTGCGGTAGGTTAGGATTAGAATCTGCTTGAGGTATCCCTCAACCATCATGCGGTAACCGGCAGATTTGCGGTAAAACTCCTCCATGCCTCGCAGCAGGGGCGGCAGCACATTGGTGTTGTTATGCGCGTAAAAGTTGGTCATGCCGTTTTTAAAAAAGCCCTTTAACAGCTCGAACTCCTCGGTGTTGGCATCCTCGTTAAACAGAAACGCCATGTAAACGTACCGTAGGTCGCAGGCGGCATCCACTTGAATGCCATGCTCGCTTTCAAAGGGGCTAATGCAAACATCGCCCTCTTTGACCTTGGTTTTTATGCCGTTCACCAAAAAGGTTGCATTCCCCGAGATAATGTAGGTAATTTCGTGACACCACTGTTGGTGGGGTGGAATTTCCCAGCCACTGTCGCAGTACAGCTCACCGAACTGGTACAGGGTAATGCCTCCAAATTTTTGCGGGGCATCCCGGAACTGGTTGTCGAAGTGAAAGCGTACTCCGAAAATATCTTTATTCTCCATGGTAACCTCCTGCTGCCGATTTCGTCCGCGTTTTTACATCAAACTTCTTTTAGGCAACACCGCACAATTCACGGCTGAAGCCTTAAGCGCACCCTTGCTTGCATCTTTTCCGCCACACTGCCCCAAAATGCTCGCAAATACACAAAGTATTTGCTGTGCTTTTGTGTTTGTATGACAAAAAATCTGACTGCGCAATGCCGCGCCTAGAATTATGCGGTATTGCCCTATATACAATTATTACACATATAGCAAAAAATTCAATAGCTTTTTTGTTGTTTTTTCAAGCTGTCCTAAAAGCGATATCTTTTAACCGTTTCTTTATAGTATTATTTTCTGGCCGCTAATATAATAAAGTCACAGGATGGGTCAAGTAAATTGCACAATTTCATTTCTGCACCGCATGTTTATTTGTCCTAAACGCCCAAGGCAGCTTGTCTGCAATAAGAAAGGTAGGTTACTATTTTGAAAAAAACACATTCCGTATCCGCGCTCGTGCTGGCAGTCGCACTGATTGCTACCATGTCGGTTGGCTGCGGCAACAAAGCTCCAGCCGCCACATCTTCCGAAGCCTCCAAGTCCGAGCCCTCCAAATCTGAGGCTCCCTCCGCTTCTACAGCGCCCACCAAGGATGACCTGATTCAGGCCGAGGGCAATAAAGTATCGTTCCTGTATGCCGGCTATGACGGCACCGACCCGAACTCCCACTTTACTACTGCCATTGCCGCGTTTGAAGCTGCTACCGGCAAGAAGGTTGAAGTTATTCAGACCGGGGAGCAGGCGTGGAACGACAAGGTTGCCGCGAACATTGCCTCTGGCTCGCCCATTGATGTAGTCAGCGCGTTTGCGAACTACATCCCCATGTACCAAAACGGCCTTTGCGCGCCGCTGGACGACTATGTGGACTTTACCAAGAGCACCTTTGACATGGATGCAACCAAGGCGCTGGGTACTTACGGCGGCAAAATCCGCTATGCTGTTACCGGAACCTCGCCCTATGTCATGTTCTACAACAATGACATTCTGACCGCCAACGGCCTGGAAGCAGATGCTCCCCGCAAGGCCATGGCCGAGGGCAAGTGGACCTGGGATGCGTGGAAAAAGATGGCAAAAACCTGCCACAACCCCGAAGGCACCGGCATTGACGGCTTCCAGAACATGTACGGGGAAGCATTCTTGGCCACCAACAACGTCAGCGCGGTTACCCTTGGCGCCGACAATAAGTATGCCCTGAACATTTCCAACCCCAGATTCCGCGAGACCTTGGAGCTGATACAGGACATCAACTACACCAATCGTATTGTCGGCTGCGGCTGGATTGACGGACAGAACGCATTCATTAACGGCAAGGCAGCTTTCCATGGCACCTATTGCTACGACGAAGCGACCTTTGCCAAGGCCAAAAAAGAAGGCACCCTAAAGTTTGACTTTGGCGTTGTTGAATTTCCCTATGGCCCTACCAACCCCGACAAGGTAAATCTGGTTCACTTCGGCGGGGAATTTATCTCCACCGGTAGCAAGGCGCCTTACTCCGCAGGCCGCCTGATTGAATTTATTTCTCAGGCAATCGTCGACAAAGCTGCCAAAAAAGAGTACGAGCCGCTGCCCTACAGCGAGGCCATGTACCAGAGCATGAGAGCACATCCCATGGTAGTTGGCTTGACCGACAGCTTCCTGTCCGGCGGTTTCGGTGCGTTCTATCTGATGAACGACATTGAAAAGGGCGGCGAAATTAACGCAAAGCTGGCAGAGTTTGAGCCACTGTATCAGGGCATGATTGAC
>JAVVRO010000153.1:0-4637 GCA_036654695.1 Angelakisella sp. | reverse complement strand
AATCCCGCCATGGTGTAAAGCTGTTCCAGTGCAGGGCGGCAACAGAGCAGTGTGGTCAGTTGCTGCTGGTAGGCAAGCTGTGCCGCCGCAGCCGCAACGGCGCGCCCCAAGCCCTGCCCCCGCTGGGCAGGATTCACGGCCACCGCCGACAGCACCACATGGTTGTCCCAGCGGCAGCTCAGTGCCGCCGCCGCAACCGGCTGTTCGTTTTGGCAAAGCAGCAATGCGGTGCCGCCGCCATGCCGCAGCTCGTGGGAAAGCGCGACGGCGTAGCGTTCGCCCTCCTCGGCGGTGGCCAGTCCACCCCAGCGGTACTGCAACCGGGCGAATTCCACCGGTGACAGCTGCTGGCAGGTAGCATCACAAACCCGCAGCTGTAGTCCCACCGGTAACGGTTGCGCCCTGCCGGAGCCGGCAAAGGTCATGGCAACCATCGGCTGCACCGAAGCGGCGCCGGACTGCGCAAGAGGCAGTGGCAGGTCAGTGGTCAGGCAGCAAAAGCCAACCGCCTGCGCAAATGCGGCAAGCTCCCGCAGGGTGGTGGCGGTGCTGTCCCTGCCGGTAATAAACAGGGCGCTGCCGCTGCGGCACAAAAAAGCAGTCTGCTCCTCCGGCTGCGGCTCCAGCGCCCAAAAGTCCATGTCCGGCTGGGGACAGGCTGCCCTGCCCCCCACCATAGTCATTAAAAAAGGATGCCCGCAAAGACCCCGAAAGGCCGGAGACTTCGACGACAGGTGGGCAATCATCCGCCGAACTCCTCTGCCATCAGGCGCAGCAGCTTGACGGTATTCTCAATATCCTGCCAGTTGGCAACGCTGGTAGCGCTGTGAAGGTAGCGTACCGGCATGGAAACCGCCATAATCCGGCAGCCCCCCGCGGTGCGCTGAAAGCTGCCGCTGTCGTTGCCGCCCGCGACAATCATCTTGGTTTGCCACGGGATATTGTTGGCCTCGGCCAGCTTACCGGCGCGGCGGTACAGCTCGTAGTCGTAGATGGCGCCGCCGTCGCGGTGGGAAATGACCGGCCCGTGCCCCAGCTCGCAGACCCGCTTGGCACCGGTTACCGCGGGAGTATCTCCGGCCGTGGTGCCCTCAACAACAATGGCAATGCCGGGCGCGGTGGCAAAAGCGGCAGGACGGGCGCCAATAGATCCATTTTCCTCCTGCACGGTAAAGGCAACAATGCAGTCGTGTGCCAGCGGTTCCCCGCAGATAAGCTCCAACAGCATAGCGCATCCGCCGCGGTCGTCAATGGCCTTGACGCAGAAATTGTCGCCGCCCATCTCCCGGTATTCGCTCCAGAAGGTCACCGGCTCGCCCACCGAAACCAGCGCCTCTGCCTCCTCCTTGGTGGAGGCGCCAATGTCGATGCGCATGTCCTCCAAGGGGGTGTACTTTTCTTTTTCCTCGGCAGTCAGCATGTGAATGGGCTTGGCGCCAATGACCCCGGGAATCCCCTTAAGCCCCACGACTACGGCCCGTGCCGAGGCTACCGCAGGCATAATACCGCCCACATTGGTAAAGTGCAGGGTACCGTCCTTGTCAATGGCGGTCACCATAAAACCGACCTCGTCCATGTGCGCTGCAAACACCAGTGGAGCTGCGCCGCCGCGCTGTTTGCCCTTCAGCCGGACAATGACGCTTCCCAGCGCGTCAACGGCATAGCTTTGGCAGTGCCCCTGAATGGTGTCAAGTATGTAAGCGCGTACTGCGTCCTCCCGGCCGGAAATACCCCGCAGTGCGGTCAGCTCCTGCATTCTGGTTTTAATACTCATGTTACTGAACCTCCTTGGCAAAGTGTACCATCAGCTCGGCGGTTCCCATGACATCCGCCATATCCACCGTTTCCACCGTAGTGTGCATGTTGCGCTGGGGAATGGACAGCAATGCCGTACGGATGCCGTTGGCGGTAACCACAAGGTCGTCAGCATCGGTTCCGGTATGGCCACCCATGGCTTCCGGCTGGTAGGGTAGCTTGTACTTTTTGGCAAAGGCAAGCAGTTGGTCGGTCATGCTGTTGTCCAGCACCGGCGCAATGCCAATCATGACCCCTTCGCCCAGCTTACCGCAGCGGTGCTCCGGTGCGCCAAAGCCCTCGGCAAAGGAAACATCTACGGCAATGGCCATGTCAGGCTTGACCTGATAGGCCGCAGTGCCGGAACCAATGCCGCCCACCTCCTCCTGAGAGGCCAGCAGCACGGTGACCTTACAGCGGCAACCCTCGCGGTGCAGCTGCTCGGCGGCGGCAATTACCGCCACACAGCCAATGCGGTCATCCAGTGCGCCGGTGGCAATCCGGCCGTTGGCCAGCTGTGCAAAGCGCTGGTTCAACGTAATCATGTTGCCGGGGGCAAACAGCTCCTTGGCCTTTTCGGTGGAAAAGCCGGTATCTACCAAAAAGTCCTCAATTTTAAGGGGCTTGTCGTCCTTGCCGGCAAGGTGCGGTGGAACCGACGAGATAACCCCTGCATAGTCACCGCTGTCGGCGTGTACCGTAACCGGCGCAGCAGGCAGCAGGCGGCGGTCGTAGCCACCCACGGTGTGGATGCGCAAAAAGCCGTTTTCCTCCAGATAGGTAACCACCAGACCAATTTGGTCCAGATGTGCCTCCAGCAGCAGGTGCGGCGCGCCCGGTTCGCCCCGGCAGACGGTACACAGCACACTGCCTAGGGAGGTCACAGTGACCTCGCCCAAGGGCGCAAGGTACTCGGCGGCTACTTTTGCGGCGGCGCTTTCCCGTCCGGCCACGCCCACGACGCCGGTCAGGCGTTCGGTCATTGCAGTTATTGCTAAACTATCCATGATAATCAATCCTTTCGTTTTTTGGACTCAGGTCATTTACTAGCTCCTTAAAATGCTTGCCCCGCGCTTCAAAGTTGGGGTAACGGTCAAAGCTGGCACAGGCGGGGGAGAGGGTCACTACATCGCCCTCGACGGCAAGGGTAGCGGCCTGTTGCACAGCATCCGACAGGGAATCGGCATGGACAATGGTAAGCTCGCTGGCCGCGAAGCTTGGACTGGCACGAAGTAACGCTTCGATTTTCGGCGCGGTATCGCCAGTTAAAATTAGTGTTTTGACATGCTCCAGCAGCTCCGGCACCAGCGGCTCAAAGGGGATTTGCTTGTCGTAGCCGCCCGCAATGACAACAAGCTTTTGGTCAAAGGAGCGCAGCCCGGCAATGGTACGGGTGGGACTGGTGGCAATTGAGTCATTATACCAGCGCACGCCGTCCAACTCCCGCACAAACTCGATGCGGTGCTCGACCCCGCCAAACTCTCGGGCAATCTTGGCCATAATTTCCTTGGGGACAATCTTCCAGACGGCGGAAAAGGCCGCCAGATAATTTTCTACATTGTGCAAGCCGGGCAGACGAATTTCGCTGGCATTGATAATTTTAGTCTGGCTGTCATTGTTAGAAAACCAGATGGTTCCATTTTCATCCATCCACGCGCCGCGCTGCACCACGGACTGCCGGGAAAACTGGTTCAGCCGTCCCCGCACCAGCGGTGCAAACTTGGAGCTTATCTTGTCGTCGGCATTGAGGACGGTAATGGAAAAGCCATTTTGGTGGGCAAAAATATTGCATTTGGCCTCGATATACTCCTGCATGGTTTTATGCACATCTAAGTGGTTGGGTGAAATGTTGGTAATGACCGCGACATTGGGGCTTTGCCGCATGGAAATGAGCTGAAAGCTGGACAGCTCGACCACTACATAGTCGGTGGCCTCCACCGTTTCAATCTCCGGCAGGAGTGCGCGGCCGATGTTGCCCCCAAGGTGTACCGTTTTACCTGCGGCCTCCAACATTTTAGCAATCAGTGTAGTAGTAGTGGTTTTGCCGTCGCTGCCGGTGACCCCGATAATTTTGCAGGGGCACAGGTCAAAGAAGACTTCCAGCTCGCTGGTAATTACCGTCCCGGCGCGACGTGCCATTTCCAGCTCCGGGGTATGGTAGTTCATGCCGGGTGTACGGAAGATAATATCCTCGCCGCCCAGCTTAAAGAGGTACTTCGGCCCCAGCTCCATGGGAATGCCCAGGGCATGGAACTCGTCATAGAGTTCTCCCAACTGCTCCGCGGTACGTTTATCGTACACAATGACATCCAGGCCTTTTTTGTGCAGCATGCGGATGAGGTCGGTATGGCTTACCCCAACTCCGATGACCGCAATCTTTTTTCCCTTTAGGCGCTCAAAGAACACCTTTGCTTTTGTTTCCATTTTGATAACCTCCCATACTCAAATACCCAATTCCTTTATTATACGGTTTTGCCGTCGAAAAAGCAATCACAAAACCGTGACCTCACGGTTTTTAGTATTGACGGATTCCGGTTTTGTAGTTATAATAAGTAAGGTTTCACTGCCTTTGGTAGGCAGATGTGAAAAAATATGCTTCTGTGGCTCAATGGTAGAGCAGCTCATTCGTAATGAGCAGGTCTGTGGCTGTAGATAAGGCAGACCATTTCAAAGGCAAATAAATTTCAGTCCGAAGCGGTTTTATGACAAACAAAAAAAGAGAACGGCAAGCCCGTCCTCCATATATGCTTCTGTGGCTCAATGGTAGAGCAGCTCATTCGTAATGAGCAGGTTGTCGGTCCGATTCCGACCAGAAGCTCCAAACTGTTTGGTCAATAAAGATG
>JAVVRO010000152.1:0-4641 GCA_036654695.1 Angelakisella sp. | reverse complement strand
GCGAGGAGCTGAACGGTCAGGCGAACATGATGAAGCAGCTGGTAAGCCGCTTCCAGTTGCTCAACAAGCAGGGAGCAGTCGAGCTGGAGGACTACCTGAGGCAGTAATTTCAATTTTAACTTAACAAGGGCGCCCTCCGTTTGGAGGGCGCCCTTGGCTGTAAATTTCCTCAAATGGGTGGCTCCGGGAAGTGCTCCGGCGCATTTTGCCTGCGGTAAATTGACGGCGCGACCCCAAAGCGCTTTTTGAAGATGCGGGAAAAAGAGGCAGTATCGCCGTAGCCGCAGCCTTGTGCGGCCTCCCACGGTGCGCACCCGGCGCGGATTAATTCAGCGGCGCTTTCCAGTCGCAGATTTAGCAGGTAGCTGCTGGGAGTCACCTCCAGAACTGCGCGGAAGATACGGCAGAAATAGCTTCGGTTCAGCCCCAGCCGAGCGGCAATGCGCTCCACCGAAATATCCTCCATGTAGCAGCTGTCCATGTAGTTTTTGGCACGCTGTACATATCGCTGGGCGCTGCTGCGGCCGGTATCATCCTGCACCGAAAGTAGCGAAAGCAGCTCGTACACCCGGCCGGCAACGTACCACTCAGGGTTTTCAACGGTATTGCGCTGAAAGCACAGGCTACGGAAAATGTAGTCGCAGTGGTGCGCGGTAATCACCGGACAATCCAGCGGCGCGGGCAGAGCAAAGCCCAGCTCGAACCCCACCCAGCAGTAGTGCCACGGCGTTACGCTGTCGGCAACATAGGTGGTTACCTCCCGTGGGTGAATAACAAAAATCTGCCCCTTGTGTACCGGGTAGCGCTTGCCGCCGGTTTCAAACACACCGCAGCCGGACAGCACATAGTGCAGCAGGGTATAGCCGCGCACCGCCGGGCCATAGCAGTGGCCGGGCGCGCAGTCCTCGTGTCCGCAAATTAGTGGGTTCAGGTCGCGCAGTCCCAAATTTTCCAGCATCAGGTCAAACAGCATGGCAACAGCACCTCCCAAGAAGTCACAAAAATACCGATTAATGGCACAATCCTAAGATACGGTAACAGTAAGGATATGATACCATGGTGGTAGTCCCAAGGCAAGTGGGAAAGCGAGAATATAAGGAGGAACATCATGGCTAAAATTACATTTATGGGCGCCGGCAGCAGTGTGTTTGTAAAAAACGTATTAGGGGATTGTCTTTGCAGCGAGGCGCTACAGGATAGCGAGATTGCGCTTTATGACATTGACGCAAAGCGGCTGTCCGAAAGCGAAGCGATTATTAACGAGATTAACCGCGAGCAGGGTCAGAAAGCCGTTGTGCGCACCTATCATGGGGTAGAAAACCGCAAAGACGCACTGCGCGGCGCAAACTTTGTGGTAAACGCCATTCAGGTAGGGCTGTACGACCCCTGCACCATCATCGATTTTGAGGTTGCCAAAAAGCATGGTCTGCGCCAAACCATTGGCGACACGCTGGGCATTGGCGGCATTATGCGCGCTCTGCGCACCATTCCGGTCATGGCGGATTTTGCCCACGACATGGAGGAGGTTTGCCCCAACGCGTGGCTACTTAACTACACCAACCCCATGGCCATGCTGTCCGGTTACATGCAGCGCTACACCGGCATACACACCATTGGCCTGTGCCACAGTGTGCAGACCTGCACCAGCGAGCTGTTTAAAAAGCTGGAGCTGGAGGATAAGCTGGATGGTCGCCGGGAGCTGATTGCCGGCATTAACCATATGGGCTGGCTGCTGGAAATTGCCGACAAGGATGGCAACGACCTCTACCCCGAAATTCGTCGCCGCGCCAAGGAAAAGAATGCCAAGGAAAAGCATACCGACATGGTGCGCTTTGACTACATAGAAAAGCTGGGCTACTACTGCACCGAATCCAGCGAGCACAACGCCGAGTACAACATGTTCTACATCAAGGACAAGTACCCCGAGCTGATTGAGCGCTTTAACATTCCGCTGGACGAATACCCCCGCCGCTGTGTCAACCAGATTAAGCGCTGGGCGAATGACTATGCCGAAATTCTAAACGGCGGCAATGTGGGACACAAGCGCACCGGTGAGTATGCCTCCTACATCATGGAGGCCATGGTGACCGGCGTTCCCTACAAAATTGGCGGAAACGTGCTGAACAATGGCTTTATCACCAACCTCCCCGCCGATGCCTGCGTCGAGGTGCCCTGCCTTGTGGACAACATGGGCGTACACGGAACCCATGTAGGCCGGCTGCCGGTACAACTGGCGGCAATGAACATGACCAACATCAATGTACAGCTGCTGACCATTGAAGCGGCGGCTACGCGCAAGCGCGAACACATTTACCATGCGGCCATGCTGGATCCACACACCGCCAGCGAACTTTCGCTGGATGCCATTGTTGCGCTGGTCGACGACCTTATCGAGGCGCACGGTGACTGGCTGCCCCAGTACCACTGATTAATTTTCACAGGAACACGCAAACAGCGCCCCGCTTGCTGGGGCAGATAAGGAAATTTGGCGAATGGCTACGGCTGTTCGCCATTTTCTTTGCACCGCTCCTGCTCTTTCTCGCTGCTGTCCACCGCCATGGGGGAGCTGCTCATCATCATTTCCACTGTTTTTTGCACAAACTCCCCGGCGCAAAAGTCGGGATTCCCCAGCTGCCCCTGCACCAAAATGCCGTCCATGACCGTCAGCAAAAACCACGAGAGATAGGACGCGTCTGCCTGCGGAATCCGTTCGGCAATCCTTTGCTCCAGCGTCTGCTGAAAAAAGCGATAGCGCTCAATGTAGCGACTGCGCACCGCATCGTGCCCGCCGGACACCGCCGCGCCAATCAGGTAAAGCCGCAGATTGCCCGACTGCCCCGATGACCCCCGCTGTAACGCATAGGTCAGCAGTCGCGCCGCGCTGGTATCCTTGGTTTTGTCGTTAAGCCAGGTCAGCAGGTCGTCCGCCAGCACCCGCAGGTAACGGTCGGTAATGTCAAAGAGAATATCATCCTTGCTGTTGTAGTAGTAGTACAGCGTCCCCTTGCTAACGCCCGCCTGCCGCGCAATGTCGGACAGCGAAATGTCATCAAAGTTCTTGCGTTGCAGTAGCAGGGAGGTGCTTTCCAGAATGTGATTTTTCAGGTCACTGTTGCGGGGTGCGGCCATGACATCCTCCGTCCTTTCGGGGAGACGGCACCTGTAGCGTACGCTCCTGCCAAAGGCAGCTGCCGGTCTCTTACCGTCACAGTATACCGCCTGGTGCGCGCCGTTGTCAACCGGGGCGTTTTTGCAGTGCTGTAATTCGGGGAACCCTTTTTGTTCCATTTTCCGCTGGAAATGAGAGAGCTCCGCTGCGCGGTACAGCGCAGGAACGCAGCATGGACGACAGGACAAAGGAACCCCCTCTTGGTTTTAGCGGAATATGAGTATCCGCTGTTGACAACCGAATTACACGGTATTATAATAATACTATAATGAAAGTCGGCCAGCTGACCGACTTGCGATAACTGCGAAAGGGATGACCGTTATGATTCCAGCTGCAAAGCTGAACAGGGCACTGCAAAAGCAGTTTGGCAGTGCCGTTACTGCCACAGCCCGGGGAACGGTGCTACAGTTGTCGGGCAGTCTGCCGCGCTGGTCGCAGGTGGTACAGGCCGGGCAGCTGTGCGCCGACGGCAAACGGCGCTGGACACTGGTAAATGACATTGTGTGTACCGAGCAACCGCTTAGCCCCATTATTTTACCCAAGCTTCAGGACAATGCGTTGCAGGGCGCGCACCCCCATGTACTAATCATTGGTGGTGGGGTGGTGGGCTGTGCCATTGCCCGGGAGCTTGCCCGCTGGAAGCTGGACATTTTGCTGGTGGACAAGGAACACGACCTTGCCCTGCACGCGTCGTCGCGCAATGACGGCATGGTACACCCGGGAGTAGACCTTAAAAAAGGGCAGCGCAAGCAGTTTTATAATGCGTGGGGCAACCGGCTGTACCCTCAGGTGTGCAGCGAACTGAATGTGGACTTTGACCGCTGCGGACAGTATGTTTGCTTTACCCAAGGCTGGATGGAGCCCCTGCTGCACCTAATTCTGGGACACTGGCGGCGCATGGGTGTTCCGGCGGAGGCCATGGGTGCTGCCGAGCTGCGCCAACGCGAGCCACATCTGGCCGCCGATGTGCGGTGCGGGCTGTTTTTCCCCACAGCGGGGATGGTCTGTCCCTACGGCCTGACCATAGCTTATGGCGAAAATGCCGTACAAAACGGTGTGCGCCTGTCGCTGGATACTGCCGTGCTGGGCATGACCACCAAGGCCGGGCAGATTACCGAAGTGCAAACCAACCGGGGCACCGTTACGCCGGGGTTAGTTATTAACGCCGCCGGCGTGTTTTCCGAGGAGATTGCAAGAATGGCCAAGGATCGCTTCTTTTCCATTCATCCCCGCCGGGGCACCAATATTATTCTGGACAAAAAGGCCGCGTGGCAGGTTAAGACGATTGCGGCGGTGCTGTCGCTGCACAGCGACTCTGCCAGCCGTCACACCAAGGGCGGCGGTATGGTGTCCACCATTGATGGCAACCTGCTGGTAGGGCCGGATGCGCAGGAAACGAACCTGCGGGAATGCTTTGATACCACGGCCGCCAGCGTGACGGCGACCATCCGAAAGCAGCAAAAAACCTCTCC
>JAVVRO010000151.1:0-4706 GCA_036654695.1 Angelakisella sp. | reverse complement strand
GGCAAAAGCCGCCGAACTGCCGTCAATGCTATCTCCGCCGCCTACAGCGGCGCGGTGCAAAGCACCGCAATGAAAGCGCTTTTACAAGTGCTTTCATGGGAGAATCGTATTACAATACCAAAAAGGAATGGTTATAATCATGGATAATAAGTGTTTTCAGTTTTCAGTCATCCCCGCAGTACGCATTTCCAGCATGGTTCGTCCGGAGGTTCGCTTTTACGGTGTCGATGCCGATATGGTCAAGCTGGCCGTCCTCCAAGACGGCAAAGCTCTACGGGAATTTCACTATCCCTTGGAAAGCGGTGTCACCAAGTACCTACGTCCCGACTTTGCCGGGCTATGCGGCGACGTAGTTCTTCACATTTCATTTTGGCACAACATGACTCTGCTGTATGCAGAGGACTACCCCTATCAGGTTATCGAAAGCGGCGTACCCTCCACCCAGCTCATTGATGGCTGCTGGATTTCCATCTATCACTGGAGCGACGACGAGGCCAGATGGTTTAACAACGGCCTGAAAACCATGGGCGACGAGGACTTTAAGCAGCACATTCGTGACATGGCCGCAGTGGGCATCCGGGGCGTGGTTATTCAAAATCTGTTTGACAGCAGAGCCTATGTGGGCGGCCCCCCCATGACCGCCGACGGCTACAGCGGCAAGGCCTACTACCCCTCGGCACTGTACGAAAACCGAATGGACATTGCCGCCCACGACCCCATTGAAGCGGTACTGGCTGCGGCGGACGAATGCGGAATCCATGTGTTTCTAGGCATTGGGCTGTACGCGTGGTTTGACTTTACCGCCGAATCCCTAAAATGGCACATCCGGGTTGCTCAGGAGGTATACCAAAAGTACGGCGGGCACAAGTCATTTTACGGCTGGTATGTTTCGGAGGAAATTTTTGGTGACCTGTACTTTTCCCACCCCACCGTGGAGGACGAGGAATGGAAGAAGATGCCGGTGTTTTTCCGGGACTTTACCGCGGCAATTCGCAAGCTAACCCCCACCAAGCCGGTGGCGCTGGCGCCCAATAACATTAAGTTCCACGAACGCGAGGCAGAGTGGAAAGAAATTCTGCCCTACATCGATGTCCTCATTCCCTTTGCCTTTGCCCGGGATTTGGAGCACCTGAACGTGCTGGATATCAAGCGCATCTGCGAAGAATGTGACACCCACATGTGGGTTGATATGGAAATGTTCCGCATACCGCTGGACAACGGACTAATTCCGAAGGAATACGACGACCTCCTGCGGGAAATTCGCATCTATGACGATGTAGAGCAGATTTACGGCTACCAGTATACCGGTATTATGAATCACCCGGACTCGCCCTTTGACCTTGGGGGGCAAAAGCCAAGGGAGCTGTACAGAAAGTATCAGGAGTACTACCGCGACGCTGCCGCACAGGACAAAATAAAATGAATACTAGCTTTGACGAAACCAAGATTTCCCTTTGCGTCGGCGTGCTGTCGGATGTACACAGCTCAGTTTCCGACCAAGGGCAGTCCCGGCAAAAGCTGTGCCGTGCCTTTGACTGCCTGCGCGCAGGCTGGGGCGACCGGCTAGACGCGGTGCTGTTTCCCGGTGACCTGACCGACCACGGCTCCGACGAGGAGATGCTGGCCTTGACCCAAGCCCTCCGGCCGTACCGCAGCAGTCGCTACCGCATGCTGTTCACCATGGGCAACCACGACCTGTGGATGAACAACCCAGCGCATTTTGAGCAGCAGCTGGCCGACTTCCAGCAGGACGGCGACGACGAACGCAATGAGTTCTACGACCGTCACGCAGTCATTGGTGGGTATCATTTTTTGTTCCCGCTGGCTCCCGAGTACATTTTTGAGGACGCGGTTTGCTACCGTCCCGAGACGCTGACATGGTTGGGCAATGCCCTGCGGCAGTGTACCGCCGCGCAGCCGGAGCGCTATGTGTTTGTGGTCATACACCCCGGCATCGAGGGTACCACCTATTTGGCGGCGGGCTCCTTTTGGGCAAGCAAAGACATCCGGGATGTGCTAAAAAAATACCCGCAGGTGCTGGCAATTACCGGTCACATGCACATTGCGCAGCAGCACGAGCAGGGCATATGGCAGCAGGAGTACACCGTAACCGGCTGTGGGAGCGTGTCCTACTGCACCATTAACAACATCTACGCGCAAACCCGCAAAACGACCTTTCACCCCCGCGCGTGGGAGTCCTCCCAAGGCAGCGTGTACGAGGTTGACTGCCACGGCGCGGTGCGGATAACCAAGCTCAACTTTTCGGCATGGCAGCCCGACCGGCCTGCCGCCGCGCTCTTGAAGCAGCCGTGGTTGCTGGACGCGCCACGCAGGGACAACGCCCACCTGACCCGCTACCAGCCCGAACGCTTCGCAAGTTGCCCTTGCCCGGTGTTTCCGGCGCACAGCACTGCCCGGGTAGCCGCCTCCAAGGACGGTGCCCTGCTCTGCCTGCCCGCCGCCGCGGACGCGGACTTTGTAATGCACTACCACGTTGTGGCAGAACGTGCCGGCGACAAGGTATTCGACGACTGCTTTGTCACCGATTACTTTTTAAGCTCACAGCCCGCCCGCACCAATGGCAGCGTTTCCCTTTGTCTGGACGGCTACCAGCCCCGGTTTGGCGATGTGCTGCGGGTAACAGCGGTCAATTCCTTTGGGAAAACCAGTGCGCCGCTGCAACAGACCTTGAACTTTCAGGAGATAGGAAGTACTGACATGTACGATGCAATTCTTCATTCCGAGGCGGAGTTTATCCAGTCCATCCAGCTTTCCAACGGCGCTATTCCCATGTACGGCCACCCGCCAGAGGGCATGGCCGGCCAAAACAAGGTAATGCCCTATTTTTCCTCCTTTGCCGCGCTGGCTGTGCTACAGGTGGAGGGCTACCAAGAGGTTGCCAAAAAGTATATTGACTGGCACCTCGGGCACCTCAATCCAGAGGACATAAACGGGCTTGCCGGAACCATCTACGATTACTCGATTGACAACGCAACACTGGTGGAGGTTCCGTCCATGGACTATGACTCCACCGACTCCTACGCCGCTATTTTTTTGGAGCTGCTGTACCGGTACTACCAAACGACCGGGGATACGAGGTATTTTTCGGACAAAAAGGAGGTTGTCACAGGGATTGCCGCCGCCATGACTGCTACCATGGAGCATGGCTTGACTTGGGCAAAGCCGACATGGCTGCAAAAGTACACCATGGATAATGCCGAGGTCTATGTGGGCATGGGCGCTGCCGCCAAGCTCTTTTGGGAAATTTACGGCGACGCGGTGCTGTGCGACCAGTGGCGCAATGCGCAAACCGCGCTGAAGCAGCAGATGGAAGCTCAGCTCTACAGTGAGGGCACAGGCAAATATTTTAGCTCCACCTCCCCCCAGGGGCCAGTACCCACCGACTGGGGAAAATTTTACGCAGATGCCGCCTGTCAGCTGTACCCTGCGACATTTGGCGTAATTGACCCTGCCGGGGAACGGGCAAAGGCTCTGTATACCGCCTTTAACCAGCATCAGGGCGGCTGGGAAACCTTATGCGGTCAGACCGGCAGTTTTCCTTGGGCCGTCATTTGCTATGCCGCCGCCATCATGGGGGATGACGCCCGGGTCAACTTGTATTTGTCCACGGTAAAGGAGCGTTTTATGGATACCGGGCATCCGGCTCCATGGTATTGCTTTGAGGCCGCCATGGCGCTGAACAGCGCCGCACTGATGAAAAAAAGAACCCAATAGTCGCAAAAAAAGCCTGTCGTGGCCGCGCGTAATGCAATGCGGTAACGACAGGCTTTTTGTTACAAATTACTCTGGGCATTGCGGCGGTACTGCTTTGGGGTCATGTTAGTGTCCCGCTTAAACAGCATGGAAAACTGCGAGGAGGAGGAAAACCCGCAGGCCTGCGTAATGCGAATAATGCTTATGTTTGAGGTGGCCAGCTGTCGCTTTGCCGCGTCCAACCGGCACTTAATTATGTATTCGGTGGGCGCAAGGCCGGTTTCCTTAATAAACAGCAGCCTGAAATGCCGACTGGAATAGCCGGACATTTTAGCAAGTGCCTCCACGCGGATTTCCTCGGCATAGTAGTCCTGAATGTAACGGACAATCTCCTGCATGCGGTTTTGACCGTCGCCGCAGTGCAGGCAGCGTATCACGGTAAAGTAGAGCTCAGTACAGATAATATTCAAAAAGACATCCTGATAAATCTGCTGGTCGCTGTATTCCCGCTCCAGCTTTTCAAAGTGCTTGGCAATCAGCTGGTTGTCATCGTAGTACAACCCACTTTGCAGCGCAGTCGGGTCACCGTCCGCCAAGAAGTGAACCGAAACCATCTCGGTATCGCCGGTAACCACCTGCTCGGCAATCTGGTTCGGCGGCACCACCGCATAGGTTCCCGGGCTGAACTTGTAGTTGCGGCTTCCAATGGAAACAATGCCGTTTCCCTTTTTGTAGTAGGTAATGGTATAGTTATTGGGCGACGGTGTGGACGCCTCCAAATTGTTTTTCACCAAAAGGGTAACCAGTTTTTGGAACACTATGTTCAAGGCATCACCTCCCCACGACCATCTTTCCAAAAAATAATATACTGTTTCATTTTATATAATTTACACTGCTTTGCACCATGCTCTTTCCCTACTATTGTACCATAAACGCGAAGCGTTTTGGTACTGCGCATAGGGACGCGCCAGTCGTCCTGCGCATAGCCCCGT
>JAVVRO010000150.1:299-4733 GCA_036654695.1 Angelakisella sp. | reverse complement strand
GCAGCCGGAATTACGACACGGCGACACGGCGGGGCAACCTGATGCTCTTTAACGGAAAGCTGCGGCAGGTAGGCACCAATGTGGCCGCCTACGCCTACCGTACCGACGATTTAATTTACCTATTGCAGGATTATGACGCAACCACCGGGACGGGCAATCTGTATTGCTACAGTGGCAATAGCCGCAAGCTGACCCTGCTGGATACCAATGTTTCCATACTGATGAACGGCTGAACACCACTACAAACAAAGGGGGTTGACGGATGAAACGAATTGCGGCGCTTGCAGTGGCAGTGCTACTACTGTCCGGCTGTTCCATCCCGGTGCTAAAATACCCCTATCTGCCGCCAGAATCCCTGGCGACGCAGACCATAGCGCTGCGGCTAGTGCTGCCCGAGGATGCCGACGAGCTGTTACAAAATGCCATGACAACGCTGGAGGCCAAGGCACTGGAGCTGAGCGGCGGGAAAATTCAACTGAGCAGTGTGACCCCGAAGGACATGTCAGCGAGCTATCAGGACGGAAAAGCGGGGCTGTACCTGCTGAACAGCAAGCAGGTTGCCGCACTGGACGCGCAACTGGCGTTTGCCGGAATGCCTTTTTTATTCGGCGACCCCGACAAGCTACTGGCAATACTCAATGACCAAGAGGGGTTTGTGTCCACCTCGCCGGTGGTGCGCAGCCGCTTGCAGGGCACGGTGCTTGGGGTGTACTACCGTGCGCCGACGCTGTTGCTGAACGCGAACAAGCACTATGAAGAGCTGGGCTTGTACGGTGGGGCAGGGGTGTTGGATCAGCTGGGAGCCAGCGCTGGCTTTACAGGGCTGGGCGTTGAATCACAGCAGGAGGGCAGTCAGGAGGAGCTGCTGGCAGCCTTTGCCGACGGCACCGTCAAGCTATGCGAAATCCTTCCGAATACGGTCATTCCCCCCAAGGCGCTGGCAGAAGTGAAAAGCATTGAGCTGACCAACCACCGCTTCGATTGTTGGTGGCTGATACTGCGCGGTAGTGACACAATGGACGGCCAAACGGTCAATATTCTGCGGGAGGCCTTTGCCTACACCCGGCAGCAGTATGATGATGGCCGGGCAGTGCAGTGCGCTGAGGAGATGGAACGCTTTTGGCAACAGTACAGCGAACTGATACAGGAACGGAACGGATTTGCCGTGGGACGAAAGCAGGCGCGCGCCTACTATCTGGACAACTGGGCAGCCATGGGCATTCCGGAGGAAATTTGGTATAAATTATCAGAGCTGCTGTAGCGGTGAAGTACCGTTACAGCAGCTCTAGCTCTGCAATGACAGGGTAGTGGTCGGAGGGGTAGACGCTGTCGAAGTTGTCTCGCCGTATTTCGACACTGCGGGGCAGAATATCCTTGCTGGTAAAGATGTAGTCGATGGGATTGCCCGCAACAGTGCCATGAAAACCGTGGTAGCTGCGGCCAATGTCTTGGGAGGAGCGCAGCAGCTGGTTATAGGAGTTTTCCATCCGCGGCGTTTGGCTTGTTTGGCCAACCCGTAGGCGGCTTTCCCACGCCCGGAGGGTTTTGCTGGCAGGTGTGGCATTAAAGTCGCCCATCAGCACGGTATGCACCTTGCCGCAGGAGCTGGGGTGGTCGTTCATGTGCTTGATAATCAGCTTTAGGCCGTTGATTCGCGCCAAGTAGCTGATGTGGTCAAGGTGAGTATTATAAATCCGCAGATTAACATTGGGTGCGTCGCGCAGCTGCAGCAGGCAGGTGGTACAGATGCGTGGGAAGATGGCAAGCCACGCGCGGCTGGGCTCCTGTGGGGTTCTGGAGAGCCAGAAGGTTTCCTCCCCCAGTGCCTTGAACTGGCTTTTCAGGTAAAAAATGGCGGTATACTCGCCCCGCTGGCCGCCGCCGCGGCCATTGCCGACCTGTTCGTATTCGGGCAACAGGTGCTGCATATCGCAGAGACTGGCATTGGTCAGCTCCTGCGTTCCGACAATATCCGGAGCGTTCTGGCGAATGACCTGCGCCACCAGCGCGGAGCGATCCTCCCAGCGGTTTTTTCCAAAGGGCAGGTAGTTCCGTTTCATATTAAAGCTCATAACCTTAATGGACCGATTCAACGCGCAATCCCCCCTTTTTCACTCTGCTCCGGCAAATAATCTACCAGTTTACAGTACCACAATATGACACGCTTTTCAATAGCGTATTATTGAAACTGCTGCGGTGGGGACTGCAAAAAAGGCGCAAAAACATCTTGACAGTGTTAAAAATGAATGCTATAATAAACAAGCTGTCCAGTCGACAGCGTAATATGCGGCTGTGGTGGAACTGGCAGACACGTATGATTCAGGTTCATATGCCCACAAGCATGCAGGTTCAAGTCCTGTCAGCCGCACCAAATTCCCATAATCCGAACCTTTTCACCGTTGGTGAAGGGTTCGGATTATTGCTTTATCTCGAGGACTTATAGCGATGGATGGATACGAGTAGGGTGGCAGTCACAATATGGAATGTAGGGGCGGATATCATGAACGACCTTGTTGCACAGCGTAAAAAAGCATGGTATACTGAATTAGAAAAATAACCTCTCGCGCTTTGCTGAAAAGCGGATGAGGGGTTCAATTTATATAATCCTTTGCTACAGCTGTTTGCATTTGCAGACAGCTATTTTTATAATTACATGCAGTCGGATAGCTTACTGAGTTTGCTCACTAATTGTCCGTTCCCAAAATAAATGACAAACCGAGATACCCCGTGTTACCCCGTCAGAATCCGTGCAGACCGTGTGTTTATGCGGGTCTGCGTGAGCCACTGCGAGAAAGCGTTGACAATTATCTTAATAATACCTTTTGCCGCACTGCACCGCGCCGAAAAAGGCAAAGAACCCTGTAGATTAGCTTAACAAGCCAGTCTACAAGGTTCTTTTTGTTTATGTTGCAAAAGTGGAGCCGCGCGCCGCCACCATACTGCGCCCTGCGTTATAACGAGCGTTAGGAAGCGTTACAAGCGGCGACAACCGCCGCGGTGACGAATCCGTCAAGCAGTGGTAAACCCGCCTAAATAGCGCATCTACGGCGCAAGTTTTCCACAAAGTCAACCGTGCGCGGTTGATAACGCCGCGTTAGAAGTGCGCCAAAACCACCATTAAAACGGTCATTAGTAAAGTGACATTTTACACATTTCCGAAAAGTCATGTCATGTTGGCTTTTCATGCGGGTTTATGGGCTATTTTATGGCGGCTCACTTTAGCGCACCATAGTGACAAAGTATTGCTAAATAAAATGAGCAAACCGGGCAAAAAAATCAAGCTAACTTTTGCCCATCATTGGCGCTTTCTAAGCTGCTTGAAGAGGATAAATTTTTCGTTCGATTCAAGAGATACCCAATGAATGTATGAACCTCTTCCCTGTGTTTTTGATCCACATAGGAATAGCTGTCCAACAGGTCAATTTCATCGGCGGTCAGGTGCTGCCCATCGGCGGCATCCGGCGCAGCGTGCGACGGTGAAACAAGCGGCGGCATCGGAGCCTGCTCCAGCATGAACTCATATGGCGGGTACAGCTTCGCTCTATCCTTGAGTATCGCCGCCGGTGGCCGCGCCTTGCCGGAGAATACCCAGTATAAATCTACATCATACTGATAAGCCAAGCACGCAATCTGCTCCGACCCTATTTCTTTGGTATTGAAGTCGCTCTCTTCCTCAATGTGCCGGAGAAGCTCCGGCTTTAAGTAGGCCGCCGCCGCCGCCTGCTCCAATGTTCGGCCGCTTAACTCCCTCGCCTGTTTGAATCGTTCCCCAAAGGAAGCATAGTCTATTTGGCAGAGACCATTTTTATAGTCAGGGTAATCGGAATCATCAGGAAGAAAAAAGGTTTTTTCTTTATCAACTGTAGCATAGGTGTGCGTGGTATCTTTTCCTTTAAGTAGATAATCCCAAGAACTCTGAAATTCCGACTAAATGCCACGCAGGTGGAATATCATTTTGCTTTTTCCACCCAGCAATTATGCTGGTTTTAATTCCAAGATATCTACATAAATCTGCTTGCGACTTACCTTGACACTCTATTTCGGTAAGAATTCGTTCCATTGCAGTCATAATACTCTCCCAACTAAGAAAAACCTAGCTTGCCTATTGACACACTAGGAAAATCCTACTATAATACAAATATGCTCATTAAATTTAGCAAGCTAAATATAGCAGTTTGAGCAAGAAACCGCAAGAGCGGAGATGTAAAAAGTACCCAAAAGGGTAAAATTACCAAGTTATCTTGGAAATTTTCGGGGGTATCACCACATAAAGCTACGGGGCTTACCCGGTTATAAGTATGTTGGTTTTGGTACCGCCGCCGGTTCTCAAGGTAAATGGCAAAACGAAGGAAGGAGTCCCATTATGGGAATAAAATCAAGCAAAATCGACCATCTCAAAGCAAGCGATTTCTTTTTGAAAATCAAAGGCATTGT
>JAVVRO010000150.1:0-289 GCA_036654695.1 Angelakisella sp. | reverse complement strand
CCGAGCAGGTGTCCAATGAGAGCCTTAGTTATGACAAGAGACAATCTTGCCGTGAGCTTCAGGCTGAAAGGTTGGCGGAGTGGGAAGTAGCTAAGGTCGCTATTCAATACATCACCGGCAAAGCCTACGCATTTACCCGCACCGACGAATACTACGGCATTGTCAACGAAGCGGATGATACCAGCTGGCTGTACCAGAGTATGAGGTGACATATACCTTTTAACACACCACCGCTAACCGTCATTTATCAGGAGGTGATCAAATGGCTGCAATGCCAATGAAGATTCCA
>JAVVRO010000149.1:0-4778 GCA_036654695.1 Angelakisella sp. | reverse complement strand
TCCAGATGATATTTTTTTTGCGGGTCGGCCAGACTGCCGCAGGCCAAAAAAGCACCGGCCAAAAAAGCCGCGGTGCCCGGCTCGCCCCCCAGCAGGTCAAAGGTAACCCCTTCGGGATAAAGCATGGCAAAGTAGTTGAGTAGCCCCAGCCGGTCGGCTGGGTAGTCCACCTCCACGGTGTACAGCAGTCTGCCGGCGGTTTCGGTTTCGGTGGTGGTAATGGTGCCGGTCAGGGCAATCAGCTTTTGCAGTAGCCCCGCGTAAAAGTGAGCGGTATGCTCATCCATGGTGGTCAGGGAAATTCTTTCCGGCGAAAAATGCTGGGAAAAATAAAGCAGTCCGCCGGCCAGCTGCTTTTTAAAGCCGACCCGCCACTGCTTGTTTTGCAGCAGCTCCCGCTTGAGCTGCGAGGTATAGGAAAGCGTCCCGGTTGCCACTGTACTACACATCCTTCGTTAGAGGCTAACAAGCTCTTAGGGTATGATTAATAGCTCCGGCTCCAGCCGGTAGCCGGTCTGTGCTTCCACGGTCTGCTGGACATGCGCCATCACCGCCAGCACCTGGGCGGCAGTCGCCCGGTTGCGGTTAATGACAAAGCCCGCGTGCTTTTCGCTGACCTGTGCGCCGCCCACGGTGTAGCCCTTTAGCCCGCACTGCTCAATGAGCGCTCCGGCAAAGGCACCTTGTGGTCGCTTAAAGGTACTGCCGGCGCTGCCAAATTCCAGCGGCTGTTTTTCACGACGGCGGGACAGGTAGTCCTCCATGGCCGTACGAATAGCTTCGGTGACACCGGGCAGCAGGGCTAGCTGTGCCGACAGAATAATGCGATGAGTGCCGGAAAAGCAGCTGTGCCGGTAGCAAAAGTCCAGCTGGTCATGCTCCAACGTAACCTGATGACCGTCCGGCTCCAAAAAGGTAACTGCGCGCACGACGCTTTGCAGCTCGCCGCCGTAAGCGCCCGCGTTCATGGATACCGCGCCGCCGACGCTGCCGGGAATGCCGTAGGCAAATTCCAGCCCGGTCAAGCTGTGGTCGGCCGCCCATGCGCAGAGTGTAGCCAGCTTGGTGCCGGACAGCACCTCAACGGTGGTTGCATCTAGGGCGGTTATGCCGCTGTAGCTGTCACACAGGCTAAGCACTGCAAAGGGCAGTCCCTCGTCACCCACCAGTAGGTTGGAACCGCGCCCCAACGCAAAAAGCCGGACGTTGTGGTCGCGGCAAAGCTGCTGCGCCGTAACAATCTGGCCAGTGCTGGCAGGTCGAAGAAAGACCGCTGCATTGCCGCCTATCAAAAATGTGGTGTGGCGGCTCATGGGCTCATTGGTGCAAAAAGGAATGCCGCTGCGGCTCAGTGCCAAGGATAACGAGTCAATTGAGTTGGTCACAGTAGCTGCCTCCTTTTTTCTAATCGGGCAGTAGTAGGCCCTTTTTGGCCTGTAGCCAATCCGCCATGCGCCGGTAGTCTAGGTTCAGGATATTTTCCGTCGGGTAGTCCTCCTCAAGGACAGCCTGCGAAGCCCACGCAACATTGCCAATACCGGTCGCAAAGTGCGCGTCGGAGGACAGGACAAGGGGAACGCCGTACTCCTTGCAAAGCCGGATAATTTGATGACAGGCCTCCTCGCAGCCGGGGCGGGAGATGGGGGAGGAGCTGTTAATTTCCACGACTTTGCCATGGGCGGCAACCGCCTCGATGACTGCGGGGTAGTCGCACCGGTAGATGCTGTTACCAAGATGCCCGATACAATCAATATATGGATTTTCCGCGATTTTAAGCCAGTACGCGGTATATTCTGCTTCCGAAAGCTCCTGAGGAGTCAGCCCACGGTGCATTGAGGCAATCACCCAGTCTAGGTTAGCCAGCGCTGCTTCCGGCAAATCCAACGTACCGTTTTCCAATATGTTTGCTTCGCAGCCACGCAGCAGCACCACGCCATCCAGCTCCCGCGGGACGAATTTGGGAAGATTCATAAAATACCAGCTGTGTACGCAGCCCGCCATCTGGGGGCCATGGTCGGTCAGCGCCAAAAAGCGGTGTCCCAGTTTTTTGGCATACGCGGCATTTTCAAGGACGGTGCTGTACGCGTGCTGACAGGCAATGGTATGCGTGTGGGTATCTCCTGCAAGTTTTAACAATGTTTCAGACTTCCTTTTTTCAGTGATTCGTTTGGTTTAAAAATCAAACTGCTTGTGTTTGCTGTCCACGGGAATATCCTCCGCCATGCCCAGCCGCTCCAGCAGCTCGTGGGCGGCATTGTAGCCCATGCGCTTCTGGCGGTTGTTCATCGCGGCAACCTCAATGATAATGGCAAGGTTGCGCCCGGGCTTGACCGGAATGTTCAGCGATGGCACCGGCAGTCCCAAAATGTCGGTAAATTCGTCCTCCACACCCATACGGTCATAGACTTTATTTTGATTCCACAGCTCCAGATGAATGAGCATATTAATTTCCTCGGTAACCTTGACGGAACCAATGCCGAAGATTTTGCGGACATTGATAATGCCGATGCCGCGCAGCTCCAAAAAGTGACGGATGTTTTCTGGAGAGGTGCCAATGAGTGTTTTGCTGTCAATGCGGCGAATTTCCACCGCGTCGTCGGCAATTAGCCGGTGGCCGCGCTTGACCAGCTCAATGGCGGTTTCGCTTTTGCCAACGCCGCTATCCCCCAGCAGCAGTACTCCCTCACCGTAAACCTCGACCAGTACGCCGTGTCGGGTAACCCGCGGGGCAAGCTCGGCATTCAGCAGCGAGTTAAGCGCTGCCGAGAAGTTGGAGGTAGGCTCCGGTGTGGACAGCAGCGGTACGCCATACTGCTTGGCCAGCCGCTCCATGGCTTCGGTGGGGGCAAAGCCACGGCTGATGATGACCGCCGACGGCTTAGCCGAAAAGAACGCCTCCATGGAACGCTCCTGCTTGTCCTCGGCATGCTGCGCCAGATAGGCCATTTCACTTTTGCCCACCAGCTGGATACGCTTGTTGTCAAAGTAGTCAAAGAAACCGGCAAATTGCAGGCCGGGACGGTTAATGTCGGCACTGGAAATAAGAATTTCGCCGCAGTCCTCCGGCATATAGGTCACCACAAGACCTAGGGAATCAATTATTTTTTGCAGGGGAACGGTAAACTGGATGCTCATGATGAAATCCACCTTTCAGCAGCCAATACGGCTACAATACCTAATGATATTATAGCCGAAAACCGACAGTTTGTACAGGTCTTTTCTAGTAACGAGTATGAATATTTTTACCAGAACACCCTGCATATTTAGGCGAGTATGTATCCATAATGGTGAAATTAGCATATAATATGCAAGACGGTCAAAAAATGACTTGCAAAAACAAGGAGAAAGGTCTACACTATGTAACAGTTAATTTTAGCATGTGGAGGTAATAGTAATGCAAAAGCCATACCGCACCCTGCCGACCGCCGAGCTGCAAGCACTGCTGGTGCAGTCGAAGGAGGAATACAAGGAATACACACAAAGGGGGCTAAAGCTGGATATGTCCCGGGGCAAGCCCAACGGCGAGCAGCTTGACCTTGCCATGGGGATGCTGGATACCATCAGCAGCACGTTGGGTGCCATTTCGGATAGCGGCATTGACTGCCGCAACTATGGCACTTTGGAGGGCATTCCAGAGGTGCGCGCCATGCTTGCTGACATGCTGGAGGTGGAGCAGGATGAAATTATGATTGGCGGTAACTCCAGCCTGAACCTAATGTTTGATGCGGTTTCTAGGGCAATGACGCTGGGGGTATACGGCTCGGATAAGCCCTGGTGCATGGAGCCGGAGATTAAGTTTTTGTGCCCTTCCCCCGGCTACGACCGTCACTTTGCCATCTGTCAGCATTTTGGCATCAAGATGATTCCCATTGAGATGAACGAGAACGGCCCAGACATGGATCGCGTGGAAGACCTTGTAAACGGCGACCCGACGGTCAAGGGCATTTGGTGCGTTCCTAAATATTCCAACCCCACCGGCATTACCTATTCCAAGGCGGTCATCGGTCGTTTTTCGCGGTTGCGCCCGGCGGCGCGAGATTTTAGAATCTTCTGGGACAATGCCTACTCGGTGCATGGCATTTACGACAAGGAGGACGAGCTGGAAAATCTCTTTGCGCTGCTTAAAAAGAACGGCAAGGAGAACATGATTTACATCTTTGGTTCCACCTCCAAAATTTCCTTCGCCGGAGCGGGGCTGGCGGCAATGGCGGCCTCCAAGTCCAACATTCGCCTGACCCAGCAGCAGCTGTCTATTCAGACAATTGGCTACGACAAGCTTACCCAGCTGATGCACGCGCGGTTTTTTGGCAATCTGGACGGCATTAAGGCGCATATGAAGAAGCACGCCGCACTAATGCGTCCCAAGTTCCAGATGGTGGATCGCATTTTAACACAGGGACTGGACGGATTGGAAATTGCCAACTGGACAAAGCCGAATGGCGGGTACTTTATCTCGCTGGACACCATTGACAACTGTGCCAAGCGCACGGTACAGCTTTGCGACAAGGCAGGGGTTAAACTGACCGGGGCGGGTGCAGCCTTTCCTTACGGCATTGACCCCCGCGACCGCAACATCCGCATTGCGCCCTCCTTTCCCACCGTTGGCGAGCTGGAAATGGCGACGCGGCTGCTTTGCCTTTGTGTAAAAATCGCAGCAATTGAGTACTACCTGACAATTAGCGTATAATGAAAAATCCTCGTTGCCGTGCCCTTGACAAACGGCGGCAGTTGATGTAAAATATGTCATGGTCGCATTTGCGGCTGTGGCCTATGCGGGC
>JAVVRO010000148.1:0-4812 GCA_036654695.1 Angelakisella sp. | reverse complement strand
CTGGCGGCAAAAATTATCCGCGCGGTCAAGGATGCGTCCCCGGTGCCGGTGACGGTAAAATTCCGCAAGGGTTGGGATGACCAGCAGGTCAACGGGCTGGAATTTGCCCGAATGGCAGAGGCAAATGGAGCGGATGCCATAACAATACACGGCCGCACCCGGGAGCAGATGTACGCGCCGCCGGTGGACTGGCAGA
Source organism: Angelakisella sp. (assembly GCA_036654695.1). Lineage (GTDB taxonomy): Bacteria > Bacillota > Clostridia > Oscillospirales > Ruminococcaceae > Angelakisella. The sequence continues at coordinate 4,616 of JAVVRO010000148.1, read as the reverse complement.
TCATTGCCGACATTAAGGCGGCGGTTCGCATTCCGGTCATTGGCAACGGTGATGTTACCTCGCCCCAGACTGCCAAGGAGCTGTATGAGCGCACCGGCTGCGATTTGGTCATGGTGGGGCGTGCGGCATTGGGGGCACCGTGGTTGTTCCGGCAGATTTCCGATTACCTGACCACTGGCAGCTGCCAACCCACTCCACCAGTGGAGGAGCGCATGGAGGTCATGCTGCGGCATATGTCCCTGCTGGTGGGCTACAAGGGAGAGGTCGTTGGAATGCGCGAAGCACGCAAGCATTGCAGCTGGTACATGACCGGTATTCCCGGTGCGGCCACACTGCGGCGGGAGTCCGGTATGCTGGCAACGCTGACCGATGCCCAGCGGTTGGCCGAACGCGCCGTGGAGCTGGCACACAGTCCCCGGAAAGGAGCAGAGCCCAATGAATAGACCTCTGCGCTGGCGAGTCGCCGGTATCCTGACAGTACTTACGGTGCTATCTGCCGGTTGCGCACCGACTGGCAAGAATCCGCCGACGGTCAGCTCCTCCGGTAGCACCTCCCAGAGCTCTGCCCCGCTGGAATACCCGGTAACGGTGAACGATGTCACCATTGAAGCTGCTCCCAAGGCGGTGATTTCCCTTGCGCCCGCCGCCACCGAGCTGCTGTTTGGCATGGGCTACCAAAGCCGCGTCATGGGCATTAGCAATTACTGTGACTACCCACCCGAGGCCGACGAAAAGCTCCGCTGCGGTTCGGCGCTGGTGCCGGACAAAAAGGCGATTTCCCTGCGGCCGGTGGACTTGGTAGTAACCACCTCGCCGCTGACCGAAAGCGATTTAATCTGGTTCCAGCAAAAGGATGTCCCTGTGCTGATGCTGCCCCGGGCGACCACACTGGAAGCGCTGTGGGCAAACTACCTGACACTGGCAACTGCCATGGGTGGGGCAAGCTCCGGCAAGGCCTGCGGCGAATACTACTGTGCCACCCTGCAAAAAAAGCTGGATGAAGCCGTCGCACTGGGCAAGGCCTATTCCCAAAGCCATGACCCGCTAGTGGCCATTTTACTGCGGGAAATGAGCTACGGTATGGCAACCGGTGACACCCTAGAGGGCAAGCTGCTGGAGCTGTTGGGTTTTAAAAATGACGCTGCCGCCTACACCGACTGGCAGTATCCCGAAGCACAGGTCAAGGCGCTGGAACCGGAGGTCATCTTTTGCCACAGCGATATTTCGCTGGACGAGCTGGCTGTCAGCTGGACCTACAAACCGGTCAAGGCAGTACGCAACCACAAGCTGATGAACGTGGACTTTGCGGTATTCGAGCGGCAAAGCCCGCGAATGTTGGATACCCTGCTGGCCATGGCAGAGTTTGGCTACTCACAATAAAAAAGTCTGCGCTTCATCTAAATGGAAGCGCAGACTTTTTTGTTAATTACAGATTCCGGGCATCTAGGTAGCTGCGCAAAATGCGCACCGCCGCTGCCTCGCTTAAGTTGGTTACATCCAGTGACAGGTGGTAGCTTGAGGCGCTGCCCCACTCCACATCCGAGTAGTAGTTGTAGTAGCTTGCCCGCTTTTTCCCTACCTTGCGGATCATCTCCTTGGCGGCATCCTCGTCAATATCCAGCTCCTGCATAACATGGGCAATCCGGCACACATCGCTGGCATGCAGGAACACGTTGACACAGTTGGAGTGCTCCCGCAGAATATAGTCGGCGCACCGTCCCACAATGACACAAGGTCCCTTTTCAGCCAGTCCACGAATGACCTTGGACTGCATTAAAAACAGCTTGTCGTTGCTAAGGCAGTCCAGATAATTGAACCCACCGCCAAAGTTGCGAGAGCCCATTGACAGCGAGTACAAAAAGCTGTTCGAGGGCATTTCGTCTGCTTCCTCAAACATTTTTTCGTTAATGCCGTTTTCCTTGGCCGCCAGCTTGATGAGCTCCTTGTCATAAAACCCAATGCCCAGCTCCTTGGCCAATTCCATGCCAATGTGACGTCCATTGCTGCCGTACTGTCTGGATATTGTAACAACCAGGTTATCTGCCATGAAATAACCCCCTCTCCTATTTTGCGGCTTCTAGCTTATCGATACAGTCCGCGCACACGTTTTTGCCGTCCATCGTAATTAAATGCTCGCTGCTGCCACAGAATAGACAATGCGGCAGATACTTTTTCAGAATAATTTCGTCCCCGTCCACATAGATTTCTAGGTCACACTGCACCGGGATATCCAGCACACGCCGCAGCTCAATTGGCAACACTACTCTACCCAATCCGTCAACTTTACGCACGATTCCAGTCGCCTTCATAAAAATCTCCTCCGATTGTGCAATTTTCATCTTCATTCTTTTTCCTATGTAAACAGCTATCCCTGCTGATACTAATAATTATAGTATATTTATTGAGAAAAAACAAGGAATTTTATTACAATTAACTTAATATTCTGTAAAGATGTCACATATATTGGTATATAAGTGCTTATGTCGGGAGGTTTTCTTGCAGATGATGAGTAATATTATTAGTGCAATGCTCGTTTTTTCAATTCTAGCGGCGCTGTGGAGTGGTAAGCTGTCTGCGCTTTCCGCCGCATCCATGAACGGCTGCAAGCAAGCCATTGAACTGACCATTACCCTGTCCGGGTCAATTGCACTGTGGGGCGGGGTCATGCGCATTGCCGAAAAAAGCGGCATTACCCACGCACTTTGCCGGGCGCTGTCACCGCTGGTGCATGGGGTACTGTTCCCACGGCTGCGCCGGGAAAGCCCCGCCGCGCAGGCAATTTCCATGAATCTGGCCGCAAACCTGCTGGGACTGGGTAACGCCGCCACCCCGCTGGGGCTGACCGCTATGAGGGAGCTTGAAAAAGAAACCGGCGGCTCTACCGACGCATCCACTGAAATGATTACCTTTGTCGTGCTGAACACTGCATCCCTACAGATACTGCCCACCACCACCGCATTTTTGCGGTTACAGGCAGGTTCCGCACACCCCATGGAGATTTTACTGCCGGTCTGGCTCTGCTCACTGGCGGCGGTCACGGTGGCAGTGGTGCTGTCCAAGGCTCTGGGGAGGGCACAGCGATGATAAGTGACCTCATTATTCCGCTGCTGCTGGGCGGTGTTTTTTTATGGGGCGTTGTCAAAAGGGTAAACGTATTCGACGCGTTTTTGGAGGGAGCAGCCGACGGCTTGCGGGTGTCGGTTTCCATTGCGCCCGCGCTCATCTGCCTGCTGACCGCTGTTGCCATGTTCCAAAGCTCCGGCGCAACCGAGGCACTGGTGACGCTGGTGCGTCCGCTGGCGCGGCTGGTGGGTCTGCCTCAAGAGATTTTGCCGCTGGCACTAATGCGACCGCTTTCCGGCAGCGGAGCAATGGTGCTGTTTCACGGCATTTTGCGCGACTATGGGCCGGACAGCTTCATCGGGCGGGTGGCCAGCGTGTTGCAGGGCTCCACCGAAACAACCTTTTACACCATCGCGGTCTACTACGGCGTCACCAAAATAAAAAACACCCGCCATACGCTGATAACCTCGTTGGCGGGTGATTTGACCGGGATGCTACTGAGTGCGGTCACTGTTTCTCTTTTGCTGTAATGTCATCCTTGCCGGCTGCGCTGTTCTTTCGCTCCGGGGGCACGGCGGCCAGCGTGGCATAGCCCAACGCCTGGGCCTCCGTCATGGGTGGCGTGGGCAGTAAGCCGGTGCTTCCATTGGCCAGCACAATGTCGTCAGGGTTCTCCAGCACTTCCTCCAGATAGTTCGGTGGCACCGTCGGCGTTTCGTTCACAAAGGTTTTGTCCGGGCGATACTGTTTGGGGTTTTTCATGGGTCATAGTCCTTTCTTTCCTGCCGCTCAGGGCTCTTTTCCTGTATTATTCACCAACCCATGAAAAACATGCGGACAAACTGTTGACTCAAAAATATTTGCGTGACACCATGAAAGTTTCCTCTGTTGTTACCGGAACGCGTGGGGGCTTTCGGTATGGTCGTAGGCCTATGCCGTTTCCTCAAACTGCGAATTGTACAGCTGGGCATAAAACCCATTTTTCGCCAGCAGCGCGTCGTGGCTGCCCTGCTCCACAATGTCCCCATCGCGCATGACCAGAATTAGGTCAGCATCCTTGATGGTGGACAGCCGGTGGGCAATTACAAAGCTGGTGCGCCCGCGCATTAGGTTGTTCATCGCCTTTTGAATGCGCTGCTCGGTACGGGTATCCACCGAGCTGGTGGCCTCGTCCAGAATCATAATTCGGTTGTCGGCCAGAATTGCCCGGGCAATGGTCAGCAGCTGCTTTTGCCCCTGAGATACATTACTAGCGTCCTCGTTCAGCTCCATCTGGTAGCCGCCGGGCAGTGTTTGAATAAAGCGATGCAGATGAGCCGCTTTGGCCGCCTGTATGACCTCCTCGTCGGTGGCATCCAGCCTGCCATAGCGGATATTTTCCATAATGGTGCCCTTAAACAGCCAAGTATCTTGCAGCACCATGCCAAACAGCTCCCGCAGCTGGCTGCGCTCAAAGCCGCGCACATCCTGCCCATCTACCAAAATAGCGCCGCTGCTAACATCGTAAAACCGCATGAGCAGCTTCACCATGGTGGTTTTGCCCGCGCCGGTGG
>JAVVRO010000147.1:4473-4839 GCA_036654695.1 Angelakisella sp. | reverse complement strand
GTATTGTACACAGTAACGCGCAACTGTACGGAAAGCGAGGCGAACGGCCATGAAGCTCCTCCACCTGTCCGACCTGCATCTTGGAAAACGCGTCAACGAATTTTCCATGCTGGAGGATCAGCGGTACACCCTGACTCAAATACTGTCCCTTTGTGACCAGCACAAGCCGGACGTGGTGCTACTTTCCGGTGACATTTATGACCGTGGGGTGCCTGCCACCGAAGCGGTGGAGCTGCTGGATGATTTTTTGACTGCGCTGGTCGCCCGCGGTCTGCCTGTCCTGCTCATCAGCGGTAACCACGACTCCCCCCAGCGGCTAAACTACGGTGGGCGCATTTTTGCCAAAAATAAAATTTACATCTCCAC
>JAVVRO010000147.1:0-4463 GCA_036654695.1 Angelakisella sp. | reverse complement strand
GGGACAGCCTGACACCGCTGACCCTGCGGGATGAATATGGAGAGGTGCATTTTTATCTGCTGCCGTTTTTGCGCCCCGCCGAGGTACGCAGCCTGTTCCCACAGGAGGAGGTTGCCAGCTACGAGGACGGCGTGGGGGTTGTCCTCCGGCAGCTGCCCCTGCGGGTGGAGGAACGCAATGTACTGCTTGCCCATCAGTTTTTTGTTGCGCCGGGCAGCAGTCCGTTACAGTCCGACTCGGAGCTGGTCAGCGTCGGCGGACTGGACAGCGTGAGTACTACCCTGCTGGATGCCTTTGATTACGCGGCCTTGGGGCACCTGCACGGCCCGCAACGGATGGGACGCGACGGCGTACGCTATGGCGGGTCACCGCTAAAATATTCCTTTTCGGAGTCGCTGCAAACCAAGTGTGCCACCTTGGTGGAGCTGCGGGAAAAGGGCGACCTGCACGTGGAGCTGCTCCCGCTGGTTCCCCTGCGGGATATGCGGGAGCTCCGTGGTAGCCTTGCGGTGCTTACCAGTCCTGCGGTCTATTCCGCGGCCAGCACCGACGATTACATCCGCGCCACCCTAACCGACGAGGATGAAATTGTTGACGCAATCGGCAAGCTGCGGGCAGTTTACCCGAACCTACTGCGGCTGGACTACGACAATGCCCGCACCCGCGCCCTGTCCCATCAGGACAGGATGGAGCTTGGGGCGCAAAAGTCGGCGCTGGAGCTGTTCCGGGACTTTTACGCGCAGCAAAACGGCGCGCCGCTGACCGAGGAAAAGGAAAAAATCTTGGTTGCCCTGTTGGAATCGATGGGAGGCCTGCCCAGATGAAGCCTGTCAAATTAACAGTCTCGGCCTTTGGCCCCTACGCCGGGGAGGAGCAGGTAGATTTTTCTGCCCTTGGCAACGGCGGACTTTACCTAATTACCGGAGATACCGGCGCGGGCAAAACCACCATCTTTGACGCCATCGCCTTTGCCCTGTACGGCATGGCCAGCGGCGAAAACCGGGATGCCGCTTCCCTGCGCAGCGACTTTTCGGGGTCGGAGGTGAAAACCTTTGTGCGGTTTGAGTTTTTGTACCGGGGCGAGTCCTATGTGGTGGAGCGCAACCCCAGCTACCAGCGCAGCAAGCTCCATGGGGACGGCATTACCACCCAAGCCGCAAACGCCACCCTCTACCTCCCTGACGGCTCCCTGAAAAGCGGTAGCACACAGGTAACCGACGCCATTCGCGAAATTATCGGGTTGGATTACGCCCAGTTTTCCCAAATCATTATGATTGCCCAAGGGGAATTTAGAAAGCTGCTGTCGGCCGGAACCGACGAGCGGGGCAAAATTTTGCGGAAAATTTTTGATACCCGCAGCTACCTGAGCTTCCAGCAGTTGCTAAAAAGCGCGGCGAACGAGGCCAGACAGGAGCTGGAGGACTGCAAACGCAACATTTTGCAGCTGGAGCGGGGCATTCAGTGCGGGGCAGACGACCAGCTCCCGCAAGGGGATGCCTATGCCGTAGCCGGGGTAATTCAGCAGCTGTCACAGCTGCTAACGCAGGATACCGCCGCCGAAAAAAACTACCGCCGCCTGCAAACACAGCTGCAAGGAAGGCTGGACGCGCTGACGGCCGCGCTGGCAAAGGCAACCGCCGACAACCAGCGGCTAAGGGAATTGGCCGCTGCCCTTGCCCAAAAAGCCGCGCTGGAGCTGCTGGCTCCCCAGCGGGCACAGGAGGCACAGCAGCTGCTGTTAGCGCAAAAGGCCTTGCATCAGGTAAAGCCAGTGCTGGATTTGCTGCAACGGGAGCAAGCGGCGCATCTGGAATTGACCCGCTCGCTGGCAGTGCAAGCCCAGCGCTTGGCCGACGAGGAACCGGTGTTGCAGGCCTGTCAAGCGACTTTGGGGACGGAAAAAGCCCGGGAACCCCAGCGGGAATCCCTGAGCGCCACGCTGGCCAAGCTGGAGCAGGAGCTGCCCCAGTACGCCGCCTTGGAGCAAGAGCAGCTTCGCGTTACCCAGCTGCAACGGGACTACGAAGGGCTGGACCGGGACTATCAGGAGAAAAACGCCCTGTTTGTGGCACAGGAACGCGCTTTTTTGCGTGGGCAGGCGGGTATTTTGGCAAAGGAGCTGCGGGACGGGCAACCCTGTCCTGTCTGCGGTGCCGCTGACCACCCCGCCCCGGCGCAAGCGCCGCCGGAAACCCCCACCGAGCAGGCCTTGGACAGGCTACGCACCGCCGCCACCGCCGCGCGGGAGCTGCTCCGGCATAAAAGCGAAGCCCTAGCCGGACTGCAAGCAGGCCTTACCGCGCGAAAGAATCAGCTGTTGCCACCGGGTGCACCGGTATCCCTGTCCCTTGCCCGACGACAGGCCGAGGAACAGCGGCAAACCGCGCAGCTGGCGCTGGGGCAGTTAAAGGCGCAGCTGGAGCAGGCAACGCTGGCACTGGAAGCCAGCCAAACCCGCAGGGACAGCGCCGCTGCCGTGCAAAAGGAGCAGCTGGCACGGTTGCCAGCGGTCGCCGCCGCGCTGGAACGCGCCCGGGACAGCTACCGCCACGCGCTGGACAGCGCCGGGTTTTCCCGCGAGGAGGACTACCGGCAGGCCTTGCAGCCCGAGGACAGCCTTGTGGCATGGCAGGCCGTGCTGGACAGCTATCGCCAGAGCGTCACCACAAACGCCGAGATTTTGGCCAATGCCCAGCAGCAGGCCGCCGGCTTAACTCCTGTGGATGCCGATGGGCTGGCCGCGGCGCGTGCGCCGTTGCTGAAGCAGTTCGCCCAAGTCCAAGCCGGGCTAAAGGAACTGTTCGGGCGGATGCAGATGAACAAAACCATCCTGCACCAACTGCAAGAGCAGCATGCCCGACTGGAGCTTGCCGACCAACGGTACAGCGTGCTGCAAACCCTGTCCCAAACTGCCAATGGCGATTTGGCGGGTCGTCCCAAGGTTGCCTTTGAGCAGTATGTGCAGGCCGCCTACTTTGAGCAGATTATTGCCGCGGCGAATTTACGCCTGTCCGAAATGACCTCTGGGCAGTTTGCCCTGCTGCGCCGCACCGCTGCCACCAATTTGCAGAGTCAATCCGGGCTGGACTTGGATGTATTGGACTATCATACCGGGAAGCTGCGCGGGGTAAACTCTCTCTCCGGCGGCGAGGCCTTTGAGGCCTCCCTTGCTATGGCGCTGGGGCTTTCGGATGTGGTTCAGTGCTATTCCGGCGGCGTGCAGCTGGATGCCATGTTTGTGGACGAGGGGTTCGGCACCTTGGACGAGGGACGCCTAGACCGAGCCGTCCGTATGCTGTTGCAGCTGGCGGGGGATCACCGCCTTGTGGGAATTATCTCCCATGTAGGGGCGTTGCAGACAGCCATTGACAAAAAAATCGTGGTCAAAAAGACCCCTTCCGGCAGCAGCATTCAGATGGAGCTGTAACCCTGCTCCATCCCTTGCAATATGGCAATCCCAACGCAAAAAACCGCGCAACCACAATGATAAAAAGAGGTAGGTAAACAGTATGCTTTACAATGATGGGACAGGGGCAGACACCAACTGGGTCGTAGCCGAGGAACAGTTTGACCAAAGGAGAACCGGAAAGTGCGAATCGATTCTGTGTCAGGGCAACGGCTATCTGGGCATTCGCGCCGCCACCGAGGAGGACTACCTGACCAACCAGCGCAACACCTTTATTGCCGGTACCTTCAACCAATTTGGTGACGAGGTAACCGAGCTTCCCAACGTAGCCGATGTCATTGCCATGCCCCTTGCAATCAATGGGGATTTGCTGGATTTGTCTCGGGGGCAAACCCAGCACTATCTGCGCAAGCTCAACCTGAAAAACGGGCTGCTTACCCGTAGCTTTGTCTGGGTCTCCCCAAACGGCGCTGCCGCTGAATTTACCTTTCGCCGCATGGTTTCCCAAAAAAACAAGCATCTGGTGCTGTCTCAGCTGACGGTAAAACCGCTACATCAGGCGGTGACGGTCACACTGCAATCCGGCATTAACGGGCAGGTCAGCAACAGTGGAACGCAACATTTTATTGAGGGCGAAAAGCGCTGCTACGACAAAAAATACATGCAGTCGGTGGCGGTCACGTCCCAGTCGGGGATTGCCTTTGTCAGCAACAGCACCCACAATATTTTGCTGGACGGCAAAATGTGCCTGTCACAGCCGCCAGTTACCATTGCGCGCCGGAAAATATATATGGAGTATACCTTTTCATTGCCGCAGGGCAGTGTGTTGGAGATTACCAAAATCTCTAACCACTATACCACCCGCGACCTAGAATGCCAAGGACTGTCGGTGGAGGCGCTACAGGCAAGCTCCCTGGCCGCGCTGAAGGCAGAAGCGCAGTTCTCCTTTGACCAGCACCTTGCGGACAGCGCCGAGGTTTGGGAGGCTACCGTCTGGGCGCACAAGGATATCTCTCTTGACACCCCCAACGACTTTGACCAGCTGGCTCTGCGCTTT
>JAVVRO010000146.1:0-4846 GCA_036654695.1 Angelakisella sp. | reverse complement strand
AATTAGTCGCTATGGCAGCGGCGCTCCTGCTAACCGTTACCGCTTGCGGTACCCCGGGTGGCGCATCCTCTGCTCCCGCAGCGCCCTCCTCGGGCTCTGCTGTGCCGGAGGCTTCCACGCCGGAGGCTTCCTCCCAAGTGACCCCGCCGTCTGCGGCAGATACCAGCAAGCCGGTCACCGGGTTTTCCCTCGCCATCCCCACCCAGTACGACCTAGCAACGTCCTTTTCCGACGGGCTGGCGCTGGTGGGCACCAATGTAGGCGAAAATCTGGGCAGCGCAGAGTACCCGAACTACCTCCAAAAGTACAGCTACATTGATGCCACCGGCAAGGTTGTGCTGGAGCTGGATCCTTCTTATTCCTCTGCGGGTAGCTTTTGCGAGGGCAAGGCGATTGTTTACCGTGAATTTGAGGGTAACAGGGAATGCAACTATATCGACAAAACCGGCAAGGTGCTGCTGGAGCGCTGGTTTGCTGATGAACGCGGCATGGGCGGCGGCGGCGATGATGGCATGTTCAGCCGCAACCTGTGGTTTTGCGCCGAAGAACCGGCTTCCTTCCCCAAATATTGGTCCGCGGTTGTCAATTCCACGGGTGCTTCCAAAAACGAAGCTGCGCTGTTTGACAGCAACCTAAAAGCGGTTATCCCCTATGGTACCTACAGCTGGATTAACTGGATTGCTGACACCGAGTACGCCAATGTATCCATCCTCAAGCCGAGCACCGACCCCAATGCCTTTGGCGACACCCTGTGCGGTGTCATCAAGCTGGATGGCAGCGTTGTGCTGGAACCAAAATATTTTAGTGTGTCCTACCTCCAGAACTATGGCTTTGCCGTGAAGGACACCATCGACGCACCCTGCCGCTTGCTGCTGCATGACGGCTCCTCGGTGGTGCCCCAGGGCTACACTGCCAGCGATATTTCCCTGAAGGACGACGGAACGCTGTTCTTCGCGGTAACAGGGACTGACGGCTCCCAGAAATTTGGCACAATGGACAAAACCGGCAAGGTGCTGACCGAACCGACCGCGTCCCAGACGGGAGGCGCTAGTGCCGTTCCCCTAACCCCGGGCGATTCCAAGCTACCGCCCGCAACTGTCCCCGCTGGCATGGAAATGCTGTCGCAGGACGACAAAACGCAGATAGTCGCCACCGGCAAGCCCTACACCGAGGACTATAAGCTGGTTCCCGATGTAAAGGTCGGCATTGCAGACCTCGCCGGCAACCTGCTTGTGAAGCCCACCTACGAGGCTACCTCGCTGCTGTGCGACGGTATCTTTAAAATCTGCAACGGACACGCCCTTAGCGCTGACTACGGTGTGGAAATGGCCACCGACTTTTCGCTGGTATCGGCGGATGAAAAGGTCAAGTCCGAGGCGTACAAGAACATTGGGAACCTGTCCGAGGAGATGGTTGCCGTCAGCGACGGTACAAAGTGGGGCTACCTGCGTGTAACCCGCTAACTGGCATAACCAGAAAAAGGCTGCGAGGAAGCTCTTAAGCGCTTCCTCGCAGCCTTTTTTGCAGCAGATGGAAAGTTATCCCTGTGTCACACCCTTGACCTTGGAGGGGGCGGCACGGCGCATGGCCGAAGCCAGCTTCTCGTCCGGCTCAAAGAAAATTCGGATGAGGCCGCTTTCACCCTTAACATTCATAAACCACCGGCCGGGGGCGTTGCTCGCCGAGGAGACATCCATGGTTTTGCTAACTGTCCTGTTCAGCTCGTCGCTGTAGTCGTTGGACACCGGCGCCATGAACTCCATCCGCTCCCGCAGGCTTACTGTAATTACGCTCTTGCGCTTTTGCTGGCCAAAGATGCCGTCAATGGTCAGCTCCCCGTTGGACAGGGAATATTCATACTCCACGCTGCTGCGGCTCCAAGCCATCCAGCCCAGCCAACCGGCACCCACCAAAATAATCGGTGCAACCATCTGCAATACCGGCACTAGGAACGCAACAACTCCTAGCACCAGCACCAGCGCTATCGCGCCCAGCTTGACTGCCAGCTCTTTTCCGCCCAGCTTTCGGGTAACCAGCTTTTCTACAAATACATCATCCATTGTGGCACATCCTTTCGACTCTGTTCCATGATAGTAATAGGTACCGTACCCCATACACCCAGTGCAATGGGATACCTGTGCATCGGGACGGGAGCAAAAAGGCGATTCGTCCTGCACCTCACCGTATCATAGGCGTTCCTGACTATGATACCATACTATCATTGTACAGAAAAGGGGCGCTGTTGTAAAGATGTGGGGAACATTTTGTGGAAGAATTGTTTTTTGTTGCAGCGGCAGGACAATTTTTTTACTTGACAACATGGGTTTCTATGTTATAATAATGCTTGTATTTGCGGCGGTGCTGGAATCGGCAGACAGGCACGTTTGAGGTGCGTGTGTCTATGACGTGTGGGTTCAAGTCCCATCCGCCGCACCATGGGTCAGACTACTAAATTTTGGTAGTCTGACCTTTCTTATCTCAGTCCACAGCACGAATGAGTCAAATAGAGCACAGGGGGAACCGCCCGCTTTGCCTGACAGGAGAATAGTAAGGAGGTCACACCATGAAGTACATTGATATTGCCGGCACCAATCTGCACGTTTCTAACATTATCATGGGCTGTATGCGCATTGACGAACTGAAAAAGCCGGCGCTGGAGCTGCTGTTGCGCACTGCCATGGAGCAGGGCATCAATTTTTTTGACCATGCCGATATCTACGGTGACGGCGTTTGCGAAACCCTGTTTTCCCAGGCGCTGGGTATGAATTCATCCATCCGCGACACCATTGTGTTGCAGAGCAAATGCGCCATCCATGACGGTACCTTTGATTTTTCCAAGGAGTACATTATAAAGTCGGTGGACGGTATTCTGAAACGACTGCAAACTGACTATCTGGACATTCTACTGCTGCACCGTCCCGATGCGCTCATGGAGCCGGAGGACACCGCCGAAGCCTTTGAGGCCTTGCACAAGGCGGGCAAGGTGCGCTACTTTGGCGTTTCCAACCAAAACCCCATGCAGATAGCACTGCTGCAAAAATACACCCAGCACAAGCTGGTGGTGAACCAACTGCAATTTAGCATTGCGCACACCCCCATGATTGACAGCGGGCTGACCGTCAACATGAACATTGACCAAGGCATTGACCGCACCGGTAGCGTGCTGGACTACTGCCGCCTGAACGACATTACCGTACAGGCATGGTCGCCGTTCCAAAAGGGGTTTTTCGGCGGGCCGTTCTTGGGCGATACCGAAAGCTATCCCAAGCTTAACGCTGTCCTTGACCGCCTTGCTGCCCAGTACAACGTAACCACCACCGCCGTGGCAGTTGCGTGGATTACCCGTCACCCCGCCAACATTCAGGTAATTTTGGGCACCACCAAGCCCCAGCGGGTAGTAGACGGCTGCGCAGGCAGCGCGCTGTCCCTGACCCGCAAGGAGTGGTACGAGCTGTATCAGGCAGCGGGGAACATATTGCCGTAAGCAAGCCACCCACCGGAAATACTACCAAGCGCGAGGCAACCACTCCCCTTCGGGGAAGCTGCCTCGCGCTTTTTTATCTTTTGTCGAAGGGGGCGGGTGGGCACAGAATGCCGTGGTTACGCAAGCAGGTTTTGGCGGACAAACTGAGTCGCCAGCTTGAGCTGGTCGGTTTCGCTTTGGAACAGCGCACAAAACTCTAAGTAGTTGCTGGAACGGGCAACGCTAGTCATCTCTAACCCCTCGCCTTGCAGGTAGTACTTGGCGTTGACTGGGTAAAGCTGCCGCTCCATAAAGGAAAAAAGAGTCAGAAAGGCTTGCAGCTGTTCGGCTTTTTTTGGCTCAGACTTCCAGTTTTTGCATAGCCAGACATAAAGGTCGGCATGAAAGTTGGCCATGACCCCGGAAAAGCCCGCTGCTCCGCTTTTCAGCGAATCCAAAAGACTGGAAGAATTGGCGTTGAATAGCCGGAGGGTACTGCCCTCCATCACCTTAAGGCGCTGCTGAATGCGGCTGAGGTCACAGCAGGTATCCTTAAAAAAGGTAAAACGGCCGGTGTCCACGCAAAATTGCAGCTCGTCCTGGGACAGCACCCACTTGAACGGCACCGGGCATTCGTATAACCCCAAGGGGAGCTGGTCAGGCAGGCTGTGAAGCATCCCCTCCAAATTCTTTTTCCAAAGGTCGCTGCTTCCCCCCTTGGGGGCAAAGCGGTTGCTAATCATAATTACCGCGTCCACGCCGGTATCGGCAATGCGGCGCAGCTCGTCCTGCTGTTCCTCGGCGGCATAGGCAGTATGGCCGGAAGCGATGACCGGTACCTTTGCTGTTTTTTTGATAAACGAAGCCAGCTGCACCCGTTCCCGCAGGGACAGATGAAACAGTTCGCTGGAAAGGCAGTCCGCAAACAGACCATCCACCCCGCTCTGCTCGTACCAAGCAATCAGTTGCTCCAATGCTTTATAGTCAACCGCTCCCGCGGAGGTGAATGGGGTCAGCATGACCGGCCAAACGCCCTTGACATCAATCAAATTCATTATGAAACTCGTCCTCTCGTTTTTTGGGAATGACCTACAGCCTGTATTGGCGAATGCGATGTACCGTGACATGATTTGCGTTGTGATAATTATAAGCGCCGTTGATGGCACTGCGGGACACCAGTACAATATCCTCACCATCAAAGGTGAAGTCCACATACTGAAAGCCCACCTGAGTGGAATCCTCCCAGTAATTGTTGTCCTCGTAGTTTAAAATGCCGCGTTGCAGTGTCCAGTGGAGCATATCCAGCGAGGAGATAAGTGACAGTACATTGCGCTGCTTCATGTTGCTGCCGGTAATGTTGTTGACCAGTGCGTAGTACCGCTT
>JAVVRO010000145.1:0-4882 GCA_036654695.1 Angelakisella sp. | reverse complement strand
CGGACAGTTGCGCATAGCTCGGTACAATGGCTATTTATAGACATTGTACCATAAATGGAGGCAGAAAGACACAGGGCAAAACAAAAATGCCGCCACAAGCGTGGCAGCATTTTTGCCGGTTACAGGCAACCCGTTAGTTTTTTGGGTTTAGGAAGGAAAGCTCTTCGGCAGTAATGCTGCCCTCCGGCGTGGTAACCAGCACCCCCTGATTTTCGGCGGGAACCTGACACCAGGCCTGCATGTAAAGTGCTTCGTAGCAGGCCTCGGACATGACCTCCAGGGACACTTTTTTCTTAAATTCCAACATGCAGTAGGGCACGTTGACCAGTGGTTCATCGGCATTGGGAGGGGAAATGACAATGGCACCAAGTTTCTTTAGGCGGGGCAGGTGGTCATCCTTGATGACCTTCGTTTCCTTTTCCCCAAACTTGCCCGCGGCCAGCGTGCGGCGGCTGGCAAGTTCGGTAAGCTCAATGGCAGTATACCCGTAGCCCTTCCACTCGTCGTTGATGGTGTCAGGCCAATCGGGAGCATCCCCTTTGAACAGCATGTACAGGTCGTAACTCATCTGGTGGTACTCAATGGTGACCTCGGCGTTTTTGTCATAAAAGCTGCCATAGCCCTGCCGAATGCCGTTGTCCTTGTCCGCGGTAGTGTACACCGGCGTATAGGTGAGGGGATATCCCTCGGCAAAGGTGTCGGAGAACAGACCGTAATTGTCCTCCTCTTGGTCGGCGGCAACGGCAGCTTCCGCATTAGCAGCGGCAACCGAGCTGGCACCGGAGGACGCGCCGGCGGATGCGGGCTTCTCGCCGCAAGCCGCAAAACTCAGTGTTATTGCCAGGGTCAGCAGCAATAGCTTTTTCATATTCTGTTCTCCTCTTTTTCTCTGTGATTAAAATAGGCACCGCAGTTACTTTCTACGGCTTTGCAAGCTAAGCATATCAAAATTTTCCACGAAAAGGTGGCGGTTGGCGTGAAATGTAGCTAAATTCGCCCTCAAATGCAACCAGGGCGGTAAAAACTGGTTTTTGGGGTTTTTCTGCACCGCTCTGTTACGATTTAAAAAAAAGGGGCGTAAAACGTTACTACTTTGTCCGCCACTGGAAAACAGAACAATGGCCTTACCGGTTCCCAACAGGGAGCACCGTTTATCCTAGAGCTGTACCATGTTGCCTGTCTTCTTTTCCCCGAAGCATAGCACTATTCGCCGTAAATTTCCCACTGAAGTTTCGTTTCCTTTGCCAACTGCGCAATGCTGTGCTTTTCTTGTCCATAAGGATAAAAATCATCGCTAATGACATCCTTCCACTTTGCAGGAATCTTGTTGGCTCCATTGTATGCCCCTAGGATGGAACCAACAGTTGCGCAGTTGCAATCCACATCCATGCCGCTAATGGCGGCAAAGGTAATTGCTTTTTCAAAATCCCCCTGACTATACAGGACGGCAGCAACACAAATTGCGGCGTTGTTTATGGTGTGAATGGGGTTATAGTGCCCATAGTTATCCTCTATCCACTGAATGATGGCATCGGGGTTTTTGTTTTTTGATACGAACTCCTTCGTTTTGGTAATAGCCTCGTGGAGCCTTGTCTCGGTGGGAATCTCTGCCAAGGCTCTGTCTACCAGCGTTTCCACATTGCGCTCTCCAAAAGCAGCGGATATCATGGCAGCCATAAACATTTCGCCGTAGATGCCGTTTTTAACATGGGTCAGCGCCGCGTCTTTATAGGCAATCTTAGCTGCTTGTCTGGGATTGCCGGCAAATGCGTACCCCCAAACATCTGCCCGAATCTGCGCCCCAATCCATTCTCGGTACGGATTCATATAAGTGGCAGTTTTTTTGATAATCTCCTTGGCGTTTCCCGGCTTTCCACCCATGTAGTTATCATCCAGCATGGCAAAATTCAAAAAGGCGGTGCGCTCTGCGGTGCATAACAGTCGAAACGGCATACTCCAAAGCCACACGGAACCCAAATCCCAAGTATCCCAAGTGATGTTGTACAGCCGGAGCACCTGCAAATTGGAAAAGGTAAACCGAGTATCGTCGTCGCTGGGGGCAAAGGTAATCTTGTCGCTGGTTGTGGTCAAGCTATTAAGCCGCAGTCCGTTTTCTGTCGCGGCGGGGGAGGTGGTGGGAATGTAATAGTCCAGCGGCCATTTCCCCGCCTTTTCCACCCAGGTTCTAATGTTTTTGGCGCTCCACATCTCTACCGGCATCCCAAGGCAGGAACCCACAAACCGGCCAAGCCATGCCCCGTAAAAACGGTCATCCATTTCTTCGTTGGAGGGGTTTTCCACAAGCCCCATACTTTCAGGCACCTGCTTCATAATATCCTCATAGGAGGTAGGCTCGCGGTAAGGAAAGTCAGCCCTTAGGGGCAGTGCTTGCATTTCATGGTACAGCGCTTCTTCTTTTAAGCGATTCCCATTGCACGCAGACACCTTTTGACGGTAGGCCGCCACATCAATTTCATAGCCCTCCTCCCATAGCGCAATGACCTCCTGCGCAAGCCAAGGGTTGCGCTGCATGTCGCGATCGCGCTCATACCCCGCCTGCGGTGCAGTGGCACCGGTGCTACTCTCGTTGGGCTGCGTAACGGTGCTGGTTGCCGTACTGGCGCTGCTGGCGGCGGGTGGGTTCGTGTTCCCGCAGGCGGATAGCGAAACAACCATACTGACAGATAGAACCCCGATTAAAATACGTTTTAGGAGCATAGCAGCGATGTCCTTTCTGTTTTATTTGGTGCCGCAAACCTGAATTTGCCCAATGCCAAAGAAAGACGGGTAACCACCCGGAACTGCATACAGGCGAATTGCGGTGCCCTCTATGGGGTCAAAGGTATAGGGGTAAATTTCAAAGTACTCGCCAAAGTCATCCATGCCCTCGCCCTTGGGGTATTCCTTGGGGCACTGGAGCCCCTGTACATCCACCCAACTATCGTCAACCTTTACCTGTATTTTGGGCGTTTCGGAAAACCAACCGCCGTTGCCAAAATGCAGCCCTTCCTGAAATGCAAAGGAGGTAAACTGATACTTTTCTCCAAAATCGATGCCAACGTAGCCTTCCTTTTGGCGTTTCCCTGTAAAGGTATCGTACTGTGAGGTGTTAGTAGCGGACAGGGCGTTCACCCATTTGCCCGAACGGATAATTTCCAAGTCCTTGCTTCCGGTTCCGGTCAGCTGCTCTGGCAGGACGGAACAGATAATCTTGCCGTTTTTCGTAATATCATGTTCACTGCCAAGGGTTGGTGCGCCGGCTACCTCGGAGGGGTCAGGGACGGCAAAGGCATTCTCCGGCTTTTGCTCCTCCACGGTGCAGGAGTTGATGTATTCAATTCCCTTGGCGGCGGCTAGTGCTGCCATTGCCACATCTGCGTTGTACACCGGCCACAGCCTGCCATTGGTAATGCGAAAATTATAAAAGGTCAGGAAGGTTTCCAGCTTGTTCATATCCCCCATGGTAGCCGCGCACAATGCGTTATTGCTGGAAACAAACAAGCTGCCAATATCTAGCTTTTGCCACGTTTCCTTTGGCTTTCCGGTGGACCAATGCTGGGTAAAGCCCTCATACAAGCGCTTTGCCCGGGGGGATTCAGGGTGTACCACGCCCATGGCGATGGATTCCACCTGCGCCATGGCACAGGGGTAGTTTATCTGCCACTCAAATTTCATATAGGGGCTGTTTCTGTCATTTAATCCGGGCAGGTAATACCCGTTCTGCTCGTCCCATAAAGTTTCCTCAATTCTTTGCAGCACCAGATTTGCCGACTGGGTATACTTGTTATAGCGCTCCTTGGCGTTGCTATCTTCCTCGCTGCCTTGTTTCAAGGTTGGCAGGTAAATTTCCTGATAAAGCTTGGACAGCGAGGACAACCCACGCCACACCTCAAAGTTATCCATGACGTATTTAATGGGATACTTTGGCGTGGCAAAGCACAAGCCGTCATTCATGGTGCCGTATATGGCATTGGCCAAGCGGTCGATGCTTGCCATGTTGTCAAGGATATACTGCGTATCACCGGTTGCCTGAGCGTAATCAAACGCAATTTTAATGGTAATGGCAGCATAAGCATCGGTGGAGTCGTAGTGCTTTTCACCGGTTTCTTGGTTGACAACGACCTGCTGAGTTACCGATTTTCTGTCCTCGCTAAAGGCCAAATCGTAGTCGTACATGGTTCCATCCACCCCCGAAACATCGGTTTCGGCGGTGTTCATGTTCGCAAAGTACCAGTCCAAATAGGATTTTACATTGGCACCGTATTGTGCAGGCTTCAGTAGCAGTGCCATACAGGCCTGTGCCGAAAAACAGGTAATGACGCGGGCATTCCCGTTCCCATCCGGCAGGGTTTGGGGAATTGCGCCATTTGGTGCCTGCAAGGACGCCAGCCACTCCAGCTCCGCTTCAATCACGCCATGGAACAGCTTTAATTGCCGCTCTTTATCCATTGACCCAATGGTGTGCGTGGGCACAGTCTCGGGCTTTACAGTATCCTTAGGGCATACAAGAGCGACGACCTCGGTGCGTTCCGGCGCGGAACTGGCGGCACCGGCTGCTGCACCCTCGTCAGCGCGTTTGCCGCAGGCCACAGTGCTTAATGCCACTGCAACCGCACAGGAAAGGCTGATAAATCTTATTATTGCTATTTTCTTCATGGGAATATCTCCTTTTTTATGTAATGTGATAACAATACCAAGGAAATAGAAAAATGAATATAAGGATTCGGTTTTGCCATATCATGAATGGGTGAGACTGAATCGCTGCGCGACCGGCAGCTATTCAAATCTGGCCTAATAAAAAAACAGCCACACCACAAGTGAACCGCTCCAGAGAAAATAGACAGTAAAAAGAAAAGCTAATCGTAGAATATCTCAGGATTAC
>JAVVRO010000144.1:0-4883 GCA_036654695.1 Angelakisella sp. | reverse complement strand
CAGCGGCCCCGATACCCCGAAGTGGGTGAAAAGCAGCTCCCCCAGCTCGGTAAAAACCGGCTTCTTTTTGCCCTGCTGCCACAGGCTCAGGGTCACGTTGCGCAGGGAAAGTCCCATCATTTCGGGGCAGCAGCGGTCGCTGCACAGTACCGGAATGAGCGAGGGGCGCGGCGGCACAATGGAATGTCCCAGCTGCGCTGCCAAACGGTAGCCGGCGCCGTCGCTGCCGGTAGCCGGGTAGCTCATGCCGCCGGTAGCCAGCACCACGGCAGGCGCGTCAAACTGCTGTCCGTCGGTACACAGCACGCCGGTCACGACGTTTTGCTCGGCGACTATCTGTCCCGCCCGCGCGGTAACTACCTGCACCCCGCCCTGCTTACAGTACCGTATCAGCGCGTCCACAACATCCCGGGCGTTGTCCGACACTGGGAAAACGCGGTTGCCGCGCTCGGTTTTCAGCGGTACGCCCAGCCGTTCAAAAAGCTCCATGGTGTCGGCGGCGGTAAAGCCATAGGCGGCGCTGTACAAAAACTTAGGGTTGGTGGGAATATTTTTCAAAAATTCCTCCGGCGGGCAGTTGTTCGTCAGGTTGCAGCGACCCTTACCGGTTATCAGCAGCTTACGCGCCGGACGCTCCCGTCCCTCAATGACCGCGACGCTGGCCCCCTGCTGGGCAGCCATTCCCCCGCAGCACAGCCCCGCCGCACCGCCGCCAATTACAATTACATCAAAATGCTTCATTCATACTTCCTTACAGTTTTATTGTGTCGCTGTCCGTCTTTTCGTAGACGTTATATTCTTCCCAGATGTGCTCCAGGGTATCGTAGGTTTTGGAGATTTCTTCTTTTTTACGCAGCCCCAGCGCAACAATCAGCGCGTTAATCAGGCTGAGGGGCGCAACCAGCGAGTCCACAAAGGAAGCCATATCACTGCGCGCCAGCAGCATAATGTCGGCAACCTCGGCCAGCGGCGCGCTGATGGAGTCGGTAATGGCAATCACCTTTGCACCGCAGCTTTTGGCAAACCGCGCTGCCTTTAGGGTGCGCTGAGAATAACGCGGAAAGCTAATGGCCACCAGCACATCGCCATCCTTAATGCGCAGCATCTGCTCGAACACCTCACTGGTGCTGTTGTTGCTGACATTGTGGACGTGCTCAAAGATATGGTTAAAGTAAAAGGCCACAAAATTTGCCAGCATGTTAGAGCTGCGAATGCCCAAAATATATCGCTCGTCCGCAGCGATGATAGCATCCACAGCGTTGGAAAAGGAGTCGCGGTCAATCTCCTCCAGCGTGTGCCGTATCTTTTCGCTGTCCAG
Source organism: Angelakisella sp. (assembly GCA_036654695.1). GTDB lineage: Bacteria > Bacillota > Clostridia > Oscillospirales > Ruminococcaceae > Angelakisella. The sequence continues at coordinate 3,565 of JAVVRO010000144.1, read as the reverse complement.
CGTCATCACCTTGGTCAGAATGTCGGCATTACCAATCTGCCCGTCGATAATTTCCATGCGCTGCACCGTAGTCAAGCGGTTGCGGATAATTTCCTGCAAGTTTTTTTGCAGCTGGGGATAGCCCTCAAAGCCGACCTCGGTTGCAAAGCGCACTACCGTCGACTCGCTAACGCCAACGGTATCCCCCAGCTTGGCGGCCGTCATAAAAGCTGCTTTTTCGTAATGCTTGGTAATAAAATCGGCAATCAGCTTTTGCCCCTTGGAAAAGCGCGGCCGCTCCTTGTCAATTCTCAACAGCAGGTTGTTTGTCATGTAGGGTGCTCCGTTCACCGCCCTTTAGGGCGGCCTGTACTATCCGTCTGGCGGCGGACATCCTTATAGTAATTCATTTTCTGCAAGAAATCAAGCATTTTTGGTGGCTGTCAGATAAAAAATGCAGGAATTTAGTGGTTCCCCTGCATTTTTTAGCGTGAACAAGGCCTCCTGCTCCACCGGTCTGGTGGTACAGGAGGCCTTGTTACGGTTTTGCAGTTATGGCAGCAAGCAGCTTACTGCACGTTCTTTTTCAGGGTAGCCAGTTCGTCGGCCAGTGCCTTGGGCAGGCGGTCGCCCAGCTTGGTATACAGCTCCTCAATGCCCTTGGCATCCTCGGTCCACAGCGCCTTGTCGACGGTTAGCAGGTCAGCCAATTGCTCGCGAGTCATGTCCAGCCCGGTCAGGTCAATGTCCTCCGGCTTGGGCAGATAGCCAATGGGGGTTTCCACCGCGTCCACGGTACCGTCGCAACGGCCAAGAATCCACATCAGTACGCGCATGTTGTCGCCGAAGCCCGGCCATGCAAAGTTACCATCCTCGTCGGTGCGGAACCAGTTGACGTTGAAGATTTTAGGAGCCTTGTCACCCAGCTTCTCGCCCATCTCCAGCCAGTGTGCAAAGTAGTCACCCATGTGGTAGCCGCAGAAGGGCAGCATTGCCATGGGGTCACGGCGCACAACGCCGACAGCACCGCTGGCAGCTGCGGTAGTTTCCGAAGCCATGGCGGAGCCGACAAACACACCGTGTGCCCAGCTGCGGGACTGGTAAACCAGCGGAGCAGTCTTGGCACGGCGGCCGCCAAAGATGATGGCGCTGACAGGAACGCCCTTGGGGTTGTTAAATTCGGCGCTGACACAGGGGCAGTTGACAGCAGGCGCGGTAAAGCGGCTGTTCGGGTGCGCACCCTTGGTTCCGTCGGTGCAATCCCACTTTTCGCCCTTCCAGTTCAGTGCGTTCTTGGGCGGGTTCTTGTCCAGACCCTCCCACCAGACGGTGTTTTCGTCCAGATTGTGTACCACGTTGGTAAAGATGGTACCCTGCTGGCAGGAGAGCAGCGCGTTGGGGTTGCTCTTCATGTTGGTACCGGGTGCCACGCCGAAGAAGCCGTTTTCCGGGTTGACCGCCCACAGACGACCGTCCTCCCCGGGGCGCAGCCAAGCAATATCGTCACCGACACACCAGACCTTGTAGCCGGCCTTGGCGTAAATGGCGGGAGGAATGAGCATTGCCAAGTTGGTTTTACCGCAGGCAGAGGGGAACGCCGCAGTGATGTACTTGGTTTCGCCCTTGGGGTTCTCGATGCCCAAAATGAGCATATGCTCGGCCATCCAGCCCTCATTTTTGGCTTGGAAGGAGGCAATGCGCAAGGCAAAGCACTTTTTGCCCAGCAGAACATTTCCGCCGTAGCCGGAGTTGACCGACCAGATGGTGTTATCCTCTGGGAACTGGCAGATGTAGCGTTCTTCCTCGTTAATTTCCTTACGGGCATGCAGACCCTTTACAAAGTCAGAGCTGTCAGCCAGCTGCTCCAGTGCTTTTACACCGACGCGGGTCATAATGCACATGTTCAGTACCACATAGATGGAGTCGGTCAGCTCGATGCCAACCTTGGCAAAGGGCGAGCCGGTCTGTGCCATGGTGTAAGGAATGACGTACATGGTGCGTCCCTGCATGGCACCGTCGTACAGCTTGCCCAGTTTGGCATAGGCCTCCGTGGGAGCCATCCAGTTGTTGGTTGGGCCTGCGTCCTCCTTGTTTTTGGTGCAGATAAAGGTGCGGTGCTCGACCCGCGCGACATCGTTAATCGCGGTTCTGTGAATGTAGCAGCCGGGCAGCTTTTCCTCGTTCAGCTTCTGCATTTCCCCGGTGGAGCAAGCCTCGGCGCGCAGTGCTTCCAGCTGTGCGTCGGTACCGTCAATCCAGATTACCCTATCCGGCTTCGTCAGGGCTTTCATCTCTTCCAGCCAGCTAAGAACGTACTTGTTTTTGGTCAAACTCATGTTGCAAATCCCCCTATGTTTTATTTTGCGCATCGTAATCCACCGCTGTTACGCGATGGCCGTACTGATGTTTCGAATTTCAATGCGACCGCCCTATCAGCCTCATCGTTTGCCCCTGCGGCCACTAAAATCGAAATCAGATTCAGTATATTCTATTTTAGGGAAAAAAGCAATCTCTTAATTGTTAAAAAATAGGCAAAAAGCGTCTCCTTTGTTTCAGAAATGTTAATTTTATTGCATTATCTTGATTTTTTCTCCATGGTTTGCTATACTTGTTTAGCACTCTAACGACAGGAGTGCCAAAAAATAAATAATTTAATCGAGGTTTTGTTTATGGCTGTCAAGCAATTTAAAGCGGAATCCAAGCGATTACTGGAAATGATGATTCATTCTATCTACACCCATCGGGAAATCTTTTTGCGTGAGCTTATTTCCAACGCCAGCGACGCAATGGACAAGCTCTATTTTCGTTCGCTGACCGACGGCAGCGTGGGGCTGTCCCGGGATGACTTTGCCATTGATATTACCGTGGACAAGGCCGCCCGCACCCTGACCATTACCGACAACGGCGTGGGCATGACCAAGGAGGAGCTGGAAAACAACCTTGGTACCATTGCCCGCAGCGGCTCACTGGACTTTAAAAAGGAAAATGAGCAGACCGAGGACGTCAATATCATCGGTCAGTTTGGCGTCGGGTTTTACTCTGCATTTATGGTAGCCAAGGAGGTTGCCGTTACCAGCCGTGCCTTTGGCAGTGACGAGGCATTTTTGTGGAAGTCCAGCGGTTCCGAGGGCTATACCATTACCCCTGCCAAGCGGGACGGCGCCGGCAGCACCATTGTTCTGCACATAAAGGACAACACCGAGGAAGACAACTACGACGAGTTTCTGGAAAGCTACCAGCTGTCCCAGCTGGTTAAGCGCTATTCCGACTACATCCGCTACCCCATTCGCATGGAGATGCCCCACAGCCGCAAAAAGGAGGACAGCGAGGAGTATGAGTCCTACAACGAGGTAGAAACGCTGAACACCATGATTCCGCTGTGGCGCAAGGGCAAAAACGAAATTACCCCTGAGCAGTACAACGATTTTTACAAGAGCAAGTTTAACGACTATGAGGATCCGCTGACGGTCATTCACACCAAGACCGAGGGCAGCGCAACCTACGACGCACTGCTGTATATTCCCGCCCGCGCCCCCTACGACTATTACACCCGGGACTTTGAAAAGGGCTTGCAGCTCTATTCCAG
>JAVVRO010000143.1:0-4923 GCA_036654695.1 Angelakisella sp. | reverse complement strand
CTTGCCTTAAAGATAGAGGAAGAACGTTACCGCATCGCCATGCAAAGCGTGGAAGACATTATCATTGATTACGATATGAAAACACACATCATGTACCATTCCTCCAAGGCAAAGGAAATCTATGGTGTCCCGGAAATTATGAAAAATATGCCACAGAGCATTTTGGACAGAGGAACGGTACTGGCAGAGTCGCGCAAGGAGTATTTGGATTTGTTTCGGCAGCTTGCCGCGGGCACTGCAAAATGCAGCTGTATCCTGCGGACAAGGGCGGCAGATGGGCGTAGCCTGTGGAACCGTCTGACCTTTACGGCCATTTTTGACAACGAAGGGAACACTGTGCGCGCCATTGGTATTTTGCAGGACATTACCAAGGAAAAAAGTGTAGAGCTGCAATATAAGCGGGAGGCACGGTACCTGGATTTGGAGGGCAAGGAGGGCACCTTCTACTACGAAGCAGACATGACCCACCACTGCTTTATCAGCGGGCATGAACCCATTGTGAACAGCTACTGTGACCAGCCCATTGACGATTTTGATACGGTGGTGGAGCTGCTGACGACCCATATGGTCTACGAGCCGGATCGGGATTTTGTGCGCAGACAGACCAGCTGGGCGGCAATTATGAGCGGTTATGATGCGGGGATTTTGCGCAAGAGCGTGGAGTACCGCCGGAATATAAACGGAGAACTGACTTGGGCTAGCTGCTCCATGCAGACCTTTTTTGACGAGGAGACCCAAAGCCTTCATTGCGTCGGCTGCATTCGGAATATTAACGAAATGAAGGAAAAAGAAATTTCGTTGCAGCAGCGAGCCGAGCGCGACCTTTTGACGGGACTTTATAACAAAGTAACCACCGAAATGCTGATTCAGTCCGCCGTGGGCGCAATAGGCGAGAAAGCAGTGGGGGCGTTTTTACTAATTGATTTGGATAACTTTAAAAACGTCAATGACACGCTGGGACATGCCGTTGGCGACATCGTGATTTCGCAGGTGGCCAAGGGGCTGGTTTCCCTGTTCCGGCAGGAAGATATTGTGGGGCGAATTGGTGGAGATGAATTTGCCGTTTACATGAACCGTGTCAAGGACGAGCAGCTTGTCCGAAAAAAAGCCGGGCAAATTCGTAAGATGTTTCACAGCATTGGCGTAGGGGCGACCTACTCTTATGGGATTTCCGGAAGCATTGGAATTGCGATGGTTCCGTGGCATGGAGAAAATTTTGACGAGCTCTATCAAAATGCGGACCGTGCAATGTACTATGCAAAAGGGCAGGGAAAGGACAACTACGCAATCTTTAGGGCAGAGCTGCCAACCATGGGACAGGAAGCACTCGAACAATAAAGCGGATGATACAGTGAGGGAAGAATATGAAAAAGCAAAAAATGAAACAGGCGTTTGGCATAAGGTTTGCAATTATTATTCTGTGCGTGGTAGCAATGACAGCGGCGATTGTGTTTAGTGTCAGCAAAATACGGGCGACCAAACAATACGCCGCAGAGATGCAGGGCACGGTAGATACGCTCTATCTGTCCGAAATTGGACATCTTAAGTGGGGGAATAACCTGAGCGCGGCCATTGAATTTGGTACAGAGTTTACGGGCAGCACCAACGCAAAGGAATGTGTGCTGGGAAAATTTATCTATAGCCCGGAGGTGCAGCGCCAAGGGGCGACTGCTGCGCTGGCTTTGAAAATCGAACCTCTCCACAAGGAAATTCATCAGCTGGCAGCTTCCGCCCTGGAGGTGGTTGGTGCGGATAAGGGCGCGGCAGAAGCCATTTACCAGCAAAAGATTAGCAGAGACATTACCGAGCTGCTGGGGATTCTTGACGGCGGTGTGAAGGAGCAGCAAAATTTGGCTGCTGCGGCGGAAAGCAACTTGGATACTATCATTACCATTACGATTGGGGCATCGCTGGTACTGATGCTACTTACGCTCGTTGCCTGCCTTAACATGTACAGCTATATAAAACGACAAATTGGGGAGCCCATTCTGCGAATTACCGAAACTGCAAAGATGCTGGCGAAGGGCCAGCTCAACTTGGACTTTAAAACCAATAGCAACAATGAAGTCGGAGAGCTGGGCTGCATGTTAAATTCCTCCGTAAAGGAGATATCCGCCTATGTTACCGACATTGACCGGGCAATGTCGGAATTTTCCAAGGGCAATTTTAATGTGGTACCTGCCCAACCATTTATTGGAGATTTTAAAAACATAGAAACCTCTATTGGTCAATTCATTGTTACCATGAGTGAAACAATGAACACCATTACGCAGGCCTCCGACCAAGTTTCCTGCGGTGCCGAACAAATTTCAGACGGCTCACAGGCGCTGGCACAGGGTGCTACGGAGCAGGCCAGTCAGGTGCAGGAGCTATCCGCTACCATGAATGAGCTTTCCACGCAGGTGCGCAGAACGTCGGACAAGTTTAAGGAAATTAATGAAATTATGGTAGTTACCTGCGGCAGCGTACAGGATGGAAGCCTGAAGATGGGCGATATGACACATGCCATGGACGATATTATCTCTTTTTCCAAAAAGATTAGCAATATCATTAAAACCATTGATGACATTACCTTCCAGACCAACATTCTTGCGCTAAATGCTGCGGTGGAAGCAGCGCGGGCGGGCGCGGCCGGCAAGGGCTTTGCAGTGGTTGCCGACGAAGTGCGCAATCTGGCACAAAAATCTGCCACTGCGGCAAATGACATTGCCGTTTTAATTGAAAGCTCCATTCGCGTGATGAACAATGGCGCAGCACTGACCGAAGACAGCGCCGCAGTATTTCGCAATATTGTAGGCATGTCAGCCGAAATTACTACCAAGGTAGCGGATGCGGCGGCGGCCGCCGAAAAGCAGGCCGGTGCCATTGGGCAGATTGTACTGGGAATTGCGCAAATCTCCTCCGTGGTGCAGACGAACTCTGCCACAAGTGAGGAAAGTGCCGCCGCCAGCGAGGAGCTGAGCGGGCAAGCGCAGGTACTAAAAGAACTAGTCTCAAAATTTGAGCTGTTTGACCTGCAAAAAGCTTAAAGCAGCAATGGGACAGTAGTACACAGGCACGATTGCCAATGGTGTAGTTTAGGCGTATACTCAGGGAAAGAACAGCGATTGGATGATAATGTGATGAAAAAAACAGGATACCTTGCATTTGCGTTACTTATGCTTGCGCTTGGCATAAGCGATGCCCTGCGCGGAGTTTTGGCGCCCCTGTTCCAGACGCATTTTGCGCTGAGTACCGCGCAGCTTTCCATGGTGGTAACGGTAAGCTATCTGGGCAATTTAGTCTTTTTGCTATTGGGCGGCCGGGTGCTGGACAAGCTGCCCCGCAAAGCGGCGCTGATGCTGTTCATCGCAATATGGATGGCGGCGTTGGGACTTTTCACGGTTACGGACAGCTATCTGTGTCTGTTAATTGGAATGTTCTTTGCCATGGGCGCTTCCACGCTGTTAAGCACAGCGGTAAGCCTTACCACGCGCTTGCTGGTGGCCGGTTCGCCGGCAGCCATGGTGAACATACTGTTTTTTGTACAGGGCATTGGTACTTCGGGGAGTCAAAGTCTTGTGGGGAACCTTACAGGAGACTTTGCTGGTTGGAAGCAAATTAACCTACTGCTGCTGCTTTGCGGCGCCGGGGTGCTGCTGCTTTTGGCCTTTCAAGGCATTTCCATGGAACCGCCCTGCCTGCCAACTGAAAAACCGGCTGAAAAACCGGCTGAAAAACCGTGGCACAACCGTGCTTTTTGGCCGCTGGTTTGCGTCTTCGGGTTCTATTTTATTGCCGAGCATGGTGTTATGAACTGGCTGGTGAGCTATGCTTCCACGGCACTGAATCAATCTCGGGGGGCAGCGGCAAACTACACCGCCGTTTTCTTTGGGGGAATTATGGTTGGACGTCTGCTGTTCAGCCCGCTGATAGACCGTGTTGGCATTTACAAAAGTCTGCGCATTTTTGGCACAGGCGCTTGCATTTTGTACAGTGCGGGAATCCTGCTTGGCGGCAGCGGCCTTTGGTTACTAGCCGCCAGCGGGGTACTGTTCTCTATTCTTTATCCCACCCTGCTGCTGGTGGTGCCCATGCTGTGGCCGGTACGGTTCTCTGCCGGTGCTTGCGGTACCATTGTCGCTGTGGCATCCCTGTTCGACATTTTGTTTAATTTCGCCTTTGGAGCGGTGGTTGACAGAATAGGCTTCCGCTTGGGCTTTCTACTGATGCCGCTCTCGATGCTTTTCTTCTTGGCATCGCTGCTGACCCTTACCCGCAAAGGGGCACAGCCGGGAGGAGGGTGAGCCTGCGGCTGCGGCGGCCGCTTTTGCGGAGAGGCATTCATTTTGCAGGTAGCTTCTTGGAAAGATAAATCATATCCACAAGCTGTTTTCCATCTTCAAAAATAGGATGGTCGTAATAATCGATAAAAAAGTTCTCTATTTTGTGGGATGGAACAAATCCGCAGCTTTGATAGAATGGAATGGTCAGCGCGCTGTCACCTGTACCTACCAGCATGGTAGTGTATTGGGAAGCATAGTGGTTGCAGATAAAATTTACCAGCTGCTTTCCATAGCCTTTGCCTTGGTACGCTGCTACCGTTGCAATGTTTTTAAGCTCGCAAATTCCATTTCCCTCATCCGTTACAACGCAAATGGCCTTTAAATCATCCTCAAAAAGTGCAAATAGTTCACCACGGTCAAGGTACCGGTCAATCATCGTTTCTTGTTCGTCGGCGAGAAGTAACAGCGCCAAGTACTGCTTTTTATTCTCCCTGATTTGTGTAATCATTGCATGCTACTCCATTTTCTTTCCCATATAACTCAATCAATCGACTTGCCCACGCAAGCAGTTTTGTTTTTTAAGCACTACCTGTGCATAAACTCCCACTGCTCTTTCGTCATATAATTTGTATGCCCTATTCTTGTTTCGTTCATCAAC
>JAVVRO010000142.1:3507-4925 GCA_036654695.1 Angelakisella sp. | reverse complement strand
AGTGATTGACGACGCATTAGGCTGGCTACTGCACAGAATTTAAAGTTGGTAAAAACGGCGCTGCTACAGAGACTTCTCGGTAGCAGCGCCGTTTTGTGCTATTGGGGTTTAACTATTCTCCAGCAAGAGGGCTACTCATTTTTCTTAGGCCTATTCCGCGTTGATCAGTCCCAAAATCCAGTTTAGCCAACCTTTTATGGTTGATGAACGACGTTCAAAAGTACTATTACTCTCCACATGATATAGATTGGATCGCTGCATAATGTGTACAATTTCATTCGTGTGTGGCATCGTGCCACTAGCAAAATATTGACGAAAAACCATTTGAAACACCTTGTGAGACAGAATACAATTACAATAAGCCAACTGCCGCTGCTTAAAATTGAGAGAAATAATTCTTTTCCCCCTCTCGCTTAGTCTGTAACTTGGCGTTCGATTCTCACTGTCCTTTACAAGTAAGCCCAAATACCGTGCTGCGTCCGTATAATAATTGGTTTGTCTGGCATTAAAGGCATATTGATCTGTAACCTCTGTCCTGCCGAGCGGCTGTTCGTTCACTAATTCGCAGATATTAATGACACGTTCAAAACTATCAGCCTGTGGAAAAGGCACCTCTGTCTCTGGCACCAATGCAACTGTCTGTAATACGCTCTGGATATCGGCAATGGTAATGGTGGTGTCCTCCACAGAATAGTTCTTCTGCTGAACCAGCATAATTGATCCATAGTGATTCAGCTCCTGAAATTGATATTCATACAACCTGTAAATTCCGTTAGAATAAACAAGAAAGATTGGTCTGACTACTTTGGAAACACGACTCTGCCATACCCGAAACGGATAATAGAGTTGTCTTACCAAAAAATCTTCTGCCAGATCACGTTTTGCCTCAAGCAAGGCTAGACTCTTAATTCCCTCATAGGCCGCATCAATTTCTATTTGGGAGTTTTTCACCTCAATATGGCAGGGCACATTGCTTTTTACGTTATCAATACTAAACCCGAAAGCGCCTGATCCCATGCGCCCCGAAACCGTTGCCACCAACTGGTCGTCCTCTAAAAAATCCGCTATAATTCCTGCTGCGACAGCACAATTCAGCGCAATGGCTTCGCTGGGGATAATGGCAGAATCGAAGCTTTGAAGATAGGGTGGCAGTGTCACTCGTTGGATATCCGTGCTGGCGCTTTCAAATTTATGGTACGCATCAAAATGAGAAATAATATAGTCTCCCCGCGTGGTGGGTAAAATTGCTAATTGGTTGGCAGCAAATATTTCCGGCAAGTTAATGGTGTGATCGAATTTAGCCATCAGTCGCGGCTCTCTAAATTCTTTTATTTGCGTCGCAGAAATAGCAAACTGCCCTGCTGCATCAATCTGCTTGAGAATGTCATATTTACAAAACAACTGCTCCCATGCAATAT
>JAVVRO010000142.1:0-3497 GCA_036654695.1 Angelakisella sp. | reverse complement strand
GATAGTTTACTCATAATTTCTCACCACAACTTCATCCACCTCGCCGCGCTTGCTTGAGATGGAGTTGATGGATCTTTTGGCTTGAACCGTTGTAATGTGGTAGGCGGCATATTGTTCTCGCACAAAATCGGTAGCAGAGTTGGACAGCATAAACTTGATCCCCCTAGTATGTAGCGCATCGCAACATTCTCGCAACTGCACCTGATTTTCACGTGAAAACCCACCTCTGGAGTAGCCGGTAAAATTGGCTGTGTCTGAAACAGGGTCGTAGGGTGGATCTAGGTACACAAAGGTACCTTTTGGGATAGCTTGCAGTACTGTTGTGTAGTCGCTGGAGGACAAGTACACTGTTGCCGTATTGAAGTAGGCGCTAACCGCTCTTAGCGTAGGCGCATTCACAATGTTTGGGTTACGATAGCTACCAAAAGGCGAGTTAAATTCTCCTGCGCTATTCACTCGAAACAGTCCATTGTAGCAAGTCTTGTTGAGATATAGGACACGCGCCGCCCTTTCGACATCGGTAAGGGACGAATACTTATCCTTATTTCTGTCCCAATCCCGGACAGTGTAAAAATCTTCCGCATTATTTCTATATTCGGACAGTGCCGCTATCAGCGCTTCTACGTCAGTTTTAATAACATTATAAACGCCAATTAGATCCCCGTTAATGTCATTAATGTAGGCCGTATGCGGTTGCAATGCAAAAAGCAATGCACCTCCACCCACAAATGGCTCACAATAGGTTGTAATTTTTTTCGGGAGTAACGGAATCAGCATTTCCAGCAGCTGTCGCTTGCCGCCCACCCATTTAAGCACAGGGCCAACTAACTTGTTTTTTTTCATCCATACTCCCCCCCTTGCAAGATATCACTATCCGAAAAAATTATATCATAATCGTATGTAACAAGCAATACCGCAACCACAGTTTCCCCCTTGCGCCATACCCCATACCACCACGCAAAAGCAGCCCGACGCTTGCGCGTCGGGCTGCTTTCTTCTAACAATCAGTCAGATACATAGGGAAGCAGTGCAATGTGTCTTGCACGCTTGATGGCAATGGTCAGCTGGCGCTGGTGACGAGCACAAGTACCGGTTACTCTGCGGGGAACAATCTTTGCTCTCTCCGACAGGTACCTTCTCAGCCGGGGTACATCCTTGTAATCGATATCGCCCAGTCTATCCACGCAAAAAGCACATACCTTCTTGCGGGGTTTTCTGTCGCGGGGCCGCTCGCTGCGGTCGCCACGGTCATAGTTACTACGTTCCATGATGGTTTCCTCCTTACTTCAAACAGTAATTTCCTTTAAAATGGCAGATCATCATCGGTTTCCACTTCTTCAAAATCGCTTGCGGCACCGCTGGAAAAGGCTACCGGAGCAGCCGCTGCCATGACAGAACCGCCAGCAGACTGGACATTGCCGGCGTTACCGCCGCTGCTGCCCTTACCGCCTACGAAGAAGACGTTCTCCGCCTGAATCTCTGTTGCCGTACGCTTGGCGCCGGTTTTGTCCTCGTAGTTCCGCGTTTGGATGCTCCCCTCAATGCCGATAGGGTCGCCCTTGTGGAAATACTTGCAGATAAACTCCGCCTGTTGCCGCCATGCCGTAATGTTCAAAAAGTCAGCTTTACGCTCGCCGTCCTTGCTGAACTTGCGGTCAACGGCAATCGAAAAGCCGGTGACATGAATTCCGCTGCCTGTCTGCTTAAGCTCCGGGTCTGCGGTCATCCTGCCGATGAGGATAGCTTTGTTAAACATGACAAAACCTCCTTACTTTGCAATAATCAGGGAACGCAGAACGCCGTCTGTAATCTTGTAAACACGATCCAACTCGGCCGAAAAATCGGGAGTCGCAGTAAAGTTTACCAGAACATACAGGCCTTCGACCTCATCGTTGATGGTATAGGCCAGCCTGCGCTTGCCCCATTCATCAATCGAATCGATTGTCCCGCCGCCGCTGATTAAAGTCTTGAACTTTTCGACAATAGCGTTCGCCGCCTCGTCGCCGTTTTTCACGGAAATCACCATGATCGTCTCGTAACTGGAAAGTTTGCTCATTTTTGTTTGCACCTCCTTATGGACATTAGGCCATATCACGGATGGATATGGCAAGGAGTTAAGCCGTAAAATCGGCATAACAGAGTTATTTTACCAGATAAGCCCCCATTAGTCAAGGGCTATTCCAAGGTAAGCATCAGTTTTTTCAGGTATTCCTTAAATTCCCCACCAATTTCCGGGTGATTCAGGCTTACCTCCACCGCCGCCTGCATAACGCCCAGCTTGTTGCCCATGTCGTAGCGCTTGCCGGTAAAGTCCACGCCAGTCATCCCCTCGGCGTTGGCCAGCACCTTCATGGCATCGGTCAGCTGAATTTCGCCCCCCGCGCCGGGCTTGGTGCTCTCCAGTATGGTAAAGATACTGGGCGGCAACACACACCGTCCCAAAATGGAGTAGTGGGACAAAATGCGATCCGGGGTCGGCTTTTCCACCATGTCGGTCACCGAAAACACCTTGGGTGCCAGCGGCGTCACCGCCAGCGAGCTGTATTTCTGAATTGCCTCGGTGGAAACCTCCTTGATGCCTACCACACCCTTGCCATACTGCATGTACGCGTCGCACAGCTCCCGGGTGGCTTCGCAGCCGGGCGGCGAAATAATCACATCGTCACCGTACAGCACCGCAAAGGGCTCGTCCCCCACAAAGGTTTTGGCGCACAGAATAGCGTGCCCCAGTCCGCGGGGCTGCTGCTGACGCACATACTGAATGTTCGCCATGCCCGCAATGGCCAGCATTTCGTCGTAAAGCTGTGTTTTCCCGCTGTCCAGCAGCTTTTGCTCCAGCTCCGGTGAGCGGTCAAAGTAATCCTCAACGCTGAACTTGCCTCTGCTGGTAATAATCAGTATTTCGGTAATACCGGAGCGAACCGCTTCTTCCACAATGTAGTGAATGGCAGGGCGGTCAACAATCGGCAGCATTTCCTTGGGCATCGACTTGGTTGCGGGCAGTACCCGTGTTCCCAGTCCCGCCGCGGGGATTACCGCTTTGCGAATCTTCATAGCATCCTCCCGTGTGTTGTTTTTGAATTAGCGCAGTAAGAAATAGGTGCCTAAATACGCCGCAATGATGTAAAATACAAGGATACCCGCAAGAACCATCATCACTGCCGCAGTGTTAATGCCGCCCGCATGGGCAATGGCAAAGCTGCATTCCTGCGAACCGCTGGAAAAATGTCCTGTATCCTTAATCGCCCGCACCCGCTCAATCATCTGCTTAAAGTACATGCGGTTAAAGAAAAATCCGCAGAAAATCATGCTGGCAAAGCTAACCAGCCGTGTCAGTGAGCTGACCATCATCAGCCCTTCGTAAACCTCGCCCTTGGTGGGCAGCATCAGCGGAAAGGTCAGTGCGCCGCCGGAGGCCGCCAGCGCTTCGCCCATGGCTAGAATGGCATAGTAAAAGGACGGCACCAGCGTCACCAAAAAGACAGCCAGCAAAATGG
>JAVVRO010000141.1:0-4932 GCA_036654695.1 Angelakisella sp. | reverse complement strand
AAGATCCAGCACCTTTTGACGGGCACGGTCGCTGGTGTAGGGCGGGCTTGCAAAGTGTACCGCAACCAGCTCCAGCCCGCGCTTGGCCATCATGTAACCGGCCACCGGACTGTCAATGCCGCCGGACAGCAGCAGCGCTGCCCGCCCGCCTGTCCCCACCGGAATGCCACCCGCACCGGGCAGCTGGTCCACATGGAGGTAGGCGGCAGTTTCGCGAATTTCCACCGTCACAGTAACCTGAGGATGCTCCACATCCACCTTCAGGTGGGGAAACGCATCCAGCAGCACGCCGCCCAGTTCACAGCAAATTTCCGGTGAATTCATGGCAAAGGCCTTGTCGGAGCGCTTGGCGTTTACCTTAAAGGTAGCGGCGCGGGACAGACAGCTCCGCAGGTAGTCCGGAGCGGCGGCGGCAATTTTAGCGAAGTCCTTTTCCACCACGCCGGCAGGGGTCAGCGCGGCAATACCGAATACCGTTTGCAGACGCGTTAGCAGCTCCGGCATGTCCACGGTGTCACTCTGGGGTTCCACATAGATGGTGGACTGGCTCCGGTGAATTTTAAATTCCCCAAGGTCGGCAATCCGCCGCCGCATATTTTTAATCATGGTATCCTCAAAGACATGGCGGTTCAGACCTTTTAGGGCAATTTCGCCGCTTTTCAGCAGTACGATTTCTCTCATATTGTTATGTTCCTTTAACTCAATCAATTATTTGGAGCGGGTCAGCGTGCGGTAGCCCTCCGCCAGCCGGTTGCCCAGCTCCTCGACCTGTGCAGCGGTGCTGTCGTGGCAAAAGCTCACCCGCAGTGCGCTGTCAATGACCGCGTCGGGCAGACCCATTGCGGTCAGCACATGGCTTTTCGCACCCTTGGCGCAGGCCGACCCGCTGGAAAGATAGATGCCAAACTGTTCCAGAAAGTGAATTAGCACCTCGGAGCGCAGCCCCGGCAAGGACAGGTTCACTATATGATGTGCGCTATTTTTGGGCGAATTGATGCACGCGCCCGGTAAATCCATAATTTTCCCACAGAGCAGCTGATACAGCTCTTGATACAGCAGGTTGTTCTGCGGAGCTTCTGCCCACAGCAGCTCGGCCGCCAACCCCATTGCGGCAATGCCGGGGCTGTTTTCAGTGCCGGGGTGCAGGCCACTCTCCTGTCCGGAGCCGTAGTACAGGGGCAACAGGCGCAGTCCCTTGCGGCGATACAGGGCAGCAACCCCCTTGGGGGCATGTATTTTGTGGCCGCTGACGGTGGCAAGGTCGATTCCCCACCGCGCAGGAGTAACCGGTAGCTTACAAAAGCTTTGTACACAGTCGCTGTGTAGGAGAGTTTTTGGGTTTTTGGCATGCACCGCGGCGGCAATGGCGGCAAGGTCGTTTACACTGCCGGTTTCGCTGTTGACGTGCATCGCCGAGACCAGTACCGTTTGGTCATTCACTGCGTCAGCAACCGCCTGCGGCGAAACACAGCCGTCGTGGTCGGGCAGTAGACGCACCACCTCGTAGCCCTCCTGCTCCAATGCGGCCACCGCGGCCAGCACCGAGGCATGTTCTACGGCGGTGGTAACGATGCGCCGCCCGCTGTGCCGGTGGGCATGTGCCGCGCCCAGCACGGCCAGATTATTCGACTCGCTGCCGCAGGAGGTAAAAATTACCTCGTCGCTGCGCACCGACAGCACCTTGGCCAACTGCTGCCGGGCTTTTGCAACCGCCTGCTCGGCCAAAAAGCCCTTACGGTGTAACGAGGATGGATTGCCGTAATTTTCAGCCATCATTTCCCACAACAACGCCAGCACCGGCGGCGATACCGCCGTGGTTGCGCTGTTATCCAGATAAATTTCCAAGACGCTCCTCCTCGCAAATCACAATCAACTCATTATACTTGAAATTGGCGGGTTGTTCAACCGTTCATAAAACTTTTGTTTGACTAAACTGTAAAGAAAGCAAGAAAGGGCTTTTAAATGTTGCCAAACTTCGGTATAATACTATAGATTGCTATTTGAGAAATTGCAATATTTGAGACAACTAATTTGGGGGCTATGGGTAGAATGAGAAAAAATTTGGCAATTGTGCTTGCAGCGGCAATGCTTCTTTCAGGCTGCACTGGCGGCAAACCGGCAAAGCTTGAGCTGCCGATACAAAAGCAGGCGCTTAACATCCAGCTGGGCGGCGACCCGGAGACCCTTGACCCGGCGTTTGCACAGTCCCCGGAGGAACAAAGCTACCTCTGTCACCTGTTTGAGGGACTGACCCGCTTGGGTGACCATCTGGAAGTCGAGCCGGGCGTGGCCACTAGCTGGGAACGCACCGATAGCGAGTCGGGGCTGATTACCTACACCTTTACCCTTGACCCCGCCGCGAAGTGGTCGGATGGTAAGCCGGTACAGGCCACGGACTTTATTTATGCGTGGAAGCGCATTCTGAATCCGGCCACCCAGTCACCGCTGGCCTACCAGCTCTATCCCATCCGCGGGGCAAAGGCGGTACACGAAGGGAAAACTCCCATGACAGGTGCATCCTCCGCGAGCGCGTCCCCGGCAAGCACCGCTACCAAAAGTGCGGCGGAAAAGGCCAAACCGGAGGACACTGCGCCCGCCGCTGACCCGCTAGGGCTTTCGGTGACCGAGGACGGCAAGCTAGTGCTGGAGCTGGAGGGCGAGTGCTATGACCTGTTGGAGCGTCTGGCCACGGTGCCGTGGATGCCGCTGCGTAGCGACGTGGTGGAAAAAAGCCCAAAATGGTACTATGACACCCTGAACTATCTGAGCAACGGCCCATATATTCCCAGCAAATGGGAGCGTGACCAGCGGCTGACCTTGATTGCAAACGAAACCTACCACCGCCGCGACAGCCTGACGGTGGACCGGCTGAATTTTATCCTGAGTACCGACGAACAGGTGCTGCTGGCGGCACTGACCGACGGTAGCTTGCAGCTGGCCACAACACTGCCGCTGACGGCCTTGGAAGCGCAGCCGCAAAATGTGATTACCAACACTGTGCTGGGCAGCTACACCCTGGTATTTAACACCCAAAAAGCACCCTACAGCGACCCAAAGGTGCGCAAGGCGCTGTCGCTGGCCATTGACCGTACCGCGCTGGATGGGGTACTGCGGGATGGCAGCCTGCCTGCCCGGGGACTGGTGCCGCCGGGTGCGGTTGTTGATCAGGTTGACCTGCGTAAAAAAAGTGGTGACCTGCTGCCCGCCGTCGAGGAGCTGACTGCTGCCGCAGCGCTGCTCAAGGATGCGGGGTACGAGGGCGGCCAGAACTTTCCTACCATCGACTTTGTGATTAACGACGAGCAGGCACATCAGCGGATGGCAGCGGCGGTTGCCGAAGCATGGTCAAAGCTGGGATTGACGGTGAACATTGTCACCGAAAGCTGGGATAACTACCTTGCCCGGCGGGATGCAGGGAAATTCGACGTTACGCGACTGTCGGTTTTTTCCGACACGCTGTACCCCTCGGTCTTTTTTGACAGCTGGACATCAAAAAATCCCCTTAACTTTGCAAACTACAGCAGCAATGATTATGATAACCTCATTGAACAAAGCTATGGACGTCCGCCCAAGCCTGACCCGGCAGAATCCTCGTCCTCCGACCCACCGGACGGCAAGGAGGAGGACAAAAAAACGGACGACAAAAAGCCTGCTGCGGCCTCTGGCAGCAGTGACAGTGCGGCCTCCGGCAGCAGCGCGGACAGCGTAACAGCACCACCGGCGGAGATACTGCGACCCGCGGATTATTTGGCAAAGGCCGAGCAGCTGCTGGTCAGTGAGGATGCAGTGGTCGTTCCGCTGCGGTGGTACACGCTGCAACACATGGCCGCCGCGGGGCTATCGGATTATCGAGTATACCCCACGGGGTACCTGTATTTTGGGGAAGCCAAGTATGCCCCGCCCGAACCGGCCTCCGGCAAGTAACCTGCCCGGGCAAGAAAGGGTCAATTTATGAAACAAACACTGGGTAAAAAAATAAGCCTGTTGCTGTCGCTGGCGGTGCTACTGGTCATCGGCCTGAGCGGTTGCGGCAAAAGCAGCGCGTCACTGCCCGGGGTGCGACAGCTGCTGTCCAATGACTACGAGGCGGACTATATCTTTTTGGCGGCGGGGCTGCCTGTGGGCGACGCAACGCCACTGATTGCCCCCAACGGCGGGAAGTACGGCATTGTGCAGTCCGAACAGTTTACTACGCTAAAGCAACTGCGCACCCTACTGGAACAGACCTACTTGGAGCAAGCCACAGTGGAGGCGTTACTGGCAACAGCTGACGCGGTGGGGAATCCGCTTTATCTGGAGCTTGACGGGAAGCTTTACCGCAGCTGCGACCCGCTGCTTGCTACGGTGACAGCGGACTATGACCCTGACAGCGTTTCGGCGGTGAAAAAGGGTACCGACAGCAGAAAGCGGGCAACCATGACCTACACCGTGACCGAGCAGCGGGAGGATGGCACCATTTACAGCGCTGACATTTTGGTGACCGAGGTGAAAAAGGGGCAGTGGCGGCTGCAAACCAGGCGTGCCCAGGCGACCCGCACACAGGTGCAGGCTGGTACCGGCGGGCTGGTGGACTCCACCGCCACCGTGGGGGAGGTAGCAAAGGCCTTTGCAGCTGCGTTGGCGGCGGGGGACACTACCACGCTGGAAACGCTGAGCGGCGCGTCGGCAGGAAGCTATGGTTCGCTGGCACAGGCCGGAGTCACGGACTGCACCCTGACCGAAACCCTGACCGAGGAAGAATTTTACGGGGAATACCGTGTTTCGCTGACCGTTGCAGGCGGCAACAAAACTTTCCCCGACGGTCAAACCACCTACCACATGGCTGTGGGCGAGGGCTCCACCGGGGGCAGCGGCCGAATGGTGCTGGAATTTTACCCCGAAAACGCCCCGCCTTACCTGACGCTGCTGCCGGAGCAACGCACCATTCCCGCG
>JAVVRO010000140.1:0-4986 GCA_036654695.1 Angelakisella sp. | reverse complement strand
ATCTATACCCCGGTACTAAAGGTAAACTACTCGGTGGAAAACACCAGAGTCGAACAGATAACAGACTATGACAAGCTAACGCTGGAGGTTTGGACCGACGGTACTATCTCCGCAAAAGAGGCGGTTAGCCTTGCAGCCAAGATCCTCAATCGGCAGCTCAATCATTTCGTCGAACTTTCGGACGAGGTGAGCTCTACGGAAATCATGGAGAAAAAAGAGGACACCGGTAAGGATAAGGTTCTTGAGATGACTATTGAAGAGCTTGACCTGTCTGTTCGCGCCTTTAATTGCCTCAAGCGCGCCGGAGTCAATACCGTGGGTGACCTTATCAACAAGTCACCCGAGGAAATGATGAAGGTTCGTAATCTGGGCAAGAAATCGCTGGAGGAGGTTATAGCAAAGCTTCAGGGCTTGGGCTTTAACCTTAACGCCGAAGAAGAATAAGGCACAGCGAATATTAACACATTCAACACCAAACTAGAAAAGGAGTGATTATAATGCCAGGAGTCAGAAAGCTGGGCAGAACCTCTGACCACAGAAAAGCAATGCTTCGTGCAATGGTAACTTTCCTGATGGAAAACGGCAAGATTGAAACTACCGTTACCAGAGCGAAGGAAGTACGTGCTATGGCTGAGAAGATGATCACAATCGCAAAGACAGGCGACCTTCATTCCAAGCGTCAGGTTTTCTCCTACATCACCAAGGAGACCGTCGCGAAGAAGGTTATTGATGAGTTGGGCCCCAAGTATAAGGCGGTCAACGGCGGTTACACCCGCATCATCAGAACCGGTCCTCGTCGTGGCGACGCAGCCGAAATGGCGATCATCGAACTCATTTAAGTGTTTTTCAAAAAAGGTGCGGACAGTTGTCCGCACCTTTTTTTGGCAGTACTCCGGCCAAGGGAGGCTGTTACTAAGGAGCACCAGACCAGCGCTCCTCCTGTTGTAGGGTGCAGGCTAGAACCGTGCTTAAAAGAAGAACAAAAAAGGGACAGCCCTTCGACTGTCCCTTTAAAATTGCTATTGCTAAAAACCCTATATAACAAGGCCTGA
This sequence comes from Angelakisella sp., assembly GCA_036654695.1. Taxonomy (GTDB): domain Bacteria; phylum Bacillota; class Clostridia; order Oscillospirales; family Ruminococcaceae; genus Angelakisella. The sequence goes on along the minus strand of JAVVRO010000140.1, from coordinate 3,934 downwards.
GTGTGTGCGAACACGTTCCTCCTTGCAGCTCCTTCTTTGCGGAGCCGCTTCCATATTTGGCAGGATGCTCAGGCTTCCCAAATGCGAACGATGCGCCCTGGTCGAAATGTGATTATAGTCGTCATCCATGGACGAAAATGGACCAGTTGGTTCATCAGTTGACATTTGCTGCAAGGCGGATGCCGCAATGGGAAGCCTTGCGTACTGCAATCATACTATCCATCGGACCCACCCCTTTCGTTTCATTCATTACCGTGGCTGTCTTATCAGCTACAGCCGACCGTGGTCGTACATCGGAATCGACCCCTTCTTTCTTTTGCCCTTGTCATCGTTTCTTCCGTGATTTCACTATAGCACAGGGCAACGCGGCGGTCAATAGGGGAACAGCAAAATCAGCAGTTGTCATAAATACAGCTAGAAAACTTCGTGATGCGACGGTAAAGTTAGGTGATACAAAACAGAAAAACTGTGGTATAATAATAATGTTGGGGACTTTATCCGACTGTGATTTTGGGTGCAGGCGGGTGGGGAGTCCCGTTTTTTGTTGGAGAAAAAGGGGGAACCGTTTCATTGGACTATCTAAAACGAATTTATAGCGCACAGGGTATGCTGGGGAAACATCCTGCGCTGGGGGAGCTGCCTACCACCGGCGAGCTGTATCGGGAGTCGCTGCGTGTGGCAGGCCCCGCCATTGCGGATACCGTGCTGGTAGCGCTTATTTCCATGATGGACACCATTATGGTCAGTGTGCTGGGGGAAGCGGCCATTGCCGCCGTGGGCATTACCTCCCAACCGCGGATGATTATTCTTGCGCTGTTCATGGCACTGAACACCGGACTGACCGCCGTGGTAGCGCGGCGCCGAGGGCAGGAGGACGCCGAGGGCGCCAACCATGTGCTGGGGCAGACGCTGACCATGTGTTTTGGCCTTGCGCTGGTAATGGCACTGGCCGGTAGCCTGTATGCCCGACCGCTGCTGCTGTTTGCCGGTTCCCAAAGTGACATGATTGACATGGCAGTCACCTATTTTCAAATCCTGATGATCAGCATCCCCTGTCAGGTGCTAACCATCTGCATCAACGGGGCGCAACGGGGCTGCGGCAATACCAAAATTTCCATGAAGATTAACCTGACCGCAAATGCTGTCAACGTCGTCTTTAACTATCTGCTCATCGGCGGGCACTTTGGGTTCCCCGCATGGGGCGTGGCCGGTGCCGCGGTTGCCACGGTCATCGGCAATGTGGTGGGGCTGACCATGGCCATTATCTCCATCTGTGGCCGTAACGAGCACTTTTTGAAAATCCATCTGCACAACCTGCTCCACTTGGATCGCCACACCTTGGGTCCGGTGCTGTCCGTGGGCATGAGCGCGGGTGTGGAGCAGATATTCTTGCGGGTGGGCTTTTTCCTGTATGTCAAAATTATTGCGTCGCTGGGCACCACCGATATGGCCACGCACAACATCTGTAACAGCATTCAGAGCGTGGCATTTGCCTTTTGTGATGGGCTGGGCATGTCCGCGGCGGCACTGTTTGGGCAGTCCATGGGACGCAAGCGTAACGACCTTGCCATGCTGTACTGCAAGGCCTGCCAGCGAATGTCCCTGCTGTTTTCGGCCTTGCTGTTTGTCACCTTTACCCTCTTTGGCGGGACGATTATCTCGATGTTCTCCCCTGACAGCCATGTCATTGAGCTGGGTGCCAAGGTACTGTTTATCTGTGCCTGCACCGCCCCAATTCAGGCTTCGCAGTATATTTATTCCAGCTGCTTGCGCAGTGCGGGTGACACCAAGTACACCGCCGCCACCTCAATGGTCAGCGTCGGGCTGCTGCGCCCCATCCTTGCATGGGCGCTCTGCTACCCGCTGGGCGGGGGGCTGGTGGGGGCATGGATTAGCTACACCCTTGACCAGCTGCTGCGCTTTTTCCTGTACTGGGTGCGGTTTGTCCGCGGCCGCTGGCAAAAGATTACGCTGTAATGGTCAGCGCCAGCTTGTACAGTTCGCCCTTTTTATAGCCTGTCTCGGCGGCAATCTGCTTTGCCGCCTCCGACAGCGAAATACCGCCGGCGCTCAATGCAGCTACCGCTTCTGCGGCCTGCGGGAGCGTCGGCTTTTCCTCTGTCCGTTCACTGACCGGGCAACCGGCCACCACCAGTACATACTCCCCCCGGGGCTCCCGCTGGGCGTACAGTGCTACCGCCTCGGCAAAGGTAGTTCGTACAATCTCCTCATGGAGCTTGGTCAATTCCCGCGCCAGCGTCACAGGGCGGTCGCCGCCAAAGACTTCGGCCATGTCGCGCAGGGTGGCGCGCAGCTTGTGCGGCGCTTCGTAGAACAGTAACGTGCGTGGGTCGTGGGCAACTTCGGCAAGATGCGCCCGACGGCTGGAGGCCTTGACCGACAGAAAGCCTTCAAAGGAAAAGCGGCCGGTTGCCAGTCCGCTGGCTGCCAGCGCGGTAATCGCGGCGCTGGGGCCCGGAACCACCTCCAGCGCAACACCCCGGTCGTGGCACAGCTTGACCAAATCCTCCCCAGGGTCACTGACACAGGGCATCCCCGCGTCGGTAATAATGGCACAGCTTTCCCCTGCGACAATCCGGTCAACAATCTGCTCGCCACGCTCCCGCAAATTGTGCTGGAAGTAGCTGACCATCGGTTTTTTAATTCCCAGATGGTTTAAGATTTTGGCGCTGACCCGGGTGTCCTCGGCGGCAATAAAATCTACCTCGGTTAAGGTTTTGGCAGCGCGGGGGCTCAGGTCCCCAAGGTTGCCAATCGGCGTCCCTACAATATAAAGCTTACTCATCCTTTTTTCCTCCACTACGATAAATGCGCAGCATCTCGTCGGTAAAGCTGCCATCCGGGTTTTCCACCAGCAAAGGCGGCTCTACCTGTAAAAATGGCTTGCCGCCCCGCCGTCCTTCTACCAGTACCAGCCACGGTGCTTTATCGGGGTGCTGCTGTACCAGTCGCAGACGTTTCGGCTCCAGCTTGGCACGGCGCATGGCATCAAAGATGTCCGGCAAGCGCTCCGGCCGCTGGCAAAGACAAAATCTTCCACCAAATCGCAATAATCTTGCCGCCGACAGGCATACTTCGTCCAAGGAGCAGGAGACCTCGTGCCGTGCTGCCAGCCGTACTGGGTCGGGGCTGGGCACACCGTGACCCGCTATTTGGTAAGGCGGATTGCAGGTAACTAGGTCAAAGGACCCGCCACTCAGCGTTCCCCGCAGGTTGGAAAGGTCGGCACAGATTGATTGCAGTCGTCCGGACAGTGCGTTTTGCGCAATGGTGGTTTCCAGCTGGGCGGCGCCTTGGGGCATTAGCTCCACGGCACAGGCGTGTGCAACCGGCGCGCCCCACCGAAACCAAAGCACCGGAATAATGCCGCAACCGGAGCAAAGGTCACAACAGCGCAGCGGTTTTGTATTGATGGTTTGCGGCAGGGAAAAGGCCGCAAGCAAAAAAGCATCAGTGCCAAACTTGTGCGCCGGGGAAACAGCAATTTGAAACGCAGCTCCCAGCTGCTCAAAGGTAATTTGAGATTCTGGCATAAATGAACTCCTATATACATTAATGGTTACGCAGCGATTATGGTTATTGTACCATAAACGCAAAGCGTTTTGGTACTGCGCATAGGGACGCGCCAGTCGTCCTGCGCATAGCCCCGTACAATAGCCTCGCTGTGGCTATTGTACCATAAACGCGAAGCGTTTTGGTACTGCGCATAGGGACGCGCCAGTCGTCCTGCGCATCGCCCCGTACAAATAGCTTAGCTGTGGCTATTGTACCATACGCTAAATGCCCTGTCTATGCCGCTTTTTCGGCATTTTTGAAAAATGTCGAATTTTCGCAAAATAAGTGTTGACAACAAGGGTGTGCTGTGATATTATAAGTAAGCTGTCCCGAAGCGGGGCGCACAAAACAAGCTCGG
>JAVVRO010000139.1:0-4997 GCA_036654695.1 Angelakisella sp. | reverse complement strand
GATAGAAAAGATAAAAACGCCTTTTTATAACGAGTATGCCGGTGGTTGGCTTTCTGTTAGAAACATGTTACCACTTTTAGGGATTCTAATACTAACTGCTATTGCAATTGCTATCGGAAATATCTTTGGAAAAGAGTACAGCAATAAAACGGATGCCGTTATTTTGTCAACGAAGCAAGGAAAATCAATATTTATTGCAGCAAAACTTACCACTGCTATCACCTTTGCAATACTATCAACCATACTTATTTCGGGCTGTTACATTGGGACATATCTTTTCACTCATGGTTTAGATGGGGTGAATGTTCCACTGCAATTTCTCGGTGGCTTTGAGTATTCTACCTATCCTGTAACAATAGGTGAATTTGTAGGAATATGCTGCGTAGTATTTCTGATTACAGCGATTGCATTTTCTTGTTTTTGTGCAATGGTTTCCGCAATTTTTAAAAACGCTGTAACAGCACTTAGCTTGCTGATATTAAGCGTTTTTGCTCCAATGTTCATTCCACCTTTAGGTGACAGACTGTTTACCCAAATCAAAAACTGTTTATTTTCTGCAATTTTAAACCATGAAGCTATTTTCTCAGAGTATTTCTATACCTTTGGCAATATTAGTTTAACGCCGTTCACATTCTATATCTTGTTGGCAATGATTGAAATGTTGATTTTTATCCCAATTACTTATAATGCGTTTAAAAGACGTCAAGTAGGATAGACGGTGCTCATTGTGAGCATTTCTTGCATAGCTAAGGTCATTACAGCCATTTCGGGGGTATTGAGATAACCTACACAAGCAAGCCACTGCACGAATTTTTAGACCCCGCCCGACTATCTGCCGTAGCGCTGGGAAACCGGGTCTAAAAACAAACCTACACGCGGAGGGAAAAAGGTAAACAAGACAAAGCTCGCAGCAATAAGGAGGAGCCCTGCCCACCCCAGGCGGATAGAGCGTTCGGAGGAAAAAAGCTCTGTGTTCAAAAAATGTGCGCTGAACAGCGATGCCGCAAGCACGCCAACGACAAAGGTGCCAATGTCCGCCCATAAAAAGTGCTGTCCAACAACGCCCACATAGGTGTAAAAAAGGACAACAATTGTTACCATTCCCAGGAAGATAGACAATGCTTTGACCGGAATAAAATTCCGAATTTGTTTTCCCCACACAAAGTATTCTACCATTCCAAATAAAAGCATCGGCATTGCCAACAGCTTTAAATGCTCCCATGTGCTTTCATTGGTTGCACTAAAAATACCGACCACCGCGTTTTCTCTCGACCAGTCATAAGTAAAGTGCAAAATTGTCCCCAATAGCAGCGTAAACACTGCTCCCATCCACTGTAACTGCTTCAAGTTGACCTCACCTCCACCACTATTCTATGAGGAGGAAGGCGCAACTATGAAAAATAACAGCGAGCACCCTAACTAGGTGCTCGCTGTTATTGCATGTCGCAAAACCGGCAGCGCCCGGTTATGCGGGCATAGTTGCGGCGGCAAGTCCTTTGTGATCCAGCTTGGAAAGCTCCTTGACCTTGTCGAGATTCAGTCCCATGGCTTCCGTCATGCGTCTGCCGTACTCCGGGTCAGCCAGATAGCAGTGTACCGCATGGCGATACTTAATGTTATCCGTCACCGGCGCAATGTTGCGGGCGGTGTTTTCAATGAGCAGCTGCTTTTTATCCTCGGCCAAAATCCGCCACAGGTCACCCCCTGCACGGAAGCAGTCGTCGGTGGGGTCGTCCTTGGGGTCGTAGCGGTACATGGCACCCTCCAGCTCCAGCGGCGGCTCCATAACCTCCGGCTGTGCTGTCCATGCGCCATAGCTGTTGGGGCTGTAGGCAGGTGCGCCACCGTAGTTCCCATCCACACGCATGGCACCGTCGCGGTGGTATTCGTTTACCTCGCACTTAGCACGGTTCACGGGGATTTCATTGTGGTTCACCCCCAGCCGGTAACGCTGGGCGTCGCCGTAGGCAAACAGGCGGCCTTGCAGGAACCGGTCAGGAGAAAAGCCAATGCCGGGCACCACATGGGCAGGGGTAAAGGCCGATTGCTCCACCTCGGCAAAGTAGTTGTCAGGGTTACGGTTCAGCTCCAGCACGCCCACTTCCATCAGCGGAAATTCCTTGTGCTTCCAAATCTTGGTAATGTCAAATGGGTTTTCGTAGTGGTTTTTGGCCTGTTCCTCGGTCATAATCTGCACATACATCGTCCACTTTGGAAAATCACCGCGCTCAATGGCCTCGTAGAGGTCGCGTCCATGGCTTTCCCGGTCCATGCCGCAAAGCTTTTCGGCTTCTTGGTCGGTCAGGTTCTTAATGCCCTGCTGGGTCTTCAGGTGGAATTTGCACCAGACACGCTCATTGTTGGTGTTGTAGAAGCTAAAGGTATGCTCACCAAACACGTGCATATTACGGAAGGAGGCAGGAATCCCACGGTCAGACATTACAATGGTGGTTTGGTGAAAGGTTTCCGGCAACAGCGTCCAAAAGTCCCAGTTGTTTTGGGCGGAACGCATACCGGTGCGCGGGTCGCGCTTGACGGCACGGTTCAGGTCGGAAAAATTATGCACATCGCGGATAAAAAAGGTGGGGGTGTTGTTGCCCACCAAGTCCCAGTTGCCTTCTTCGGTATAAAATTTGCAGGCAAATCCACGGATATCGCGTTCCGCATCCGCAGCGCCGCGCTCGCCGGCCACTGTGGAAAAACGGACAAACACTTCGGTATCCTTGCCGGGCTGTAGCACTTTTGCGCGGGTAAAACGAGAAATATCGCCGGTCACGGTAAAGTGCCCATGGGCACCCCAGCCTTTGGCGTGCATCCGGCGCTCCGGAATAACTTCACGGTTAAAATGTGCCATTTTCTCAAGCAGCCAGACATCCTGCATTGCCACTGGGCCTCTGGGTCCTGCCGTAATTGCATTTTCGTTGTCAGCAACCGGTGCGCCTACCTCGTTCGTTAATTTTCTGTGTTCGTCCATGCTGATTTACCTCCTTATAGGTCTATTTGGATGGGAGCGTACGGAGCCGAAAAGCTCTTTTTTGCTCTGCTATTATTCTATCACTTCTGGCGTCGCTGTCAATAGCATAACGATAATTATTATTGTTATTGTGCAAAGATTTCTTCTGCTGGGTCGCTGGCCGCATCGAATGGAAAACGATTGATTTTACAAAAATATTGGTAGAATTCATCGGCAATGACCTGCCGCTCGGAGTTGTAAAGCAATTTTCTAATATCCAACAAAATTTTCAGTACATTTTCATTGGTAAAATACTTAAATACTGTGTTGCCCCATCGCTGCAGTTGATCCGTTTTTTCAAAGTAATCCCAGAATAAAATGGTTTCATCCTCGTTTAAGGCCACGCGATATCGCTCGTGTCCCTCAATTTGGCCGTCCTTACAGTTGCTTCCCAAAAAATTTTCCTGCACCATAAATACCCCTACAATTCTGCGCGATTTTTCGGGCATCCCCTTGGGGCACTCGGTCAGCAGGCAGGCGGAGTTGGGTTTTAGCCGGTCGGGAATCCGCGGGGAGCCTTTGGAGGACCCGCTGAGGTAGTGCCCTGTGGATATCTTCCACGACAGCAGCACCTGTGCCTTGGTGTCTGCTTTTAGGTCAAAGGCAGCCTGCGAATTTGGTGTAATCTTTAGGTTGCTCATATTCAGCAGCTGCTCCTGCTTGGCCTGCGCGCAGCGCTGCTCGGCTTCTTTTTCCCGCTTTTGTTGCTGCAACATTTTGCAAATTTCATGCTGCGTAGATTCGTCTTTTAGGGTCAAAAACTGCATAAACGCTTCGGGATAGATAAATTTTTTATCTCCCAGCGCAAAGCAAACGGTAACCATATCGTTTGCAAGGGCCGTCACAACACCTTTCCCAAAGGATTGATGCCGCACGGCTTGTCCAATTAACTGCATACCAATCATCCATTCCGCCGCTTTGCGTCGGCATATATTGTAATGAAAGCTGCTTATCTTATCACGCAAAGCAGAGGAATGATAAGATGGTGCTTGTCCATAAGTCGGTAGTACAACAAAAGAGCTTTTCATGTCTACCCGCGTAACAGCATGACAATCCAAGCTCTTTTCCTAAAACTGTATCAAATCTTTCCAGGAGCTACCCGGCGTTGCGTTCCGCGGTCAAAATTTTCTTTTCAATAATTCTAAACACAATGCTGTCACTGTCCGCAAGCAATTCTATCTTCGCGTTTTTCAGTTCCTCAATATCCCCTACCGTAATCACGGTACCAATGGGCAGTCCGTCCAAATCAAAGGCTATGGTATCAATCATGTCCGTGGGAAATGCCGAATAGGCAATCTCCAGCTGCATTCTTTCCAACGACCCGGTTACCTTGTCCACGTTTTTTAAAATGACATGCACAACGCTATTGACCTTTTGGTCTGCCTTTAGCGCTTGGAACCCAATGTGTGTAATTGCCGCGGTCACGGTATCCCGTTCCACATCTTTAATCTGAGCCGGGATAATTCTGTCCTCCAGCTGGATATCAATTCTGCTGCCCTTGCGGCACTGCTCCAACAGCTTAATGGCGTCACGCGCCTCCATTTGAACCGGAGCCGACTCTGTTAACTCTCCGCCATAAATGACGCAAGGCATTATTCCGGCATTTCTAAGGTGCTTTGGCTTGTCCGATGCCACACGCTTTGTTACGGTAATAACTTTCATCTTCTGTTCCTCCTACAATTGTTTTCTAATTTTACGCAGCACATCCGCTGCTCCCGATTGCTTCTACCGGTTTCTGCCAATAAAAACAGCAGTAACCCGCTGAATACTCTCCTGTGGCTGTTTTTATCTTAAGCTATAAAAAAAGAAAGACCTCCATACTGCACCCTACGGCGCAATATTAAAAGCCCTTCTAAATAGACAGTTCTTTTCTTATCTGTAATCATTATAGCACAATCGGCCCAAAATAGCAAACGCGGAGTCGTTTTTGTTTTGTTCCAAGAAAAAGCAATCATCCGAACCCCTCACCAACGGTGAAAAGGTT
>JAVVRO010000138.1:0-5070 GCA_036654695.1 Angelakisella sp. | reverse complement strand
ATCTGAGCAAAAAGGAAGTGCATCCATGAAGCTACTGATTTTCGACTCCAACAGCATCATTAACCGCGCCTTTTATGGCATTAAGCTACTGTCCACCAAGGACGGCCAGTTTACCAATGCGGTCTACGGCTTTTTTAATATTACCCTCAAGCTCATTGACGACCTTGCCCCCGACCAGGTTGTTTTTGCGTTCGACCTGCGCGCACCCACCTTTCGCCACAAGCTGTACGACGGCTACAAGGCGCAGCGCAAGGGCATGCCCGAGGAGCTGGCACAGCAGCTGCCGGTGGTCAAGGAGCTGATTGCCGCGCTGGGCTACCCGATTGTAGAGCGTGAGGGGTACGAAGCGGACGACGTGCTGGGTACCTTTGCCAAGCTGGCAGGCGAGGACGGCTGTCAGGTGCTGCTGGCAACCGGCGACCGCGATTCGTTGCAGCTGGTCAACGAGCAGGTCACCGTTATTTTGGCGGCAACCCGGGTGGGCGGGGCACAGTATCTGGAAATGACCCCACAGGCTGTGCGCGACCAGTACGGCGTGGAGCCCTGTCAGCTGGTGGAAACCAAAGCACTGATGGGTGACAGCTCGGATAACATTCCGGGGGTTAAGGGCATTGGGGAAAAAACCGCCTTTGCCTTGATTCAAAAATATGGCACCGTTGCCAAAGTATACGAACAACTGGACAGCATCGAGGCATCGCCCTCGGTCAAGGCAAAGCTGGCACAGGGCAGGGAGCAAGCTGACCTTAGCCGCACCTTGGGTGAAATCTTCTGTCAAGTGCCCATTGGCGACTACAAAACAGCCTGTCAGCGCACGGAAATGGACAACGACCAGCTCTACCGCCTGTTAAGCCGGTTGGAGCTGCACAGCTTAATGACCCGCTTGGGCGTAACCGCCCCAGCTACCGGGCATTCGGCCGACCCGCGGTTACCCGAGCAGGAGCCCCTGCCCGGATGGACTGCCACGCTGTGGGACGGGGTATCACCACTGCCCACCCAGGGGCAGGTGTGGCTGGCCGCCACGCTGGAGGGCGACACGATTCTTGACCTTGCCATTGCGCAGGAGGACAACACAGTCTTGTTCTGTCCTGCCATTCCCCCCGAGCAGCTTGCCGAGTTAATGGCCGCGCCGGTGGAAAAGCGAATTGACCATTCCAAACCATTTTACCGCGGGGCGCTGAGCTGCGGCAAATTGGCGCAGGGGGTACGGTTTGACTGTCGCTTGGCAGGCTACCTGTTAAGCCCAAACTCCACCGAGTACACCGTGGAGCGGTTGGCGGCAGAGTACGGTACCACATTGCCGCTGCCTGTGTGGCAGGGCACCGGTGACTGTCCTCAGCCGGTGCGGATGGCTGCGGCGCTGCCGGAGCTGTGCCGGACATTGACCGCGCAGATTGAGCAGAACGGCCAGCAGACCTTGCTGTATGAGATTGAGCAGCCCCTTGCCGAGGTACTTGCCAGTATGGAGCTAACCGGCTTCCGGTTGGATATTGCCGGACTGCGGAGCTTTGGAAGCGAAATTACCCAATTGGCAGCGGGGCTGGAGCAGGAAATTTATGCCTTGGCCGGGCACGAGTTTAACATTAACTCCCCAAAGCAGCTGGGCGAGGTACTGTTTGAGGAGCTGGCGCTGCCTACCCAACGAAAAAACAAGAGCGGCTACTCCACCGACGCGGAGGTGCTGGAAAGCCTGATTCCTTACCACGAGATTATCTCAAAAATATTGGAATACCGTAAATATACCAAGCTCAAATCAACCTATGTCGAAGGCTTGCAGCGCGCCGCCGGGGAAGACAACATTATTCGCACCTCCCTGAACCAAACCGAGACACGCACTGGACGCATCAGCTCCACCGAGCCGAACCTGCAAAACATTCCCATCCGCACCGAGCCGGGTAGCCGGATGCGCAGCTTGTTTGTGGCCGGTGAAGGCAACCTGCTGGTGGATGCCGACTATTCCCAGATTGAGCTGCGTGTGCTGGCCTCCATTGCCAAGGATGAAAACATGATTGAGGCGTTTTTGGCAGGGGAGGACATCCATACGAATACCGCCGCGCAGGTGTTTGACCTGCCGCCGCTGTTTGTAACCCCGCTCATGCGCAGCCGTGCCAAGGCGGTCAACTTTGGCATTGTTTACGGCATCAGCGCATTTTCGCTGTCCAAGGACATTGGCGTAACAGTGGCCGAGGCCGACAAGTATATTAAAAATTACCTGAAAACCTACAAGGGCGTCAAAGCCTACATGGATGCAACGGTGGAGCAGGCCAAAGAAAAAGGCTATGTTTCCACATTGTTTGGCCGCAGGCGCTACCTGCCGGAGCTAAAGAGCAGCAACCACAATCTGCGCGCCTTTGGCCAGCGGGTGGCCATGAATATGCCAATACAGGGCACCGCCGCCGACATCATCAAGGTGGCCATGGTGCAGGTGTACCGGCGACTGCGGGATGAGGGGCTGACGGCACAGCTTATTTTGCAGGTACACGACGAATTGATTGTTGAAGCACCGGAGCAGGAGGTTGCCCGTGTCACCGCACTGGTGCGGGATGCCATGGAGGGCGCCATTCAGCTGGCGGTACCCATGCTGGTGGAAATCGGCAGTGGCAAAAACTGGGGCGAGGCGCACTGAATGGAAACGAGTTGTGTCATTGCACCCATGACTGGCAGCGACCTGACGGAGGTTGCCGCACTGGAACAGCTTTGCTTTTCCACGCCGTGGAGCGCTGCTTCGCTGGCGGCGGAGCTGGACAAGCCCGACGCGGTGTTCCTAACCGCACGGCAAGGCGGCAGGCTTTGCGGCTATGTGGGGATGAACACAGTGCTGGACGAGGGGTACCTTGCGAACCTTGCGGTGCACCCGGACTGTCGCAAACAAGGGGTGGGGCGACAGCTGCTGCTGGCGGTGCTGGCCGCCGCCGAGTGCCGCAAACTGGCCTTTGTAACTCTGGAGGTACGTCCCTCCAACGCGGCGGCCATTGGACTGTACGCCAGCCTTGGCTTTTTCGAGCAGGGTAGGCGCAAGGCATTTTACAGCCATCCCATTGAGGATGGACTGATAATGACAATATTCCTGAAAGGAAAGGATTCATGAAAAAGATTCAAGGGGTTATTTTTGATATGGACGGCCTGCTGCTGGACAGCGAGCGCCTGTATGCCGCCACCAGCCGCAAGGTGCTGGTACAGATGGGCTTTGTACCGAACGAGGCACTGATTATAAGCACCATGGGCACGACCGACCTGCTGTGGATGAGCAGCATCAAGGAGTTTTACGGGGATAGCTTTGACGGAGAACGCTTTAAGGCGGACTGTCAGGAGGAAATGCGGGTTTGGTACGAGGAAACCGGCATTCCGCTAAAGGATGGCGCGGTGGAGCTGCTGGATTATCTGCGGCAGCAGGGGATTCCTGCGGCGGTAGCCAGCTCTACATATAGCCCCCGCGGGCACAAGGCATTGGAAAAAGCGGGTGTTCACAACTACTTTGACACCTTTGTTTTTGGCGAAATGGTTGCCAAAAGCAAGCCGGAGCCGGATATCTTTTTGGAAGCGGCGCGGCGGTTGGGGCTTGCTCCAACACACTGCATGGGGCTGGAGGATTCCCGCAACGGGCTGCGCGCCTGCCGTGGGGCTGGGCTTTATACCGTCATGGTGCCGGATATGCAGCTGCCGGATGATGCGCTGCTGTCCATTACCGACGGTTGCGTTGCGTCGCTGCGTGACATTATTCCGCTGCTGGGGCGCTTAAACGGGGAGGAGAGGGACAGATGAAGCTGTTAGCCATAGAAAGCTCCTGCGACGAAACCGCAGCGGCAGTGGTGGAGGACGGACGCAAGGTACTGTCCTCGGTGGTGGATTCGCAGATAGAGGAGCACCGCAAATATGGCGGCGTTGTGCCGGAAATAGCCTCCCGCAGGCACACCGAAGCAATTGTTTGGGTTGCGCGGCGCGCGCTGGAAAGCGCCAATAGCACAGACCAAGACCTCGACGCAATTGCGGTGACCGCAGCGCCGGGGTTAATTGGTGCCGTATTGGTGGGAGTTAACTTTGCCAAGGGACTGTCGCTGGCCTTGCACAAGCCCATTGTCCCGGTACACCACATCCGGGGGCATGTTGCAGCAAACTACCTTTCGCACCCCGAGCTACAGCCGCCCTTCCTCTGCCTGATTGTATCCGGCGGGCACAGCCATATTGTCGAGGTGCGCGGTTACACGGACTATCACATTATCGGGCGCACCCGCGACGATGCCGCCGGGGAGGCCATTGACAAGGCAGCGCGCAGTCTTGGACTATGCTACCCCGGTGGGGTGGAGCTGGACAAGCGTTCCGTCACCGGCAACCCCAAGCGCTACCCGCTGCCCAACCCAAAAACCGAAAGTCCCTACGACTTCAGCTTTTCCGGGTTAAAGACAGCGGTTATCAATCTGGTACACAACACCCAGCAAAAGGGCGAGACTATTTGCTGCGAGGACATGGCCGCCAGCTTTTGCGACCGGGTGTCGGATATTCTGTGGTCCCGGTTCGAGCGCGCCGCGCATGACCTAGGCTACACCGCGGTGGCGCTGGCAGGGGGCGTTTCGGCCAACAGCTGGCTGCGTCGCCGTGCGACCGAGCGCTGTACCGCGCTGGGCTGGAAGCTGTACCTGCCGGAGCTGTCCCTATGCGGTGACAATGCCGCCATGATTGGCGCACAGGGCTACTACGAATATCTGGCGGGGAATTTGGGCTCAATGCACCTTAACGGCAAGCCCTATATGGAGATTGACCGTCAGTTTGAAGGATAGCTTATGCCGTAGTGCATAAAGGAGCCGAAGGAAACCGTTGCATCAATCTATTGTGGTTAGCCAAGCCTCCAGATAGACGGACACGCCATCCTCAGTTGTATATTTTTTCCAAAAGCGCCCAAAAAGATTTCGTTAGTCCCATGCTCCCGCGGTAGGAGGCAGTGCTAGTATGCCACTGCCTCCTGCTGCGGGAGCATGTTGTTTTGTGGAGGATAGCTTCGTTACATTCGCTTGTACAGCGCTTTTTACTGCAACAGTCAAAAACTGCATATACTATTTTTGACTTTCTTTTTACAAA
>JAVVRO010000137.1:0-5085 GCA_036654695.1 Angelakisella sp. | reverse complement strand
GCAGCGTCCACCTGCTAGATTTGGGCGAGCTGACCCGCCCGGTTTACTATATCTTGCAAAAAGGCCAGCCGATTAAGCTGTCCACCCAGCTGTTTTTGGAATTTGCCAGTGAGTTGGGCGACCGCGCATGGGTTAAAACGACGATGGGCTGACCGTAAAGCAATAGGTGGTGCGATGATGGTAGGGCTTGCCCGCCGCCAACACTGGGGACGGAAAGTTTGCGCACTCCATGGAGTTTGGAAAGTACTGGGTTTCCAAACAGGCTGCGCCGTGGGGGCCGTAGACTGCCCCACCCTTGCCAGTGCGGGGCTGCATCATGTTTGCGGTGTACAGCTGCACCCCGGGCTTGGTGGTAAACACCTCCATGGCAATGCCGCTGTTCGCCGAGGCCAGCTTGGCAACGCTGCGGTACCCGCTGCCGCCAAGCACAAAGTTATGGTCGTAGCCGCCAAACATCTTTACCTGATGGTAGTCGCTGACAAAGCCGTTCCCCAGCCTTGCTGCCGTACGAAAATCCAGCGGGGTGCCCTCTACTGGCAGTAGCTTGCCGGTGGGCATACATTCACTGCTATTTTCGGTGAACTGCTGGGCATCCACCCACAGGGTATGGTCGGCAACCGAGCCGCCGCCGTCTAGGTTAAAATAGCTGTGATTGGTGAGGTTTACCACCGTGTCCCCATCACTGACCGCGTGATAGGTAATATCCAGCCGGTTTTCGTCATCAAAGGTGTAGGCAACGCTGACCCGCAGCGTACCGGGGTACTGCTCCTCGCCATCTGGGGAAACCCGGGAAAAGGTCACACCGTTTTCCGTCACTTGGTGCTCCCACACATAGCGGTCAAAGCCCTTGCTGCCGCCGTGCAGGTGGTTGGCGTGGTCATTGGTGGCAAGCTGATACACTCGCCCACCCAGCGTCATGCGACCCTTTGCCAAACGGTTGGCGTGCCGCCCGATGGCCGCGCCAAAATAACCGTCATTTTGCTGGTAGCCCGCCACCGAGTCGTAGCCCAGCACCACATCCACCAGTGCTCCTGCCCGGTTGGGCACCCGCACCCCGCGAATAATGCAGCCGTAGTCCAGCAGCTCCGCCATGCTTCCAGCGCCATTTTGCAGGCAGAATAGGGTGACCGCCTGTCCGTCGTCGGTAGTTCCAAAGGGATGAACGGTAACTGTTGTCATTTTAAAAAACACTCCTTTATTACGAACGGCACAGAGCATAATGCCCTGTGCCGTTATCATTTTTGTTAAAAATTATTCTACTTCCGCAGGGACTTCTTCGGTTGCTTCGTCATCCTCGCCCAACAGTGCCTTGATGGACAGGCTTGCGCGCTTTCTTTCAAAGTCCAGCTCGGTAATCTTGGCGTCCACAACATCGCCGACCTTCAGGCGGTCGCCCACCTTTTCCACGCGCTCCTTGGCAATCTGCGAAATGTGAATTAGGCCGTCAATGCCGGGGATAATCTGAGCAAAGGCACCAAACGCAGTAATGGACATAATGGTAACACTGACCACATCGCCCACGTTATGCAGCGTCTTGATGCGCTCCCATGGGTTTTCCTCTGCCTTTTTGTAAATCAGGGAAATCTTCTTTTCCTCATTGTCAATATCCTTGACGGTAACGGTAATCTGGTCGCCGATGGAAACAACCTCGGAGGGATGCTTTACCCGCAGCCAAGTCAGGTCAGACAGGCCAATACGGCCATCCACGCCGCCCAAGTCAACGAATACGCCAAAGTTGGTAATGCTCTTGACCACACCGTGGTACTCCTTGCCAACCTCTACGCTATCCCAGAACTGATCTGCCAAAATCTTGCGCTGCTCGCGCATGACTGCACTGATGGAACCCAGTGCGCGACGGCGCTGGCGGTTGGTTTCCAGAATTTTAAAGGAAACCTCCTTGCGCAGCATGGAATTGAGGTCGCCATCCCGGGGAACACTGGACTGGGAGGCAGGTACAAATACCTTTACGCCGTTGGACAGCACCAAAATGCCACCCTTAATTACTTCGGTAACAACACCGGTCAAAATTTCCCCTGTCTCGCCTGCGGTCATGACCTTTTCAAACCCTGCCGCGGCATCCAGTCTGCGCTTGGAAAGCATGGTGGTACCTTCTACGTCGTTGACGCGAACAACCAACAGCTCAATTTCATCGCCGATTTTAACCAAATCCTCTGCCTTTGCGGCAGGATCGTCTGTCAATTCATGCAGCGGAACATATCCGGCATGCTTTGTGCCAATGTCCACGGATATTTCGTTCGGCTTAATGCCGGTAACGACGCCCGTAACCTTCTCCCCGTTATATGTACTTTTGAAGGATTGCTCCAGCATCTCCTCAAAGCTCATTTCGTTGCTGATATTGTCGAGTCTGCTCATGGAATCTTGAACCTCCTTAATTATACAAACAGGCGTTGAAGCGCCCGCTGTAATTCCGAGAAAATGGCAGTGCGACAGCTTGTCCTTGTATGCCGCCAAGTCTGAAAATCGCTCTACCCGTACTGTTGGGCAATGCTCCGCAGATAGCTTGCAGAGCTTTTGTGTGTTGGAGCTATTGCTCCCGCCAATGACAATCATGGCGTCCACGCGAGAAGAAAGCGCCACGGCTTCTTCCTGCCTCGTAACAGTCGCTTTACATATTGTATCAAATATTTTTGAGTTTGTACACACTTTTTTTGCAATTTCGGTAGATTTCTTCCATTCTGCTACACTAAAGGTGGTTTGCGATAGATAGGCAGAGCTTTTTTGACTAATATTTTCATATTTTTTTAGAATTTCTTCCAATTCTTCCGCGGACTGGAAAATATTAACAGTACATTTGGCATGCCCAGCGATGCCAATCACCTCCGGATGGGCAGGGTCACCTGCCAAAAACAACAAGCCGTCCTCCGGCAGCGATGCCGCAATGTCCTGCACTCTTTTTACCATCGGGCAGGTTGCGTCAAGGTAGGGTATCTTTTTTTCTTCCAACTGTGCGTAAACAGACGGAGGCACTCCATGGGCGCGCAGTACCACGGTGGTTCCCGGTGTCAGCTGCTCCAGCGACTCGACGGTAGCCACGCCCAGCGCGGCAAGCTGCTCGGTCACCAGCGGGTTATGTACCAGCTCCCCCAGCACCGCCAAGGGTTTGGTGGTTGCGGCGGCGGCGGTAGTCAGCTCCACCGCGCGGTTTACGCCAAAGCAAAATCCGGCGGATTGTGCAGTCACTATCTTCAAACCGTTCAGTCCCTCCCATGGTTATTCCTGCGATGGTGTGCTATGGGGTGCAGTCAGTCCCTGGGGTGTCCCAAGCAGGTCGGCAATCTGCCCCATTACCAGCTTGGTAGCGCGTTTTAGGGCGGCGCCGCCGGTGTCCTCCCCAAATAGCGTCTCATAGGGAATCGGCTTGCCGTAGCTAATTTCAATTCTTTTCCATAGCTTCATTTTGCCCTCGAAGCGGATGGCACAGGGGACAACACCCACCTGTGCGGTTTTGGCAAGGTGAGCCATTCCCGACTTTGGGCGACCCATCTGCCCGTCATGGGAACGCGTTCCCTCTGGGAAAATACCCATCAGGTTCCCCTGCTGCAACAGCTCTACCGCGTGGTCCAGCGCCGAAGCATCCCCTGTGCCGCGTTCCACCGGAAAAACACCCACGCCGCGCAGAATGGGGCCCAGTACCGGAACATGAAACAGCTCCACCTTGCCCATGTAGTTGACCTGTCGGGGAATACCATGTGCCAGCAGTACCGGGTCAAGCAGACTGCGGTGGTTGCAGGCAACAATATAGCCGCCCTCACGGGGCAAATTTTCTTTGCCGACGTAGCGAATGCGGTAAAGCAGCAGCGCCAACAGGTGGGTAGCGTTCAGTGCAAGCCAATAAAAAGCTGTCATGCCGGTCTCCTTTCTACTATAACAGGTCAGCGCCGCATTTTTTGTAAAATAATGTCGGAAAGCTGTTCTACCGACTGGTCAAAATCCAGCGCCGAGGTGTCAACCAAAATGGCGTCGTCCGCCTGCCGCAGCGGTGCCGCAGCTCGGGTAGAATCGCTATAATCCCGGCGTTTTACATCCTCCAGCACCTCATCAAAGGCTACCTCTGTCCCCTTTTCCAGCAGCTCGCGGTAGCGTCGGCCAGCGCGTGCCTCCGGGGTCGCGGTCAAAAATATTTTAACGGTCGCATCCGGCAGCACCACAGTGCCAATGTCCCGGCCGTCCATTATCACATTGTTGTCCCGGGCAAGCTGCCGCTGCTGTTCCAGCAAAAAAGCTCGCACCTCCGGAATGGCCGAAACTGCCGAAGCACCCATGGAGGCTTCCGGCGTGCGAATGAGTCCGCTGACCTCCTCACCGTTCAGGAAGATGCGCTGTCCCCCGTCGGTAAAGGCAAGGGTAACGGTAATTTCCTGAAGCCGAGGCACCACCACCGTCCGGTCGGCGGCATTCAGCCCCTGTCGCAAAAAGTAGAGCGCGACCGCGCGGTAGATGGCTCCGGTGTCCACCTGCACCAAGGAAAACCGCTGGGCAAGCGCACGGGCAATGGTGCTTTTCCCCGCTCCCGCAGGGCCGTCAATGGCAACCGATATCATGGTAACACTCCGTTTCAAATCATAATTTTGAGCAAATGCTCCTTGCGCAAAGCGCCCCGGTGGAAAATGCAATTTGCAGGTTAAACCCGCCGGTATATCCGTCCACATCCAGCACCTCGCCCGCAAAATAGGTGCCTTTGCACAGCTTGGACTCCATGGTAGCGGGGTTTACCTCTCCCACGGCAACGCCGCCGCTGGTTACCACGGCTTCCTCCAAGGGACGCAGGCCGGTAGGGGTCAGGGAAAAGCTCTTGACCGTTTCTACCAGCGCCCCGCGTTGTTCCCGGGTAATGCCGTTGACCTTGCTGTCCAGCGGAATCCCCGCGCGCGCTGCCGCCACCGGTATCATGGCGCGTGGCAGTAGCAGTCCCAGCACCCCCCCAAGGGTTTTGTTTTGATTGCCCTCAAAGTCCCGTAGCAGGCGGGTATCCAGCTGTTGCGGGGAAAGCCCCGGCTTTAAGTCAATGGTCAAACGGTAGCTGCTGACGGCTGACCGCAGGTAGGCCGACGCAGACAGCACCAG
>JAVVRO010000136.1:0-5145 GCA_036654695.1 Angelakisella sp. | reverse complement strand
GCACCACTACCGGAGGCCTGCCTACTGCCGCCAGCCGTTTGGCTAGGCCGTACAGTGGCGGAACGCCGACGCCGCCGCCAACCAGCAAAGGGGTTGCGCCGCAAAGCTCCAGCGAAAAGCCGTTGCCAAGGCCGGTCAGCAGGTTCAAGGATTCCCCGGGCTGCATCCGGCTTAGCTGGGCGGTACCGATCCCTACCACCTTGTAAATAAGCGTAAAGGAATGGTCATCCCAGTCGCAGACCGAGATAGGGCGGCGCAGAAAGTTGCCCTCCAGCTGAATGTTGACAAACTGCCCGGGGGCGGTCACAAACTGAGTGTCCCCCTCCAAGCGCAGACGGAACACCTCCTTTGCAAGGGGCAAGTTGTCCACAATGCGGTAGATGTTTTGTTGATACATGGAAGCCCTCCTTATCGTTCGCGATATTGTGGTGTCGGCTTACTCGCTGTCAATGGTGGAAACACCCATGGTAATTTCCTCCAGCACGTTGAGCAGCACCCGCACCGTTTCCAGCGAGGTAAACATGGCCACGTTGTTTTCCACTGCGGCGCGGCGAATCATAAACCCGTCCCGGGACTGCCCCAGCCCCAGCTCGGAGGTGTTAATGACATAGCTGACATGCCCCTTGCGCAGGGAATCCAGAATTTCCTCGCTGCCCTCGCTCAGCTTCTTTTTGGCGCGCGTTTTAATGCCGTTCTCCCGCAAAAACATCGCTGTGCCATAGGTGGCCTCAATGTTAAAGCCCAAGGTGTAAAACCGGCGAATGAGCGGTAGCGCTTCCGCCTTGTCGCAGTCGGCAATGGTCACCAGAATGGTACCGTAGTTTGCCACATTGATGCCGCTGGCCTGCAACGCCTTGTACAGCGCGCGGTTCAGCTGGTTGTCGTAGCCGATGGCCTCGCCGGTGGACTTCATTTCGGGGGAGAGGTAGGCATCCAGCCCGCGGATTTTGGAGAAGGAAAAGGCTGGAACCTTGACATACCAGCGCTTTTTGTCCGGCAGACGCAGCTGGGTTATGCCCTGTGCCGCCAAGCTCTGCCCCAAAATGACCCTTGTGGCAATCTTGGCCATGGGGATGCCGGTGGACTTGGACAAAAACGGCACCGTGCGGGAGGAGCGGGGGTTTACCTCAATGACAAAAACATTTTCCTGGGGGTCAACAATAAACTGAATGTTGTACAGCCCCACAATGCCAATGCCCAGCCCCAGCTTGACGGTGTAGTCGGCGATAATATCCTTGACCCGCTCGCTGACCGAGTAGGTGGGGTAGACGCTGATGGAGTCGCCGGAATGGATGCCGGTGCGCTCCACCAGCTCCATGATGCCGGGAATGAATACCTGCTTGCCGTCGCAGATGGCGTCCACCTCCAGCTCCTTGCCGCGGATGTACTTGTCCACCAGCACCGGCTGCTCGGTGTTCACATCCACCGCGGTTTGCAGGTACAGCCGCAGCCCTTGTTCGTCGGCGACAATCTGCATGGCGCGGCCGCCCAGCACATAGGAGGGGCGCACCAGCACCGGATAGCCAATCTCGCTGGCCACCCGCACGCCATTTTCAATGTCGGTGACCGCCTCCCCCCGGGGCTGCGGAATGTTCAGCTCGTTCATGACCTTTTCAAAGCTGTCGCGGTTTTCGGCGCGCTCAATGGCCGCCACATCGGTGCCAATAATCTTGACCCCCAACGAGGCCAGCCCCTCCGCCAGATTGATGGCGGTCTGCCCGCCCAAGGAGACGACCACCCCCATGGGCTGCTCTAGCTGAATGACGTTCATTACATCCTCCAGCGTCAACGGCTCAAAGTAGAGCTTGTCGCTGGTGGTATAGTCGGTGGAAACGGTTTCGGGGTTATTGTTAATGATAATTGCCTCGTACCCGGCCTCCCGGATAGCCCAGATGGCGTGTACCGTGGAATAGTCAAACTCCACGCCCTGCCCAATGCGGATGGGGCCGCTGCCCAGTACAATAATCTTCTGGCGGTTGCTGACCACCGATTCGTTTTCCTGCTCGTAGGTAGAGTAGAAGTAGGGGACATAGGAGTCAAACTCGCTGGCGCAGGTATCAATCATCTTGTACACCGGCATAATGCCGTTGTCCCGCCGCAGGCAAAAGATGTCCTGCTGGTCGCTGATGCCAAAGCGTTTGGCCTGCCGCAGGGTGGCAATGCAGCCCGGACTTGCAGGGGTGGTGGCAGTTCCGGCGGTGTCCCCGTCGGGCAGTGTCAAGCAGTCCTCGTACTCCACAATGTTGCGGAGCTTGGCAAGGAACAGCATGTCAATTTTGGTGGCAGTGTAAATCAGGTTGAGGTCAACCCCCAGCCGAATCAGCTCCGCAATGGCGAAGATGCGGTCATCGGTACCAATGGCGATGTATTCCATTAAGCTGTCAATGGTTTGTCCGTCAAACTTTTTGTGGTGCAGGTGGTAAACGCCGGTTTCCAGACTGCGGATGCCCTTGAGGAGGCTTTCCTCCAGCGTGCGCCCGATGCTCATAATCTCGCCGGTGGCCTTCATCTGGGTGGACAGCTTGTTGGAGGCCGACGCAAACTTGTCGAAGGGGAAGCGGGGCGCTTTAAACACGACATAGTCCAGCGTCGGCTCAAAGCTGGCGGGGGTGTTGGCAATCCGGATTTCGTCCAAGGTCAGCCCCACCGCAATTTTGGCCGAAACCCGCGCAATGGGGTAGCCGCTGGCCTTGGACGCCAGCGCCGAGGAACGGGAAACCCGGGGATTTACTTCAATGAGGAAGTAGTCGAAGGACAGCGGGTCAAGGGCAAACTGTACATTGCAGCCGCCCTCAATTTTAAGCGCGCGGATGAGCTTCAGGGCACTGTCCCGCAGCATTTGGTATTCCTTGTTGGTCAGCGTCTGGCTGGGGCAAACCACTAGGGAATCGCCGGTGTGAATGCCCACCGGGTCAATATTTTCCATGTTGCAGATGGCAATGGCAGTATCGTTTTTGTCCCGAATGACCTCGTACTCAATCTCTTTGTAGCCCTTGATGCTCTTTTCCACCAGAATTTGATGCACCGGAGAGAGCTTGAGGGCGTGCTTGGACAGCTCCCGCAGCTCTTCCTCGTCGTCGGCAAACCCGCCGCCGGTACCGCCCAGCGTATAGGCGGGTCGCAGCACCACCGGGTAGCCGATTTCGTCGGCGGCACTGACCGCCTGCTCAATGGTTTCGGCAATTTTGGACTGCAACACCGGCTCGCCCAAGGACTGGCACAGCTCCTTGAACAGCTCCCGATCCTCCGCCTGCTCAATCGAATGAAAGCTGGTGCCCAGAATTTCCACCTGACATTCATCCAGCACGCCTTTTTTGGCCAGCTGCACGGCAAGGTTCAGTCCGGTTTGCCCCCCCAGCCCGGGGACAATGGCATCGGGGCGCTCAAAGCGAATAATTTTCGCCACATATTCCAGATTCAGCGGCTCCATGTACACCTTGTCCGCAATGTTAACATCGGTCATGATGGTAGCAGGGTTGGAGTTAATGAGCACGACCTCGTAGCCCTCCTCCCGCAACGCAAGGCAGGCCTGTGTGCCCGCATAGTCAAACTCGGCCGCCTGTCCAATGACAATGGGGCCGCTGCCGATGACCAGAATTTTTTTAATATCGGTACGCTTTGGCATAAGCTAGTCCACCTTTCTTTCCATCATGGTAATAAAGCTGTCGAACAGGTAGGCGCTGTCCTGAGGACCGGGTGCGCTTTCGGGATGGTACTGCACTGAAAACACGCCATCCTCGTCGCAGCACAGCCCCTCGGCGGTGTTGTCCAGCAGGTTCTTGTGGGTCAGGCGCAGTCCGGTGCCCTCCAAGGAGTCCGCATCCACCGCAAAGGAGTGGTTCTGGCTGGTAATCTCAATTTTGCCGGTGGCCAGATTCATCACTGGGTGGTTTGCGCCCCGGTGGCCAAATTTCATTTTATAGGTTTTTGCGCCGTAGGCCAGCGCAATCATCTGGTGGCCAAGGCAGATACCAAAGATGGGCAGCTTGCCCCGCAGTGCCCGCACCAGCTCGATGACCGGCGTTACATCCTCCGGGTCGCCGGGGCCGTTGGACAAAAACAGCCCGTCGGGGCGCAGCTTTAAAATTTCGTCAGCGGTGGTGTTGTAGGGGACAATGGTAACATTGCAGCCCCGGGCGTTCAGGCAGCGCACAATGTTCAGCTTAATGCCGCAGTCCACCGCCACTACGTTGTACTGGTGGCGGCTGGTGCGGGAATACCACCGTTTGCGGCAGGACACCCGCTCCACCTGATTGCGCGGTAGCACAGTGGCCTTCATCCGCGCTACGGCCTCCTCCACAGGAGTGTCAGGGGCGGTAATGAGAATTTTCTGGCTGCCTTGACTGCGGATAATGCGGGTTACTGCCCGGGTGTCAATGCCGGAAATGCCGGGAATGCCGTATTCCTCCATGGCCTCGCCTAGGGTTTTGGTGTAGCGGAAGTTGGAGGGTTCGTCGTTATATTCCCGCACGACCAGTCCGCCCATGGTGGGCAGTCGGGTTTCGTAGTCCTCGTCGGTAATGCCGTAGTTGCCAATCAGCGGGTAGGTCATTACTACCATCTGCCCGGTGTAGGATGGGTCGGAAAGAATCTCCTGATACCCTGCCATTGCAGTATTAAATACCCCTTCATTTACAGCCTCCACTGAAGCGCCAAAGCGGTAGCCGTAAAATTCACGACCGCTTTCCAGCACGATTTTACAGTCAAATGCGTTTTCCATCGTCAAACCATCCCTTTCCTATCTTTATTTTCCTCTTGCTCCATTCGGTAAACAATGTTGCCGTCCACCATGGTCAGCCGGGTTTGCCCCAGAACCTGCCAGCCCGCAAAGGGCGTGGCACGTCCCTTGGACAAAAACCGCCCGGGGTCAATGCGCCAGCGCTGCTCCAAGTCGAGCACGGCAAGGTCAGCGGGCTGCCCCGGGGCAAGGCCGCCGCCCAGCCGGAAAATCCGCCGGGGGTTTACCGACAGCAGCTCCACAAGGCGCTCCAGCCGCAGGTAGCCGGTCAGCACAAGGTGGGTGTACAGCAGCGGAAATGCTGTTTCCAGACCCACAATCCCCATCAGACTGCCCTGCAAGCCGCCGCTTTTTTCAGCGGCGCTGTGGGGAGCGTGGTCGGTGGCAATCAGGTCGATGGTGCCATC
>JAVVRO010000135.1:0-5168 GCA_036654695.1 Angelakisella sp. | reverse complement strand
CAACACAGAACAGATGAAAGTCAAGCTGGAGCAGTGGCTCAACTTCGATACCCTCTCCCGCGAACTGGTGGCCGACTTTGTGGATTTCATCGAGGTGGGGGAGCGCAGCCCCACAACCAACGAACAAGCGGTTGCAATTCACTGGTTATTTTAAAATTATGTGCTATTGCACCCATACCATGCGGCGGGGTACCATCGGCAATGGAAAGCTTATGGTCGGGGAAGATTACGCCGTCCAAGGACTCCACATCGGAGGAGCAGTAGAGCTCTTCTATGTAGTCGCAGCAGTCGGCCATGGCGGCGGCCAGCTTTTTCATAGCGTTCGATTTACCGCTGCCCGGACCGCCCTTAATAATAGTGCAGCGCCAGTCACCCTCGGGTGCGCCCAGCTGGTCAAACCGGGAAACAAAGCCTTGGGAGGAATTAGCCCCAAGAAAATAGCGAAGAATTACAGGGTTTGCCATGGAATTGCCTCCTTTGCAGATTTACTGACTTTGGTAATGCAATACCATGTTATGCCGCAGACCGCTTTTTTGCCCATAGCAAAAGCGGAGCATCAACTGACGCTCCGCTTGGGTAGTGCCGCTTACCGGCTGTTATTTAGTTTGCACAGCTCATAGTAAACGCCCTGCTGCTCCAGCAGCTGTGCGTGGCTGCCCGACTCAATAATCTTACCGGACTCAATGACTAGAATTAAGTCCGCGTGTTGGATGGTGGACAGGCGGTGCGCAATGATAAATGAGGTGCGCCCGTCCAGAATATTGGTAATGGCTCGCTGTATAAGTTGTTCTGTCTCGGTGTCAATCGAGCTGGTGGCTTCGTCCAGTACAAAGATAGGCGGGCTGCCCACAATGGCGCGCGCAAAGGAAACCAGCTGCCGTTCCCCGGAGGAAAGACGACTGCCGCCCTCTCCCACATTGGTGTCCAGACCATTTTCCAGCTTGGCCGCCACATGATTCAGTGACACCAGCTGCGCAACCGCGTCCAGCTGTTCGTCGGTGCTGTCCAGCCTGCCGTAGCGCAGGTTTTCCCGGATGGTACCGCTGAACAGATGCGGGTCTTGCAACACATAGCCAATCTGGGAGTGCAGCCACAGCTGGCTGCGTTCGCGGTAGTCCACGCCATCAATGAGAATCTGCCCGGCGGTAGGCTCGTAAAACCGGCAGACCAGGTTAACCAGCGTGCTTTTGCCCGCGCCGGTGCGCCCCACAATGGCAACGGTAGTGCCTGCGGGAATTTTTAGGTTAAAGTGCTCCAAGATGTAGTCCTCGGTACCGGGATACCGAAAGGATACATCCTTAAACTCAATCTCGCCGGTAATCGGCTCCCAGTTTTCCCGCTTGGGGTCAAAGCAGTCGCCGTATTTTGCAACCACCGAGGTGCTGTCAGTAATGTCGCAGGGCTCCTCAATGACCGACATTACACGCTCTACGTTCACCTGTGTGGCAATGACATCACCGAAAATGCTGGCAATCTGCTGTACCGGCTCCAAAATGCCTAGGGCGTAGGCAATAAAGGCCGACAGGGTGCCCAGCTGCATCAAATCGCCCATGACCATGTAGCCGCCGCTGGTGAGCACCATGGCAGTAACCACCGAGCCCAAAAACAGAATAATGGGCACAAAAATGGCGCTTAGGCGGGTCGCCGCAATCGAGCTTTTGTACATTTCGGTGGAAAGCCCTTTGAAGTCGCCGCCGCTCTGCTCCTCAATGACAAGTGACTTAATGGTTTTTACTCCGGTAATGCCCTCGTTGAAGGCGCCGGTAATGCGCGAGTTAATGCTGCGCACCAGCCGGTTGGTGGTGATAATCTTGCCCTGAAAGGCCGCTGTAATCAGCAGCACCACCGGCACCACCACCATGACCAGCAGCGCCAGCTTCCAGTCCAGCGTCAGCATAACGCCCAGCACGCCCAGCACATAGGTCAGCGCCCAAATTAAATCCACTGTGCCCCAGGAAATCATGCCCGCAATGCGGCCGGTATCGCTCATAACCCGCGCCAGTATGTAGCCTACCGCATTTTTGCCGTAGTAGGTCAGCGAAACCTCCTGCAAATGCCGGAACGCCCGGCGCTTTAATTCCCGCCCCAGCTTCATCTCCACCACTACCGACAGGCGAATAAAGAAGATAACCGCAACACCCTGTACCAGAATGAAGCCTGCGTACAGTGCCACAAACGGCCAAAGCCCCTGAATGTTGCTGGTGGTAATAAAAGTATCCACGGCGTAGCGCTGAAACAGCGGAAAAGCAATATCAATTGCGGCCAGTACCAAATTCAGTAAAATAATGAGCACCATGGTCCAGCGAAAGGGGTGGACTATGGGAAATAGTTTTTTCCAAACCTTCCAATTAAGCATCGTCGTCGTCACCTCCTTGGGGGACGGTTGCCGCTTCCGGCTCCGGTTCGTCGGGCAGCAGTTGATCCGACATTTCGGACAGCTGCATGTCGTAGGTGCGGCGGTAGATGCCACCGGCGGACATCAGCTGGTCGTGGGTTCCGCTTTCCACCAGCTGCCCTTCCTCCAGCACCAGTATTTTGTCGGCGTGCATCAGCGTGCCGGTACGGTGCGAGATGAGGATTACGGTAGCACTGTCCAGCCGTTCCTGAATGGCGGCACGAATGGCCGCGTCGGTTTCGGAGTCGACAGCCGACAGCGAGTCGTCAAAGATAATAATAGGGGAGTTCTGCATAAGCGTCCGGGCAATGGCCACCCGCTGCCGCTGCCCGCCGGACAGGGTTACGCCGCGTTCCCCCACCAAGGTGTCATAGCCGTTGGCAAACTCGGTAATCGACTCGTCAATGGCAGAGATAGCTGCACAGACACGCACCTCCTCCCGGGTGGAGTTGGGGTGCGCAATGGCAATGTTTTCGGCAATGGTTTTGGAAAACAAAAAGGGGTTTTGCAGCACAATGCCCACTTGGCGGCGCAGATGTGCCCGGTCAATTTGGCGCAGGGGCACACCGCCCAGCAGAATGTCGCCGCCGTCGTCGGGCAGCTCGTACAGGCGGTTAATCAGGCTGGCAACGGTACTTTTTCCACTGCCGGTTGCCCCCAGAATGCCCACGGTTGTGCCATGCTCCACGGTAAAGCTGACCTTGTGCAGCACCGGCTGGTTTTCGTAGCGAAAGGAAACGTTTTTAAACTCAATATCACCATCCAGCGTCGGGCAAACTGCGTGGGGAGTTTCAGCTTCCTCCTCTGCCTCCAGAATCCCGTTGATGCGCTTGGCCGACACACCGGCCTTGCTTAGGTCGGACAGTACCCGCCCCAGCGAACGAATGGGCCAGACCAAGGTCTGGTTGTAGGAGACAAAGACAATAAATTCCCCCAGCGTTAAAATGCCCTTGCTGGCCAGTATGACCCCGCCGGTGATGATTGCCAGCACCTGCAAGCCGGTCATAATGTCCCCCAGCCCCCAGTAGGCACCGTTGCGAAAGCCGGTGTCAATCCACAGCTTGGCATACAGCTCATTTGCTTTGTCAAAGCGATCCATCTCCTGCCGCTCGCGCCCAAAGGCACGCACCACCCGCACACCGGTCAGGTTTTCCTGCACAATGACGGTAAGGGCGCCCTCGGCCTCATCCGCCTTGGTAAAATGCTTGCGGATTTTGGCAAAGAAGTAGCCGGAGTAGAGCACCGTAATGGGAATAAAGGCACAGGCAATGAGCGTCAGCGGAATGTTCATGGTGAACATCAGCCCAATGGCCGTAACAATTAGGATGCTGGCGCGCAGGATTTGCAGAATTTGGTTTGCTACAAAGTTCTGCACTACCTCTACATCGGAGGTGCATTTTTGAATGACCTCGCCAGTTTGGTTTTGAGAATGCCACGACATGGGCAGCCGCTGAATGTGGGTAAACAGCCGGTCGCGCAGGGACTTGACAAACCCTTGCGTAAACACCGCCATGCTCATGCGGGAAAAAAAGTTAAAGATGGCGTGAATGGCCGCGCAGAGAATAATGGCCAGCCCGCAAAAAATCAGGTTTTGCCGCAGCATGTCCCGTCCGCCCCATTGCTCCAGCAGCAGGGTAAACGAAGGGGGCAGCGCCGATGGCTCGGTGCCAATTACCGTGTCCACGGTAAAGCGGATAATTTGCGGCGATAGAAAGTTAAAAAACGTATAGACAGCAATGCAAAGAATTGCCAGCGCCAGATAGCGCCGGACACCTTTGGTAAAGACAAACATGCCTTTCATGCGCAATCTCCTTATAATTAAACAAATTTGAACTAGCAGTTAAAAAAGATAAATAGAATAACAACTTAGTGTGTGTCCGGGCACTCCACAAAGGGCAGCTCGGCTTCGGTAAACAGCCCCAATGCAAGGAGCTTGCTCCGCAGCTTGAGCAAATCCGCCATGGCGTCGGGCGTGTGGTTGGGGTTACGCAGCAGCGCCGCCGGGTGGAAGGTACCCATCATCAGCACACCGTTTTTATCAATAAAGTCGCCGTGCTGCTTGGTTACCTTAAAGTCAGGCGAAATAAGCGCTGTCGCTGCAATTCTGCCAATGCAGACAATGACCCGCGGGCGGATGAGCTGCACCTGACTGCGCAGGAAGTCTAGGCAGCACTCGACCTCCTCCTTGGAGGGATCACGGTTTTGTGGTGGTCTGCATTTTAGCATATTTGCAATGTAGAGGTTACTGTGCCGTGACAGCCCCACATACCCCAGCATTTTGTCCATTAATTGACCGCTGCGGCCGACGAAGGGCTCGCCACGCAAATCCTCCTGCTCCCCGGGTGCTTCCCCAATCAGCATGACCTTTGCCTGTGGGTTGCCAACCCCCACCACCACATTGGTACGGGTCTTGCAAAGCTCACAGTTGGTACAGCTGCGCAGCTCGGTGCACAGTGCCTCAAAGCTTGGATAGGTCGTATGATTAAGCATAGGATATCCCCTCCCTTCCACGAAATAGAAACAGTATAGCATACAGCCCTGTAAATTTCAAACAATTTGCCGAAAATACCTTTGTTGTGGGACAAATTTGCAGACTGTCTTTGCCGAACCATTGCAAAATTTGACCGATTGTGGTATACTGGTCTGTAGAAAATGAGAAGCAAAAAATGGGGGAACCTGTAGCGCTTCCTTCCACCTCTATGGGCAAGTCCTACGGAAACCACATATCATCTTATCATTCCTTCCTTGTGCTTCGCAGGATAAGATGATGCTC